>NZ_CAMLJP010000047.1 GCF_946480385.1 uncultured Azospirillum sp.
AGGAATCCTCGATCAACGAGCAGATCGACCGCATGCGCCACTCGGCGACGCGGGCTCTGCTGGAGCGGGACGACGTCATCATCGTCGCGTCGGTGTCCTGCATCTACGGTATCGGCTCGGTCGAAACCTATTCGGAGATGACCGTCGATCTGCGCAAGGGCGAGGTCATTGCCCAGCCCGAACTACTGCGCAAGCTGACCGAGCTTCAGTACAAGCGCAACGATGCCGCTTTCGGCCGCGGCCTGTTCCGCGTGCGCGGCGACACGGTGGAGCTGTTCCCGGCCCACATGGAAGACCGGGCGTGGCGCATCTCGCTGTTCGGCGACGAGATCGAGGGCATTCACGAGATCGACCCGCTGACCGGCGAGAAGCTGGCGGCGCTGGAGGCGGTGCGCGTCTATCCGAACAGCCACTATGTGACGCCGAAGCCGACGCTGAATCAGGCAATCAACCAAATCAAGAAGGACCTGAAGGATCGGCTGGAGGAGTTCGCCGCCGAGGGCAAGCTGCTGGAAGCCCAACGACTGGAGCAGCGCACGACCTTCGACATCGAGATGATGGCGGCCACCGGCTCCTGCGCCGGCATCGAGAACTATTCCCGCTATCTGACCGGCCGCGCAGCTGGCGACCCGCCGCCGACCTTGTTCGAGTATCTGCCGGGCGACGCGCTGCTGATCGTTGACGAAAGCCACGTCATGGTGCCGCAGATCGGCGGCATGTACCGCGGTGACCTTGTGCGCAAGTCGACGCTGTCCGATTACGGCTTCCGCCTGCCCAGCGCCAAGGACAACCGACCGCTGAAGTTCGAGGAATGGGAGGGGATGAGGCCGCAGACGGTCTTCGTCTCCGCCACCCCCGGCCCATGGGAGCTGGAGCGAACCGGCGGCGTCTTCACCGAGCAGCTGGTCCGCCCGACCGGCCTGATCGACCCGCCGGTGATCGTCCGTCCGACCGAAACCCAGGTCGACGACCTGATCGGCGAGTGCAAGGAGGTGGTCGCCAAGGGCTATCGCGTGCTGGTCACCACCCTGACCAAGAAGATGGCCGAGGCGCTGACCGAGTACATGCACGAGGCGGGCTTGCGCGTTCGCTACATCCACTCCGACGTGGAGACGCTGGAGCGCATCGAGATCATCCGCGATCTGCGGCTCGGCGCCTATGACGTGCTGGTCGGCATCAACCTGCTGCGCGAGGGGTTGGACATCCCTGAATGCGCGCTGGTGGCGATTCTGGACGCCGACAAGGAAGGCTATCTGCGTAGCAAGACGTCGCTGATTCAGACGATTGGTCGTGCGGCGCGCAACGTCGATGGGCGGGCGATTCTCTATGCCGACAAGATCACCGACAGCATGAAGTACGCCATCGACGAGACGGCGCGCCGCCGCGAGAAGCAGATGGCCTACAACCTTGAACACGGCATCACGCCGGAATCGGTCAAGAAGGCCATCGGCGACATCCTGGAAAGCGTGTTCGAGCGTGGCGACCATGTAACGGTAAAGACCGGCCTGAACGCCAACGAGCTGGTTGGGCACAACCTCAAGAACGTCATCGCCGATCTGGAAAAGCGCATGCGCGCCGCCGCCGCCGATCTGGAGTTTGAAGAGGCAGCCCGCCTGCGCGACGAACTGCGCCGGCTGGAGGCGATGGATTTGGGGCTGGAGACCCCCGGCAGCATCGGAATCAGCAGTGCCCGCCAGGGCCGCGGCATTCCGGAAGGCGCTCCGAAGAAGCAGGGACGCCGCCGCCGCGGACCTTGACGCGCCCTTGTCGTCGGTAGGTTGCAACACCATACTTCCGCTTCCCGCAGAATGCTGCAGGTTCGCAGGAGGGTTGAGGTTTGCTGATTCGCCGTGTCGTGAGGGTGCCGCTGATTGCGCTGGCGCTGTTGGTCGCCTGTATCGCGTCGGCACCCATCGCCACGGCGGCGGATGCTCAATCCGGAGCGAAACCGGACGCGGTGGCCGAACTGCCGCCGCCCTCGCTCAAGTCAAAATCCACCGATTGTGAACTGGCCGAGCAGGGCGACGCAAACGCCGCCTTCCGGCTGGCCCGTCGTTATCTGTTCGGCAAGGGCGTGCGCAAGGACCGGCGGCTCGGCACCGCGTGGCTCCGCGCCGCCGCCTCGCGCGGGCATCCGGAGGCGCGGCGGCTGGTCAACTATGTCCCCGGCCGCATGGGGCGCATTCGTCCCTGGTGCCGTCCCGGTGGCGGCCCGGTGCGTGAGATCGGCCCGCCTCCGGCGGAGGTGGTGGCACTGGTCAACTCCATCGCGCCGAAATACGGGATCGACCCGGCTCTGGTGCTGGCGGTGATCCAGGCGGAAAGCGCCTTCCGCACCGATGCGGTATCGCCGAAGGAAGCGGCCGGCCTGATGCAGTTGATCCCCGACACGGCCGATCGCTTCGGTGTCGGCGACGTCTTCGACCCGAAGGAGAACATCACCGGTGGGGTGAAGTATCTGCGCTGGCTGCTCGCCTATTTCCAGGGTGACGTGACGCTGGCGCTGGCCGGCTACAATGCCGGAGAGCGGGCGGTCGATCGCTACAAGGGGGTTCCTCCCTATGCGGAGACGCGCAACTACGTCCGTGTCATCCGCCGCATTTACGACAACGTCCGGCATCCGTTCGACCGGTCGGTGGCGGAACCGTCTTCGGCGCTGCCCGCCATTCGCGCTGCCGCAGGACGCGATGCGGAGGCGGAGTTGCCACGCGGCGTCAAATCGCCGAAAAAGGGATAGTCAGTCGTCCCCCGAAAAGGAGTGCCCGCCCGTGCCGATGTCCGAACGCAGCCTCCTCGGCCTCAGCGCCGCCGGGTTTCACAAGATCGCCTATACCCAGTGGGGACGTGACGATGCCGCGCGGACCGCGGTCTGTGTTCATGGGCTGACCCGCAATGGCCGGGACTTCGACCGGCTGGCGCTGGCGCTCGCCGATGGCTGGCGCGTTGCCTGTCCGGACGTGGTCGGGCGCGGGCGCAGCGACTGGCTGCCGGTGCCGGCGCTCTACGGCTATCCGCAATATTGCACTGACATGGTGGCGCTGATCGCCCGCATGGGGGTGGAGACGGTCGACTGGGTCGGCACCTCGATGGGCGGGCTGATCGGCATGACGCTGGCGGCGCAGGCCAACAGCCCGATCCGCCGGATGGTCATCAACGACGTCGGCCCCTTCATCGCACAGGCCGGATTGCAGCGGATCGCCGATTATGTCGGCAAGGATCCGGTGTTCGAGGATCTGCTGGCGCTGGAATCCTACCTGCGCTTCGTCCTGATGGGTTTCGGCACAATCAGCGATGAATGCTGGCGCCATATGGCGGAGCACAGCGCCCGCCCGCTGCCCGACGGCCGCTTCCGCCTTGCCTATGATCCCGCAATTGGAGAGGCCTTCAAGACCGCGCCGATCGGCGACGTCGATCTGTGGGCGCTGTGGGACCGCGTGCGTTGCCCGGTGCTGGTCCTGCGCGGCGCGGATTCGGACCTGTTGAGCGCCGAGACAGCGGAGCGGATGGCGAAGCGTGGACCGGGGGCGTCCGGTCTGGTGCGGGTGGTGGAATTCCCCAACACCGGCCACGCCCCGTCCCTGATGACGGACGAGCAGATCGCCATCGTCCGCAACTTCCTGGCAGAGGGCTAAAGTGGAAAGGGCGGCGATGTGCTGAACACCCGCCGCCCTTGACCTCAGTTCACCCGGCGCAGCACGGTGTCGAGCCGGCCGTGGCCGTCCTTGTCCAGCCAACTGGCGGCAACGCGGCCGTCGGGGCGCAGGCGGTAGCGCAGGATGTTGCGACCCTTTTCGTCGAAGACCAGTTCGCCATTCTCGATCCGGCCCTTGCGGCGCACCCGCTCGAAGGGCTGGTCGGCTTCCATGCCGGCGCCCAGCACATAGTCGGCATAGACGGCGTCGCCCTCCGCCTTTTCCACCGACAGCGCGACCTCGCGGCCGTTGATGTAGCTGCCGTACCACATGCCCATGTAGGGGCGGAGCGTCGCGGTGGCGTCGTTGCCCCTGGCGGAACCCGACGCATTGGCGGGCAGGGCCGCCTGCAGCAGTTCCGCGCTGGGGCTGCGGCCCCAGGATTCGTCGCAGGGCGGATCATTCGGGGTCGGCGGTTCCTCGGCGAAGCGGACGATGCATGCGCCAAAACGGCGGACGAACAGGCCGGTGTTGGCGGCGCCATGGCCGGTCAGCAGCGACGGCTGGTCGACGATCAGGCTGCTCAGCCCGCGCTGGGTCAGGATGCTGCGGGCCGGCTCGGCGCGCCCGCCCGGATCGAAATCGTCGCCGTGGAAGAAGAACATCATCACCCGCGCCCGGCGAACCTCGCGCAGGATCGGCCAGAGCTGGGCTGCATTCTCGCGGTAGCTATCAAAGGCTTCGGTGAAGTTGCCGAAGGCGGCAGGGGCGGTGGCGATGACGGAGTCGATGGCGTTGGTCTGTCCGGCGGCGATCAGCGAGATGAAGGCGCCGAAGGATTGGCCGGTCAGGGCGACCCGGCGATAGCCCTTGGCCTTCAACGCTTCCGAATAGCTGGCGAGCGCACGGGAACTGTTGGGCAGCGTGTCGCTGACGCGCATGCGGTCCAGCCGGTAGACGTCCCAGCCGGCGTCGCGCAGTGCCTTCATGTAGAGCGGGGTGGGAGCCTCCGAATCCTCGGAGTCCACCGAACGGCCGTGGCTCCAAACCACCGCACCGCGTGCCTTGGCCGGGCCGGCCAGCGACGCCTCCCCATAGGCGGACTTCAGAACGATTTGGGCCGCCGCCGGATGGGCCACCGTCAAGCCCGCCGCAACAGCAATTCCGATCACCGTGACCAGTCCGAGAACAGCTCCCCGTAGTGTCCGAATCATCCCCACCGATCCCCCTGTACTGCGAGTCGGTTCAGGATTGCCGCGGTTCGTTAACGCGACCTTTCCGGCATTCCCGCTGTCACAGGCGCCCGATTTTTGTCACAGCGAAACACGCAAATAATAATTACTCGCAATTAGAATGGAGAGGCGCTAGGATGGTCCTGCAACCGGATGAAGGAGCTGCGGCATGTGCGGGACGATGGAAGAAGGGCGGCCGTCGCCCTGGACTGTGACGGACCTGACGACGGCCGAACGGGCGCTGTTGACCGGCATCCGACAGTGGTTCCGTGCCGGCACCGCGGGGGCAATGGCGTCGATGCGCATCGGGCTGAATGTGGCCGGTGTGCCGAACACGGCGTTGCTGCCACTGTTTGCGCTGCTCGGTACCTTCGCCGTGGCGGGCGCCCGCAAGCCGGAGATCCGCTGCCCGGCCTGCAGCCGCATCAGTGCGGACGAGGCGGCCTTGCTGGATTCCCTGGCCGCGGTGCAGGGCGGCGATGCGGAGGTGGCGGCGCAACTGTTCGACCGCTGGCTTCCGCCGGTGGCGCTGTGCATGGCGGTCGATGCGATGGGCGAACTGGGCAACATCCTGGATGGCGCCCGCATTTTCCTGCCGCGCAGGCGGGCGGCCCGGCTGGTGCCCCTTCCGGACGGCGCGGCACTGGCGGCGGAATAGCGGTCAGTCTCCCGCCAGCCGCAGGCAACGACCGTTGTCGGGATCTGCGGTGGCGGGCTCAGCACCTTCAGCCAACCGCTTGTGCAGAAGCCATTGGTCGATGGCGACGCGGACCAGCCGTCCTTCAGGCGTATGGTAGAGGAACTGGCCCCGTTCCCGGCCACAATGTTCGTATCCCATCCGCTCATAAAAGGGCAGGACGCCGGCATTGTCGCGGTCAACGCCCAACTCGGCATAGGGGACGGCACGCTGGATCACGACCCGTTCGGCCACCCGCACCAACCGGCCGCCGATGCCCAGTCCTCGGAACGGCTGGAACACCCGTAGTGCCCACAGCGTGGCCCGGCCGCTCGGCCGCTTGCGCAGGAAATCAATGCAGATTTGGCCGGCTGGGAAGCCGTTGACATCGGCCAGCAGCATGGAGCCGTCGCCCCTTTCCTGCAGACGGAAGGCACCCGCTATGATCTCGCGATGTGGGGTGTGCAAGCCGTACCACTCCAGGGCCGGCAAATCCTCTTGCCGTGCTGGACGGATCGTGAGTGGCAGAGCAAGGATGGCGCGTTTGCCGTCACATTCTTCCGACTCTGTGCCAAGGCTGTCGTTGTTGGCCGTACCGTAGGTGCCGGTGCGGCGGCGTGCAGTTGCCATGATGCCGATGCCTCGCAGGTTCTTCCCCGCTGCATGCCGTCGATTGGACAGCGGCTTTCGGTGACAACCCTACACGGCACACTGTCGTTCCCATGCGGCGCGGTCGGGATAAGGCTTTTGGACAGGCGGAGCCATGCCAAGGATACCGCGAAAATCGCTAAAATTTTTAATAAATAAAGATAAATTGATGGAGGATGGTAACTGGATGAAAGTTGAGGTCTCCGGGTGAAGAGTAGACGATGAAATCGTCAGACGGTTGAATGACGGAAGTCTTATTGACGCAACCTGATGTGTGCTGATACTCCTTCTGGATAGAGGGTTGCTTCTTCCAGAAAGAGAATTCAAGCAAAGTCGCTAAAATGCGCGAAATTGGGCGGGGGAAAATCATGATGAGAATTGTCAATCTGGGGCGTACGGGTCTGTTCGTGGCGATGCGTGGCGGTGTTCTCACCAGCCTGGGCGGTCGCAGCCACTGGCGCAGCGCCGACGATGTTCGTCGTGCCGCTCAGGCCGAGAATATTCCGGTCAGCGATTTGGTCGTTCGCACGATGCCGTGAGCCGCCCTGTCCGGGCGGATTGAGTTCAAGGCATCCATATGAAAATGGCGCGCTCCGTGGAACGCGCCATTTTCATTTCCAGACCGGTGGATCGGATCAGCCGGCGCGGACGCGCGCAAGGAAGCGTTCGACCTCCGTCCGCAAAGTGCCGGACTGGCGAGACAGCTCGTTGGTCGCCTCCAGAACCTCACGGGCCTCTTCGCCGGCGTTGTTGGCGGAAGCATTCACAGCGACGATGGTCTCGCTGACTTCGCGGGTGCCGATCGAGGCCTGCTGGACATTGCGGGCGATCTCGGTCGTGGCGGCACCCTGTTCTTCCATGGCGGTGGCGATGGAGGTGGAGATCTCGTTGATTCGCGCAATGGTGCCGGAGATGGAGCGGATGGCGCCAACCGCCTCCTGCGTCGCGCCCTGGACGGCCCCGATCTGAGAGTTGATCTCTTCCGTCGCCTTGGCGGTCTGGTTGGCGAGGCTTTTCACCTCGCTCGCCACGACCGCGAAGCCCTTGCCGGCTTCACCCGCGCGCGCCGCTTCGATGGTGGCGTTCAACGCCAGCAGGTTGGTCTGGCTGGCGATGTCGTGGATCAGCTTCACCACCTGACCGATGCGGCTGGCGGCGTCGGCAAGCCCCTGCACCGTGGCGTTGGTCCGTTCGGCCTCCGTCATCGCGGCGTTGGCGATGGCGGCCGATTGGGTCACCTGATGGCTGATCTCGCCGATGGAGGCGGTCAGCTCCTCCGCCGCCGCAGCGACGGTCTGGATGTTGACGGACGCCTCTTCTGCGGCGGCGGCGACCTGGGTCGACTGCTCGCTCGTCGTTTCAGCGGTGCGGCTCATCGCCTGTGCGGTACCCTGCAACTGCTGGGCTGCACTCGCCACCGCCTGGACCACGCCCTTGACTTCACGCTCGAAGCTGTCGGCAGTGCTGCCCAGTTCCCGCGCGATGATCGCCGCAGTGTTCAGATCGATATAGACCGACGTTGCGAGATCCATGTCCAGAAACACCGCCTTGTTGATGGCCTGGAGCAGCTGCGACAGCTTTTCCGGCTTCTTGCGATGGATCTGGGCGGCCAGCTCGATCAGCTTGTTCAGGGTGAAGCAGTAAGCGCCGGTATACCAGCGCGGCTCGAGCCCGATGCGCTGATGCGTCTGCCCGATCTTAAGAACTTGGCTGACATAGGCTTCGTCGAAGGTGCCGGTGAAGACGTTGCGCAGCCAATGCTGCTTCTGCAGTTCGCGCGCCCGGCCGGTCACCGCGGGATTGACCAGCATCGGTGCCACCTGCGGCACCGAACGGAGATAGCTGTAGAATTCCTCGAGAATCTGATCGATGCGCTGCGCCAGATAGGGCTGGAACTCCCGCAGCGTAGCCTTCGTCGCCTCGTCGATGCGCAGGAAGGTGATGCGGTCAATGATCGATTGAGTCTGGGCAGCGTGCGACATGGAGCCCCTCTCCCATTTGAGATATGACTAGCGTACTAAGTATTGGAGAAAATGCAATCTTTCCCGCGAGCCGCACATCATGCGCAAGCATTCGCATCTTTGAACCGGTCACTTTGTCGCACAGCACCCAAAAGCGGCAATAGGGGTAACGAACAACAACCGACGGCGATCGAGCGATAGTCTGTCCACGCAAGAAAATGCCGGCGGGCCAGGGGCGCCGCCGGCGTGAAGGTGACAGGTCTGGAGGCAACTGGCGGGCGGAATGCCCGCCGCAACGATGCGGTGGCCAGCCGGCTGGCCGGCTCCGCAAGACACCCGTCAGGCATCGCGTCCGCCTGACGGGGCAATCGGATGGGTCAGGCCACCATCGGCGTGGCCGGACGGCGCAGGGCCTGCGCGGCGCTGAGCACCGCCTTCTGGAGCTTTTCGAAAGCCCGCACCTCGATCTGGCGTACCCGTTCGCGTGACACCGAAAACTGCTGACTCAGTGCTTCCAGCGTCGAGGGATCGTCCTTCAGGCGGCGCTCGAACAGGATGCGGCGTTCACGGGCATCCAACCGGTCCAGCGCCTGCCCGACCAGCCGGCGGCGCAGCGCCAGTTCGTCGGCATCGGCCAGCATGGTGTCCTGGGTGGGACGATCGTCGGCCAGCAGTTCCAGCCAGTTGGTCTCGCCGTCGGTCGACAGGGTAGCGTCGAGCGAGCTGTCGTTGGCGGCCAGACGGCGGTTCATCTCGACAACCTCGGTCTCCGGAACGTCCAACTCGGCGGCGATGGTGGCCACTGTCTCCGGCGACAGGTCGCCCTGTTCCAACTCGGCCATTTGGCTCTTCAGGCGGCGCAGGTTGAAGAACAGCTTCTTCTGCGCGGCGGTGGTGCCCATTTTCACCAGCGACCAGCTGTGCAGAATGTATTCCTGGATCGCGGCGCGGATCCACCAAGTGGCGTAGGTGGCGAAACGGAAGCCGCGCTGCGGATCGAATTTCTGGGCCGCCTGCATCAGGCCGACATTGCCTTCGGCGACCAGATCGACCAGCGGCAGGCCATAGCCGCCGAAGCCGCGGGCGATCTTGATGACGAGGCGGAGGTGGCTGCCCACGAGCTGTTCCAGGGCCTGCGGGCTTCCGCGTTCCCGCCAAGCGACGGCGAGGTCGCGTTCGACGTCCGGCGCAAGGATGGGAAAGCGCTTGGACTCCTCGATGTAGCGGGTCAGGCTGGCGTTTTCACCGGTCAGCAGTTTCTTCAGCACGCGAATGCCTCCTCTCCAACGCTTCCTGGGACGGCCGATTTTTCGAAGGCCGGCCCATGTCGGGGCCCATGGCGGGGTCGCCTTAGAGGCGATTGTCCATCGGCGGACGCAGGAATATCGTCCGTCGCTTCGGCTCTGGCTGGTTTTGTTTTGTTGTTGGGTTGGTATTTGCCCGGTGTCTCAAGGAACTGCGTCCTTTCGACAATGTTAATGTGGCCGCGGAAATGCGGCGGATCAACCCTGTAAAGGGCGTGTTCCGGGTGTTTTTCGGCGTATACCCAAGCTCTTCTTCCACCCGCACCGGCAGTCTGGGGGAGGAGGCAATCCTATGACCCAAGACCTTCGGCAAGGTGCCTTTCGGGCGGGTGTCACCCTTCCAATCGGCCGGCATCGATCCGGGCAGTCGGCCTTTGCTGTGCCACCATAATGCCGCAGCTGCGAAGTGGATCGGCGGCAGGTCGGCCGCCGGTCAACCGGGATAGCAGGAGGGCGACTATGCCTCTGCGGCGAGGAAGGTGATAGGACCGCACCCGCCCCATGAACCCTACCGGAACCCTAGATGGGAAGGCCGAGGCGCTTCGCTACCTGAACATTGGTCATAGGCCGCCGAACGGGATCGGGGTAGCCCACGAGATGGCGCCTTGGGCCCGGCCGGCCGCCGGGTGCGAACAAAGAAAAAGGCGCGCCCCTTGGGGACGCGCCTTTTTCGACAGCGGTGGGCGTAAGCCGTTATTCGGCGGCCGCACGCTTGCGGCCAAGCCCGAGCTTGGTCGCCATTTCCGAACGCGCCTTGGCGTAATTCGGGGCAACCATCGGGTATTCCGGCGGCAGACCCCACTTGGCGCGATATTCATCCGGCGTCATGTCATAGACGGTCTTCAGATGCCGCTTCAGCATCTTCAGCTTCTTCCCGTCTTCCAGACAGACGATGAATTCCGGCGTGACCGATTTCTTGATCGCGACCGCCGGAACGAGTTCGGCCTTGGCCGGGGCCGGCTTGTCGTCGCCCAGGTTGCGGAAGGCCACCTGGACGCTGTTGATCAACGTGGGCAGATCCTGAACCGGCACCGAGTTGTTGCCGACATAGGCGGCAACGACCTTGGCGGTCAGCGATTGCAGTTCGGTTTGGTCGATGGTCATGGCTGCGCTCCCCGTAGCACGTGGTTGCGGGCGTGTCAGCCGTTCACCAGATCGCGCAGCTGCTTGGCCGGCTTGAACTTCGGAGCCTTGGAGGCGGCGATCGCCACGACTTCGCCGGTGCGCGGATTGCGGCCTTCACGGGCGGCGCGCTCGGCCACCTCGAAGATGCCGAAACCGGCCAGCCGCACATCTTCGCCGCGACCAAGCGCGCCGGAGATGCCCTCGAACACAGCCTGAACGACCTTGGCCGCGTCGGCCTTCTTAATGCCGGCGTTGGTGGCGACGGTTTCGATCAGCTCGGCCTGGTTCATGCAAAACTCCATTTGTTCGGTTTGGTTTCGGTTTTTCGGAGTTATTGGCAGAACGGCACCATCCGCACAAGAGCGAACACAGATTTGGCAACCATCGGTGTTTTTCTTGCCGGTCATTTCTTCGCCATCTGTGGCGGCGTTGCATCAAGCACCGAGTCTCGGTGCCGTCTCCCCCTATTCGGCCGCAGTTTTCCGCAGTGCGGCCGGCATCCCAACGCTGCCGTCGGTGCGACTCGCAAAGGCCAGCGGAAGACGCCGTGCGGTGTTTTTGCTTTCGCCGTCTCATCGCTGCTTGCCGCCATCTTGACCTGCGGCACGGCGACACCATCTGCGAGGAAGTTCGGGTCCGGGCCCCTCTGACGGCCGAGGCGTCGGTCGTGATGTCGGAACCGCTTGATCTCACCGCTCACGCAGCGTCATCAAGTGGGTTTTGCGATGGATGGTTTGTTTGCAACGATTTTCCTGGAATTTCTGGGAAAACCGGTTTGGATTTGGCTCATTTTCGTTGGGATCGTCCTGACGCTTCTGGTTCTGGACTTGGGCGTTCTCAACCGGCGCAACCATGTCATTGGCGTCGGTGAAAGCCTGAAGCTTTCCGCCTTCTACATCGCGGTCGCCATGTTGTTCGGCGGCTGGGTCTGGTGGTCGATGGGCGGCGAGGCCGGGTTGCAGTACTACACGGGCTTTTTCGTCGAAAAGAGCCTGTCACTGGACAACGTCTTCGTCATATCGCTGATCTTCAGCTATTTCGCCGTGCCCCGCGAATTGCAGCACCGTGTGCTGTTCTGGGGCATTCTGGGCGTCATCGTGCTGCGCGGCCTGATGATCGGCGCCGGCGCCGCGCTGGTGTCGGAATTCCACTGGATCCTCTATGTCTTCGGCGCCTTCCTGCTGCTGACCGGCATCAAGATGCTGTTTGCCAAGGACGAGGAAACCAACATCGGCGACAATGCGGCGCTGCGGTTCCTGAAGCGCCACATCCGTGTGACCGACCGCTTCCACGGCCATCACTTCATCGTCAAGGAGCCGGTGGGCGACAGCGGCGTGATGCGCTGGACGGCGACGCCGCTGCTGCTGGCGCTGATCATGGTGGAACTGGCCGATCTGGTCTTCGCGGTCGACAGCGTGCCGGCGATCTTCGCCATCACCACCGACCCGTATCTGGTCTACACCAGCAACATCTTCGCCATCCTGGGCCTGCGCGCCCTGTACTTTGCCCTGGCGGCGATGGTCCACCGCTTCCGTTACCTGAAATACGCGCTGGCCCTGGTGCTGGTGTTCATCGGCGGCAAGATCTTCTACACGCAGTTCTTCGGCAAGCCCGATCCGCTGATCGCGCTTGGCGTGACCTTCGCCCTGATCGGCGGTGGCGTGCTGGTCTCGCTATGGAAGACGAGCCGCGAGACCAAGACCGCCGCAGCCGAGTAAACGGGTTCCTCGGAAAGGGGGGGCGGCGCGCAGGTGCCGCCCCCTTGTCATGTTCAGAATCCCAGCCTCGCCAGTTCGGCGATGCTCTCCGCCGCGTTGCGGTGGAGGATGAAGCGGCCACCGGCCGCCTCCCACGGATCGCGGGCCTTCTCGCGGTCATCGACCAGGATGGCGCCGGGACTGGCATAGCGGGCCTTGTCACGGGCCATGCAGGTGATGACCGGAACATCAGCCCCCAGCATGCGGGCAACCCAGCGCTTCTTCTGCTCCGGCGCCCAACTGCCCAGCGGCAGGCCGGTCAGGATGGTCGGCCGGTGCGGTGCACAGAAAGCCCAAAGCTCCTGCGCGTCATGCATGAAGTCCAGCGTGCCGAAGAAGTCGCTGTGGCGGGACAACGCCCGCCACATCTCCTTCATCGGCAGTTGTTCCGGCCGCTTGCCGGTGACCGCGACGACGCCGCGGTCGAAATCGGCAAGCACGCCGTCGAGGTCGAGGAACAGCGGCGACACCACCTTACGCCCCGTTCAACTCCGTCCGCTCGCGGAACTCGTCGAGCGCCTGCGGGTTGGAGAGAGCCTCCGTGTTCTTGATCGGGCGGCCGTGGACGGCGTCGCGCACCGCCAGTTCGGTGATCTTGCCGGAGCGGGTGCGCGGGATGTCGGTGACCTGCACGATCTTCGCCGGGACATGACGGGGGGAGCAGTTGTCCTTGATCCGCTTGCGGATGGTGCCGGCGAGCGCCTCGTCCAGTTTCAGCCCCTCGCGGAGGACGACGAACAGGACGACGCGCACGTCGCCGTCCCATTCCTGGCCGATGCAGACAGCCTCCATGATCTCGGGCAGTTGCTCGACCTGGCGGTAGATCTCCGCCGTGCCGATGCGCACGCCGCCGGGATTTAGCACCGCGTCCGACCGGCCATAGATCACCCAGCCGCCATGCTCGGTCTGCTCGATGAAATCGCCATGGACCCAGACATTGGGGAAGCGATCGAAATAGGCGGAGCGGTATTTGGAGCCGTCCGGATCGGCCCAGAAGCCGATCGGCATGCTGGGGAAGGGGCGGGTGCAGACCAGTTCGCCCTTCTCGCCGCGCACGGCGTGGCCGTTGTCGTCGAACGCCTCCACCGCCATGCCGAGGCCGCGCGTCTGGATCTCACCCTTCCAGACCGGAGCAATCGGGTTGCCTAGCACGAAGCAGGACATGATGTCGGTGCCGCCGCTGATCGAGGCGAGATGGATATCCTGCTTGATGGAGCGATAGACGAACTCGAAATTCTCCGGCATCAGCGGCGAACCGGTGGAGGCCAGAGCGCGGACGCTTGCGAGCGAGTGGGTCTTCATCGGCTCCAGCCCCGACTTCTCCAGCGACTGGATGAATTTGGCCGAGGTGCCGAACAGCGTGATCTTCTCCGCATCGGCATAGTCGAACAGGATGTTGCCGGTGGGCGCGAAGGGTGAGCCGTCATAGAGGACCAGCGTCGTGCCGCTGGCCAGCCCGGTCACCAGCCAGTTCCACATCATCCAGCCGCAGGTGGTGAAGTAGAACAGCCGGTCGCCGGGCTTGAGGTCGCAATGCAGCCGGTGCTCCTTCACATGCTGAAGGATGGTGCCGCCGGTGCCGTGGACGATGCATTTCGGCTTTCCGGTGGTGCCGGAGGAATAGAGGATGAACAGCGGGTGGTCGAAGGCGACGCGCTCGAAAGTCGGCTCGGCCGCCGGATGGGGCGCCATGAAATCCTGGAAGCCGACCGCGCCCGGGATCATCGACAGGTCGGGCGCCTTATCCACGTAAGGGATGATGACGGTGGCGACGACGGTCGGCAGGTCCTTCAGGACTTCGGCCACCTTGGCGCGGACATCGTGGCTCTTGCCGTTGTACCAGTAGGCGTCGGGGGCGAAGACCACCTTCGGCTCGATCTGTCCGAAGCGGTCGGTGATGCCCTGGATGCCGAAGTCGGGCGAGCAGGAGGACCAGACCGCACCCAGGCTGGTGGTGGCGATCATCGCCGCCAGCGTTTCCGGCATGTTCGGCATGATGGCGGCGACGCGATCGCCCTTGCCGACGCCCTTGGCCTTCAGCGCCTGCTGCAGGCGGGAGACGGTGGCCTTCAACTCCGCCCCGCTCCAGCGGTACTTGACCTTGTCCTCGCCCCAGAAGATGACGGCGTTGTCGGCGGGTGCGCCGGCCAGCAGGTTCTCGGCATAGCTGAGGCTTGCTTCGGGGAACCAGCGGGCGCCCGGCATCTTGTCGCCGTCCAACAGATCGACGCTGCCGAGGTCGCCGGTCAGCCCGGCCCATTCCCACAGGAAGCGCCAGAACCGCTCCTTCTCCGCGATCGACCAGTTGTAGAGCGCGTCGTAATCGTCCAGCCGCAGTCCGAATCGCGCATTCGCCGCCTTGCGGAAAGCGGTCAGGTTGGCCTGCGCGATGCGCTCCTCACTCGGGCTCCACAGCGGAGTGTCCATTCTCGGTTCCCTCAGCGTCTCGTTGTCCGCCGGCGCCAGCCGCCGGCTCACCTGCCGGGTTGCTTGTTCGTGCCCCGGATTGCCGTGCAGCATAACGCATGGCCACATCGGTTGTCTTTGTCCGGGTGGGGGAAATGGGATAGGGCGGGCAGGGCAAGGGCAGGGGAATGCCAACGGAATCAGATGACTGCAAATGAAAGCGGCGGAGAGTTGCCTCCCCGCCGCCCGTTCGATCTGCGTCTTCGATCCGCCCCTCAGACCGCCTTCTTCTTGCCCGATCCGATTTTCGGCTCCTCGCCTTTCAGCAGGCGCCGGATGTTCGCCTCGTGGCGGATGAAGACCAGCGCCGCAATGAACAGGCAGAGGCCGCCGACCAGCGGTCCGCCGAAATACCAGCCGGTCAGCGGGCTGATCCCCAGGGCCGTCAGCGCCGAGAGTGAGGAGATGCGGAACAGCGCCGCCATGACGATCCAGGTCAGGCAGGCCAGCAGCCCCACCGGCCAGCACACCGCCAACAGCACGCCAATGGCCGTGGCGACACCCTTACCGCCCTTGAAGCCGAGCCAGACCGGGAAGCTGTGACCCAGCATGGCGCCGCCGGCGGCCAGCACCGCTGCTTCAGGCCCGGCCAGCCACTGCGCCAGCAGGGCGGCGATGGCACCCTTGCCGCTGTCGAGCAGCAGGGTTGCCAGCGCCAGCGGCTTGTTGCCGGTGCGCAGAACGTTGGTGGCGCCGATGTTGCCGGAGCCGATCTGGCGGATATCGCCCAGACCGGCCATCCGGGTCAGCACCAGCCCGAAGGGAATCGAGCCCAGCAGGTAACCCAGCAGGGCGGCGAACAGGAGGATCGGCACGGGATCAGCCCTCCGCCTGCCAGACGGTGCGGCCGTCGACGATGGTACGCAACGGCCGGCCCTGGACCGGACGGTTCTCGAAGGGCGAGTTCTTGGACTTCGACTTGAAGCGGCTGACGTCGATCTGCCACGGCACCTCGGCGTCGAAGACGACCAGATCGGCCGGCCCGCCCTTGAGCAGACGGCCGAGCGGCAGATCGAGGATGGCCGCCGGGTTGGCGGTGACGCAGGCCAGCGCCTTCAAGAGCGGCATCTTGCCCTTGTGGACCAGTTCCAGCGTCAGCGGGAACAGCGTCTCCAGCCCAATGACGCCGGGGGCGGCCTGTGCGAAGGGCAGGCGTTTCTGATCCTGGTCCTGCGGCACATGGTCGGACGCGATGGCGTCGATGGTGCCGTCTGCCAGACCTTCGACGATGGCGCGCCGATCCATCTCGCCACGCAGCGGCGGGGAGACCTTGGCATAGGTGCGGTAATCGCCGACGTCGGTCTCGGTCAGGGCGAAGTAATGCGGGGCGGTGTCGCAGGTCACCTTCAACCCGCGCGCCTTGGCCCGGCGGATCAGGTCGACCGACTCACCGGTGGTGATGTGGGCGAAATGCAGGCGCCCTCCGGTCAGTTCGGCCAGCCGCAGGTCGCGCTCGATCATGATGATCTCGGCCTCGCGCGGGATGCCGACGAGGCCGAGGCGGGTCGCGATCTCGCCCGAGTTCATCATGCCGCCCGACGCCAGCGACGGCTCTTCCGGATGTTGGACGATCAGCTTGCCGAAGGTCTTGGCGTAGCTGAGCGCCCGGCGCATGGTCTTGGCGCTGGCGATCGCCTTGGTGCCGTCGGTGAAGGCGACCGCGCCAGCCTGGCCCAGCAGGCCCATCTCGGTGATTTCGTTGCCTTCGGTACCGCGGGTGGCGGAGCCGTAGGCGAAGACCTTGACCAGCTTCACCTCGCGGGCGCGCCGCGCGATGAATTCCAGTCCGGCGACCTCGTCCAGCACCGGGTCGGTGTTGGGCAGCAGCGCCATGGCGGTGATGCCGCCTGCCGCCGCGGCGCGCGACGCGCTCTTGATCGTGTCCTTTTCCTCTTCGCCCGGTTCGCCGATCAGCACGCGCATGTCGACGAGGCCGGGGGCGAGGCACTGGCCTGTGAGGTCGATGACCTCCGCACCCTCGGGCGTGGAGTCATTGAACAGGCCGGGGCCGAAGTCGGCAATCTTTTCGCCGTCGATCAGCAGATCGCCGCGCTGGTCCAGGCCCGTCGCCGGGTCGAGCAGGCGGGCGTTGCGGTAGACGATACGGATGTTCGTCGGGGCACTCATCAGACGGCTCCCGCAAGGTCGGACTGGCGGCGTTCACGCGTCAGCAGGTCGAGCACGGCCATGCGCACCGCCACGCCCAACTCCACCTGATCGAGGATCATCGAGCGCTTGAGGTCGTCGGCGACTTCCGAGTCGATCTCGACGCCACGGTTCATCGGGCCGGGATGCATGATGACCGCGTCCGGCTTCGCCACCTCCAGTTTCTCGTAATCGAGGCCGTAGAAGTAGAAGTACTCGCGGGTCGAGGGAACGTACTGGCCGCTCATCCGCTCGGTCTGCAGGCGCAGCATCATCACCACGTCGGCGTCGCGCAGGCCGGTCTTCATCGAATGATGGACCTCGACACCCAGCCGTTCGATCTGCGACGGCAGCAGGGTCGGCGGCGCCACGCAGCGCACCCGGGCGCCCATGGCGTTCAGCAGGTGGATGTTGGAGCGCGCGACGCGGCTGTGCAGGATGTCGCCGCAGATCGCCACGATCAGCCCATCCAGCCGGCCGAGGCGGCGGCGGATCGCCAGCGCGTCGAGCAGGGCCTGGGTCGGGTGTTCGTGGTGGCCGTCGCCGGCATTGATGACGGAGCAGTTGACCTTGTCGGCCAGCAGCTTCACCGCGCCCGAATCGGCATGGCGCACCACCAGCGCGTCAAGATGCATGGCGTTCAGCGTCATTGCCGTGTCGATCAGGGTCTCGCCCTTCTTCACCGAACTGCTGTCGGTCGACATGTTGATGACGTCGGCCCCCAGCCGCTTTCCGGCCAGCTCGAAGCTGGTGCGGGTGCGGGTGGAGTTCTCGAAGAACAGGTTCACCTGCGTGCGGCCGTCCAACAGGTTGGACTTCTTCACGGGGCGGCGGTTCTGCTCGACATAGCCATCGGCGAGGTCGAGGATCTGGGTGATCTCGCCGGCCCGCAGCCCCTCGATTCCGAGGAGATGGCGGTGCGGGAAGACCGTGTCGGGGGACGGGTTCGCGCTCATGGGCGCGGACTATAGGAGCGGTCCGTTACGCCCGCAAGCGGCTCAATTCGGCGCTTTTCAGACCGCTCCCGCCTCTTCGAACAACCAGTCATGGAAGGCCTTCACCTTGGGCCGGGAAAAGTAATGCTGCGGCGCCACCACATAGTAGGCGAGGCTGCCCGGCAGCCGCACTTCGAACAGTCGGACCAGCCGGCCCGCCGCGATGTCGTCGGCGACCAGCACGCCGCGGGCCAGCGCGATGCCGTGGCCGTTGATCGCCGCCTGGAGGGTGAAGGACGAATCGTCGAATCGCAGGCCGCGGTCGGTGTCCACCCCCTCGATTCCCGCCGCCCGGCACCACACCGCCCAGGAAATGTTGTAGTCGTCGTGCAGCAGAGTGTGGTGTCGCAGATCCTCCGGATTGACCAGCGGCTGGTCGCCGGACAGCAGCGACGGGTGGCCGACCGGGAAGATATCCTCGGTCAGCAGCCGCTCGACCCGCACATCCGGCCACAGGCCATTGCCGAAGCGGATCGCCAGATCGACGTCGTGGCGGGCGAAGTCCACCACCTGTGACGTGCTGTGGACCCGCACATCCATTTCCGGATGACGCTTTTGAAAACGCACCAGCCTCGGCACCAGCCATTTCGAGGCAAAGCTGGGCATGGTGGAGATGGTCAGCGTGCCGCTGCTATCGGCGCGGATCAGGCGGTCGGTTGCCTGGGACAGCGTGTCCATCGCCTCGCGCACCGGCGGCAGATAGTTCTGCCCGGCCTCGGTCAGCGCCAGCGCCCGGTTCATTCGGCGAAACAGCGGTAATCCGAGCCATTCCTCCAGCGCCTTGATCTGGTGGCTGACGGCGGCCTGCGTCACATGCAGCTCATCCGCGGCTTTTGTGAAGGAAAGGTGGCGTGCGGCGGCCTCGAAGGCACGAAGCGCGTTCAGCGGGGGCAGGCGGCGGGACATGACGGGGGACGGACCGGCGGCTGGATTCGGATTAGCTGAGCTAATCGATTCTATGAGAAAGCGTCGTTTGTCGGCAAGCGGTCTCTGTACCATCCTCAGTTTCACAAGCGATCTGACAACCGGAGCGGCGAGGCCAACGCCCCGCTCCCCATTCACCGGAAGGAACCGGATCATGGCAAAGGGAATGCACTCACCGATCTCCAATGCAGAACTGTTCGTCCGCAAGCCGGCCCAGGCGGGCGCGGGGTTTGGCGAGCGCGTGGTGGCGCTGTTCGACCGCCTTGCCACCTGGAACGAACGCCGACGGCAGCGCCGCGCGCTGGAGGCTCTGCCTGACCATCTGCTGTCCGACATCGGCATTTCCCGCGCCGACGCGGACTACGAAGCCGAAAAGCCGTTTTGGCGGGGCTGAGCGATGGACGACGTGAAGGCGGGCGGGGAGGGAGAGCGGGTCTGGACCGGTGGTTGCCTGTGCGGCGGCGTGCGCTACGCCTTCGACACCCGACCGGAGCCGATCTCCTTCTGTCACTGTTCCCAGTGCAGGCGCCAGCACAGCCATGTCGGCGCCTACACCGGTCTGCCTCGGGCGGCCTTGCGTCTGCTCACCGACTCGACACTGACGTGGTACGCCTCCTCCGAGCGGGCCCGGCGCGGCTTCTGCGCGCGTTGTGGTGCCGGGCTGTTCTGGGAGGCGGTCGAACAGACCGGTGTGGAGCGCAGGATCACAGTGAGCGCCGGAAGCCTGGACGATGCATCCGGGCTGAGGGTGACTCGCCATATCTTCGTCGACGACAAGGGCGCCTATTACGACATCGGCGACGACGGCGTCGAACGCCGGACCAGCACGGGAGAGGTGGTGGAATGAGCGAAGGCATGACGGGGCGGGAGCAGGCACTGGCGGGCGGTTGCCTGTGCGGAGGCGTGCGCTTCCTGCTGGCGGAACGGCCGGATGGGGTCGTGACCTGCCATTGCGGCCAGTGCCTCCGCTTCCACGGCCATATCGGCGCCTATGTCACGGTTCCGCGCAATACCGTCACCTTCGACGCCGATGAAACGCTGTCCTGGTACCGCTCCTCCGACATCGCGGCGCGGGGGTTCTGCGGGCGCTGTGGTTCCTCGCTGTTCTGGAAGGGCGACGGCAAGACCGAGATCGAAATCGCTGCGGGCAGCCTGGACCAGCCGACCGGGCTGGCGACGCTCCGCCATGGTTATGTGGCCGGCAAGGCCGACTATTATGAAATCACCGATGGGCTGGAGCAGTTTCCCGGCTCGTCCGAGCACGAGTAGCGGGGCAGGGATTCAGGGCGCGGGGAGGCTTGCGAATCGGCGGCAACCCGGCGGGGTGCGCGATTCCGTCGCAGGTGCGTTGCGGAGCCTGCGGGTGCCTTTTCATTTGACCCCAGGGGGCTTGAGTGAGAATGATTTTCACAAGCAATGGCCCACCAGCCCCTGAGGTTTTCCGCGAATGCGTCGTGTCTCCCTGCTTTCCGCCGTCTTCGGCATCGCCCTGTCCGGCGCCGCCCTGATCCATGCCGTCCCGGCTCAGGCCGCCGACACGGTGACCATCGTCATCAAGGATCACAAGTTCGAGCCGGCGGAGGTGAAGATTCCGGCCAACAAGCGGGTGACCCTGCTGGTCGACAACCAGGACGCCACGTCCGAAGAGTTCGAAAGCGGCGAGATGAAGGTCGAGAAGATCGTCGGCGGCCGCAAGCAGATCAAGGTCATGGTCGGTCCGCTGAAGCCAGGGCGCTATCCCTTCTTCGGCGAATTCCACGAAGCGACGGCGCAGGGCGTCGTGATCGCCGAGTGACGTTGTCCCAGCAGACCGCCCAGTACCGGAGACGACCATGCTCGCCAGTCTGATCATCGTCTTTCGCGAGGTCCTCGAAGCGGGCCTCATCGTCGGCATCGTGCTGGCCGCGACCCAGGGAGTGCCCGGCCGTGGCCGTTGGATTTCGCTCGGCATCATCGGCGGTATCATCGGGTCCTGCATCGTCGCCGCCTTCGCCGACGGCATCAGCTCGCTGTTCGCCGATACCGGGCAGGAGATGTTCAACGCCACCGTCCTGCTGATCGCCGTCGTTATGCTGGCCTGGCACAATGCCTGGATGGCGCAGCATGGCCGCGAACTGGCGCGTGACATGAAGGCAGTCGGCCGTGCGGTGCAGAGCGGAGAGAAGTCGCTGGCGGCGCTGGCCATCGTCATCGGCGTGGCCGTGCTGCGCGAGGGATCTGAGGTCGTGCTGTTCCTGACCGGCATCCTGGCGTCGGAAGAGGGCGGCATCGCCACGGTGGCCACCGGCGGGCTGGGCGGTATGGCGCTGGGCGCGCTGGTCTCCGTTCTGCTCTATGCCGGGCTGCTGCAGATCCCGACGCGGCACCTGTTCGCCACCACCACGTGGCTGCTGACCCTGCTGGCTGCGGGCATGGCTGCCACGGCGGTCAATTTCCTGGCGCAGGGCGGCATTCTGATGGCGGGCGGTACGGTGCTGTGGGACACCTCGGATGTCCTGCGCGACAACAGCCTCGTCGGGCAGGCGCTGCATGTGCTGGTCGGTTACACCGACCGCCCGACGGAGGCGCAGCTGATCGCCTATGTCGGCGTGGTCGTCGGCATCCTTCTGCTGACCCGCTGGGCCGCCAGCGGGGCGCCGCCGTCGAACAACTCGCGCGTTGCTTCCGCGGCCGAATAATCAATAGCATTTAGGTGTATGGCCGGGCTGACGGTTAAGCGTCTGGCATCGGCCGTTGAAATCAAGCCATAGTGCCCCTGCGACAGTCGAGCGGCGGGGGATATGGCGGAGCTTGTGACGTTGGTTGTGCTGCTGGCGGCGATGGTGGTTGCTGTGCCGGTGGCAAAAAGGTTCGGGTTCGGTGCGCCGCTCGGCTATCTCGCCGCCGGGCTGGCGGTGGGGCCGGCCGGGTTTGGGCTGGTCACCAATGTTGGGGCGATCGCCCACGCCTCGGAACTCGGCGTCGTCATGCTGCTGTTCCTGATCGGGCTGGAGTTGAGGCCCGCCCGTCTGTGGGTCATGCGGAAATCGGTGCTGGGGTTGGGCGGTGCACAGGTCGCTGTGACCGGTGCCGCGATCACCGCGCTGTGCGGCTGGGGGCTGGGATTGGCTTGGCCGACTGCGGTGGTGCTGGGCTTCGGCTTTGCCCTGTCCTCCACCGCCATGGCACTGCCGATGATGGCGGAGCGCGGGCTGCTCGCCAACCAATCCGGGCGCAATGCCTTTTCCGTCCTGCTGTTCCAAGACCTCGCCATCATCCCCGCGGTGGCGCTGCTGCCGCTGTTGGGCAACGGCAGCGTTCCCCAGGCCGACGGCGCGTGGCTGTCCGTCGCCAAGGCGGCGGTGGCGGTGGTCGTGGTGCTGATCGGCGGGCGCTATCTGCTGCGTCCGATCTTCCACGCGGTCGACCGGGCCGGCGCGCCCGAGATCTTCACCGCTACCGCCCTGTTGATCGTCATCGGCACCGCCGTGCTGATTCAGGAAGCCGGGTTGTCGATGTCGCTGGGCGCCTTCATGGCCGGCGTCCTGCTGTCGGATTCGGAATATCGGCACGAGGTGCAGGCGGACATCGAACCTTTCGAGGGCTTGCTGCTCGGGCTGTTCTTCGTGTCGGTCGGCATGGGGGCCGATGTGCCGACGCTGATGGCGCATCCCGTCCGCTTCCTTGGACTTGCCGTGGCGTTGCTGGTGGTAAAGGCGCTGGTGATACTGGTTCTGGCCCGCATCGCCGGGGTGCCTTGGGCCGGGGCGACGCGGATGGCGACGGTGCTGAGCCAGGGCGGTGAGTTCGGCTTCGTGCTGTTCGGGCTGGCGGTCGGCGGCGGCGTGATGGCGGGGGAGCAGGCATCGGCCGCGATGCTGGTGGTCACCCTGTCGATGCTGGCGACGCCGTTCCTGTTCGCGGCGGAGGAGCGCTGGTTCGCGCCGCGCCTGATGGCGGGCAAGCCCAAGCGTCCCTTCGATACCCCGCCCGACGACAACCCGCCGGTCATCATCTGCGGCTTCGGCCGGGTGGGGCAGGTGGTCGGCCGCGTGCTGCGGGTGCGCGGCATTCCCTTCACCGCGCTGGAGCAGAGCGCGGCCCAGGTCGATTTCGTCCGCAAGTTCGGCAGCAAGGCCTATTACGGCGACCCGACCCGCGTTGAGCTTCTGCGCGCCGCCGGGGCGGAGAAGGCGAAGATCCTGGTGGTGGCGCTGGAGGATATGGAGCAGTCGCTGCGGGTGGTGGAGATGGCGACGCGCCATTTCCCCAACCTGACCATCTTCGCCCGCGCCCGCAACCGCCGCCATGTCCATCATCTGATGGACCGCGGCGTCACCCACATCGTGCGCGAGACCTTCGATTCCAGCATCCGTCTGACCGGCGACGTGCTGCGGCAGATGGGGCTGGCGGAGGGCGAGGTGACGCGGACGCTCGACACCTTCCGCGCCCATGACGAACGAACCCTGATCCGCCAGCACGCCGTTCATAACGACGAGATCAAGCTGATCCAGACCTCCCGCGATGCCGCGGCGGAGCTTCAGTCGCTGTTCGAGGCAGACCGGGAGGGCGAGGCGAGGGCGAAGGCCGAAGCCTAACCGATCAGCAGGCTGTCGTCGCTGATCTCCACCCCGCCGCGTTGCTTGGCGAACAGCGCCAGCAGGTGCGGCACGTCCAGTCCGGCGCGCTCCTCGCCCGCCACGTCGAGGACGACGCGCCCCTCGTGCAGCATCAGCGTGCGGTCGCCGTAATCCAGCGCCTGCCGCATCGAATGGGTGACCATCAGCGTGGTCAGGCGGTTGTCGCGGACGATGCGCCGGGTCAGGTCCAGCACGAAGTCGGCGGTGGCGGGGTCGAGCGCGGCGGTGTGTTCGTCCAGCAGCAGGATCTTGGAGCCGGCCAGCGTCGCCATCAGCAGGCTGACCGCCTGACGCTGGCCGCCGGAGAGCAGGCCCATGCGGTCGTGCAGCCGGTTCTCCAGCCCCAGGCCGAGCTCGGCGATGCGGTCGCGGAAGTTCCTGCGGCGGTCGCTGCCCAGTGCCAGCCCGAGGCCTCGGCGGCGTCCGCGGGCGGCGGCCAGCGCCATGTTCTCCTCGATGGTCAGGGCGGCGCAGCTGCCGGCCATCGGGTCCTGGAAGACGCGGGCGACCAGCCCGGCGCGGCGCGGCGTGTCCCAGCGGGTGACGTCGGTGCCGTCGATGGAGATGCGCCCCTGCTCCGCCAGCACGTCGCCGGCCAGAGATCCGAGGAAGGTCGACTTGCCGGCGCCGTTGGAGCCGATGACGGTGACGAACTCGCCTTCGGGGATGGTCAGGTCGACACCGCGCAACGCGTGCTTTTCCAGCGGCGTGCCGCGCCCGAAGGTGACGTGGATGTCCTCGACGACGATCATTTGGCGGCACTCGGGCTGCGGGAGACGCTACGGGAGGCCTTGGCCTTCAGGCGCGGCAGGATCAGGGCGACGGCGACCAGCACTGCGGTCACCAGATTGAGGTCGGAGGCCTGCAGGCCGATGGAGTCGGCCGACAGCGCCAGCTGCACCGCAAGGCGGTAGAGGATCGAGCCGGCGACGCAGCCGACCAGGGCGAGCGCCAGGGCGCGGGCGGGGAGCACCGTCTCGCCGACGATCACGGCGGCGAGGCCGACAACAATGGTGCCGATGCCGGTGGTGACGTCGGCGAAGCCGTTGGTCTGGGCGAACAGAGCGCCGGCCAGACCGGTCAGGGCGTTGGACAGGGCGATGCCTGCATAGATGTGGGCGTCGGTGTCGACGCCCTGCGCCCGCGCCATCCGCGCGTTGACGCCGGTCGCCCGCATCGCCAGTCCGAACTCGCTGGACAGGAAACGGGCGAGCAGCAGGACGACGATCGCGACGATGACGCCGACCACCAGCGGGCGGACGATGTGATCCGGGATGCCGAGCCCGTAGAAGGGCGTCAGCACCGTGTCCTGCATCAGCAGCGCCACATTCGGCCGGCCCATGACCCGCAGGTTGACGGAGAACAGGGCGATCATCGTCAGGATGCTGGCGAGCAGATGCAGGATCTTGAAGCGCACGTTCAGCGTCGCCGTGACCAGCCCGGCCGCAGCCCCCGCGAGGGCGGCGGCGAGGCTGGCGAGCCAGGGATTGACTCCGGCGATCAAGAGCACCGCGCAGACGGCCGCCCCTAGCGGAAAGCTTCCGTCCACCGTCAGGTCGGGGAAGTCCAGGATGCGGAAGGACAGATAGACGCCAATGGCGACCAGCGCATAAACGAGGCCGATCTCGATGGCGCCGAAGAGGGCGATTTCAGTCATTGCGGTGCTTTTGCTAAGGTGCAGGCAAGCGAAGGCGGGCGCCTTACTGCCCGACCACCTTCGTCGCGCGCTTCACCACCGCGTCGGGCAGGGTGACGCCCATGGCGGCGGCGGACTTCGGGTTGACGAACAGGTCGGTGCCCTTGGCGAGCGCCACCGGGATGTCGCCGGGCTTCTCGCCCTTCAGGACGCGGGCGACGATGGCGCCGGTCTGCTTGCCGACCTGGAGATAGTCGAAGCCGATTGAGGCGACGGTGCCGCGGGCGACGCTGTCGGTGTCGGCGGAGAAGATCGGCAGCTTGGCCTGCTGGCCGACGGCGATCACGCTCTCCAGCGCCGAGACGACGGTGTTGTCGAGCGGGATGTAGACGGCATCGGCCTTGCCGACGAGGCTGCGCACCGCCTGCTGGGCGTCCGAAGACTTCGGCACGGAGGCCTCGACCACGGCTAGGCCGGCCTTGGCGGCCTCGTCCTTCAGAGCCTTGACCAGCACGATGGAGTTCGGCTCACCCGGGTTGTAGAGGACGCCGATACGCTTGGCCTGGGGCAGGATCTCGCGGATCAGGGCGACATGCTCGCCCACCGGGGCCATGTCGGACAGGCCGGTGATGTTGGCGCCGGGCTTGTCCATCGACTTCACCAGCTGGGCCGCCACCGGATCGGTCACGGCGGTGAAGACCACCGGGATGTCGCGGGTCGAAGCCGCCACCGCCTGGGCCGACGGGGTGGAGATCGGGACGATCACGTCGGGGCGGGAGCCGGCGAACTGGCGGGCGATCTGGGCGGCGGTAGCCGGGTTGCCCTGCGCGCTCTGGTATTCGACCTTGAGGTTCTGGCCCTGGACATAGCCGGCCTCCTTCAACGCCTCCACCACGCCGTCGCGCGTCGCGTCGAGCGCCGGGTGCTGGACGATGGCGGTGATGGCGACGGTCTTGGTCTGCGCCATCGCCGAAACCGGGGCGGCGAACGGACCGACGAAGGCGGCGAGGGCCGCGGCAGCGCACAACAGACGGGTGACGGGCATGGCTGGGTCTCCGGAACGCAAAGGTCTTCCCCTAGACCGCGCCGCCGCCGCCGTCAACTCGGCAGCACGGCCGGGGCGGCTGGAGTGGAACATTTGGAACGCTATGAAACAGTTTTCGGGAGATGTTCCACTGTTCCATCCGCCGTCCGATCCATCATGTCCCCTCCGCGGTTGCAACCAGACGCCCTCTTCATAGCACGGGGCGGCAAAGGGGATAAGGATGACCCGAAAATCCGACCGGTCGCCGGGAGCCAAGCTCCGCATGCCCGACCTGCCCGCAATCGGGGGTGTGGTTTGGCGGGCAAGAGCCTATATTGTCCGCAACACGGAAGGAGTGACCATGATCGCAGGAACCGAAGCGGCTCCGTCGAAGTTTCTCGCGTCCTTCCGCGGCCTGATCGGCTGCTGTCCCAATTGCGGACGCGGCCGGCTGCTGCGGAACTTCCTGAAGCCGGTGGATCACTGTTCGGCCTGCGGCGAGGAATATGGCCATCTGCGCGCCGATGATGCGCCGCCCTGGATGACCATCCTGATCGTCGGCCACATCGTCATCCCCGCCCTGCTGTTGGTCGAACAGACCTATGAGCCGCCGACCTGGGTGCATCTGGCGATCTGGCCGGCGCTGACCCTGATGCTGACGCTGATCCTGCTGCCGCGCTGCAAGGGTCTGGTGCTGGGGCTGCTGTGGAGCACCGGCGCACCGGGGTCGGAACGCGGGTAGGCGGTTGGAGAAATCCTGAATGCGAAAACGGCACCGCGCAGCAATGCGCGGTGCCGTTTCTCTATCAGGCAGGATCCCCGCCGCTCGGCGGAGGCCCGGCTGTCGTCAGTGCGCGCTCGGCAGCGCGGTGCCGTGACCGGCGCGGGCGCCGAACAGGTTGGCGCGCAGCTTGCCGAACAGGTCGCGCAGATGGTCTGCGCGCATCTGACGGGCGGCCAGGATGATTTCGTCGTAGGTGCGGGGGTCGCGGACTTCGTTGAAATTGCTGTTCATGGCTTTGGGAATCTCCACGTGAGGTGAGAGACGTCCACTCCCTTGGGTTCGTATGAGGCTTTGGTTCGCCTTGTGAGACCCAAGATAGGGCAGAACCGCTGTCCCAAGAAGCGCAGTCCGCGCAATGCCGCCCGACCTTTTCCGTATCAGCTTCATCAATCAACGGAGGTACGAACTATTGTCGAAAGCCATGGTCCGTGGCCACCCCGACAATAGTTCGCCGCACCGATTACTTGCGGTCCCGCGCCCCGTCGACCGCGACGTTGCGGTCGGAGACGATGCGGTCCGACGATCCCCGCTCGGCTCCCCTGGTGGTCTGGCCCTGGGGTGGTCGGGCTGGCGTGGCGGCAGCGGGCCGGTGCCGAGGCCGCCGGCCTCCTCGCTGCCGGGAATGCCGAAATCCTCGTCGGGCTGGTCGATGGGACCGCCGGCGCCGGGGCCGATGATGCGCTGGAAGCCTTCGACCCGCTCGTCGACATCGGGGTGATCGACCGTCCGGGGGATGTCCAGCGGGATCTTGCGCTCGTCGATGCCGCCGCTGTCGCTGGGGCCGGTGGCGTTGCCGATGTTGCGGTCGTCCCTGGGCCGGTCATCCGCCCGGCGGTCGTCGGTGTTGCGGCGGTCGGTGTTGCGGTCATTGGCGGCCATGGGCGCTCTCCCGTCTGCTGTGTCGAGGTCTCGGTTTCCTCAACAGGGCGGAAGGACACTCGTCACCGTCCGCACGTCGAACCAGCCGCCGACGCTGTGGCGCAGGTCCTGTCGCCGGTCCTGCTCCGGCGCCGGGGCGATGTCCCACAGCCAGGACATGTCAGGGGCGGGGAGAGTCAGGCCCCAGGTCGAATCCTCAACCTCCGTCACCGTGCCGCCATGCATCCAGGAGGCGTCGATGTCGGTGAACAGGGCCGCGCGTTCGGCGATGGCGGACAGCCAGCAGAGATGGCCGTGGACCATGCGCAGGGCGAAAGCCATCCGCTCCGCCTCCATGGTCACCGGGGCGCGGCGTTCCACCGCTTCCAGCGGCAGCAGCGGCAGTTGGGACAGCAGGTTGCAGGACACGGCGAAGCGGAAGGGGCCGCCATCGGGAATCGGCGGTTCGAAATCGGTGGGCAGCGGACCGCCGCTGTCCAGCGCGGCGGCAAGCGGCACAAGGGCGCCGCTGACGTCCAGTTCGACAAGGCGGACATTGGGCAGGGCCGCTGCACGGCGGCGGACAGCGCGGCTGTGCAGCACGTCGGCCAGGACCACCTCGTCGAAACGAGCGGTCAGCGTTTCCAGCGGGATTTCGATCAGCAGACCCGAGCCGGCGACCAGTGCCCGCCCACCCGGTTCCACCCGCTGCATCGCCTGTTCGATGAAGCGGTGACAGGCGGCGACATGGGGCGCCCAGGCCCGCCTCTGCCGGCGGTGGCGGGCCCCCAGGGCCACCATTTCCGACAGATAGCCGAAACGGCGGACCAGCGGCGGGCAGGGCGTGGTCAGATAATCGAAGGCTTCGCGCAACATCGCCGGCTTACCCCTTCCACCAACTTCGCCGCCAACTCGCCATTGGCCCGGAACTTCGCCATCGGTCCAGCCTTTGGCCGTCTCACCCCTTGACCCGCGGCGGTGGCAAGGTACCTATGGCGCCATGGTCGAGATCAAGAGGAAAACGGCCCTGGTGACCGGGGCCGGCAAGCGCATCGGGCGGGCCATCGCGCTCGATCTGGCGGGGCAGGGGTGGGACGTCGCCGTCCATTACCGAAGCTCCCGCGGGGAGGCCGATGCCGTCGTCGCCGAGATCGAGCGGGCGGGCGGCCGTGCCATTGCCTTCGCCGCCGATCTGGACCGCGAGGCGGAGGTGAAGACGCTGGTGCCGGCGGTGACGGAGCAACTCGGTCCGCTGACCCTGCTGGTCAACAACGCCTCCCGCTTCGAACGCGACGAGATGGCCGACGTCACCCGCGAATCGTGGGACGCGCATATGGAGGCGAACCTGAGGGCGCCCTTCGTGCTGTCGCAGGATTTCGCGTCGCGGTTGCCGGAGGGCGAGCGCGGGCTGATCGTCAACATCATCGACCAGCGGGTGTGGAATCCGACGCCGCATTTCGTGTCCTATACCCTGTCGAAGATGGGGCTGTGGGCGCTGACCCGCACGATGGCGCTGGCGCTGGCCCCGCGCATCCGCGTCAATGGTATCGGACCCGGCCCCACCCTGCGCAACGACCGTCAGACGGAGGAGGAGTTCGCCGCCCAGTGGGATTCGACCCCGCTGCATCGCGGCACCACGCCGGAGGAGGTCTGCGCCGCCATCCGATTCCTGATCGCCGCTCCGGCGATGACCGGCCAGATGATCGCGCTGGACGGTGGGGAGCATCTGGGATGGGCGCAGCCGACGCATGGCTTCGTGCCCAACGAATAGCTGCGGATTACAATCCTTGAACAGGGAAGGGCGCGCCTGTCCGGAGCCTTGCGGCCGGCGGGGCGGGTGCGGTGCGGCGAAAATGACCGCGCGTTTTACACAGGTGTCCCACCCCGCGCAAGAGGCGCCTGTACCCCCGCGACAATTTTGTGGCCGCGCGTCAATTCCCGCCCTTGACTCGAACCTGACCTAAGGAAATCAATGGCTTAACGAAAATGCCTAAAAAATAGGCGGAAGCATGCGACCCCTTGTGGCGCCTAGCTCCGGATGGGCTACCCCCGTCGTTATCGACAAACTTATCCACAGGTTTCGTGGATATTCTTCTGGAGGGGTGAGTCGCTCCACATGCGTCCTTCATGTGCCCAACGGTTGACCCGCGACGGCCGCTCGACGACATTCTGGTCATGTCCGAAACGCATTCCTCAGAGCCCCTGGTTTCCTCCTCCGACACCGACGCCTCGGGCGGTGAGGGCACTGCTGCGCGTCCGAAACGGCGGCCGGCCGACATCAACCGCGGCGTCGATATCATTCGCGAGCATCTGAAGACCCTGCCGCAGACGCCGGGCGTCTACCGCATGCTGGCGGGCGACGGGGCGGTTCTGTATGTCGGCAAGGCGCGCAACCTGAAGCGACGGGTGACCAACTACACCCAGGTGGGAAAGCTGCCGGTCAGGCTCCAGCGCATGGTCGCGGAGACCGAGACGATGGAGTTCGTCAACACCCACACCGAGGTGGAGGCGCTGCTTCTCGAATCGAACCTGATCAAGAAGCTGATGCCGCGGTACAACGTGCTGTTGCGGGACGACAAGACCTTTCCGCACATCATGATCACCAAGGACCACGACTATCCGCAGTTGACCAAGCACCGTGGCGCGCGGGGGCGCGACGCCGATTACTTCGGACCCTTCGCCTCGGCCGGGGCGGTCAACCGGACGATCACGGCGCTGCAGCGCGCCTTCCTGCTGCGCAACTGCGCCGACACGGTGTTCGCCGCCCGCACCCGGCCCTGCCTGCAATACCAGATCAAGCGCTGCACCGCGCCCTGCGTCGGCCGGGTCAGTCCGGCGGAGTATCAGGCGCAGGTGAACCAGGCGCGCGCCTTCCTGTCGGGCAAGAGCCGCGACATCCAGACGGAGTTCGCCGACCGGATGATGGCCGCCTCCGACGCGATGGATTTCGAGACGGCGGCGCGCTACCGCGACCGTATCCACGCGCTGACGGCGATCCAGGCTCACCAGGACATCAATGTCGAGGGGGTGGTGGAGGATGCCGACGTCATCGCCGCCTATGCCGAGGGCGGGGTGACCTGTATCCAGGTCTTCTTCTTCCGTGGCGGACGCAACTATGGCAACCGCGCCTATTTTCCCAGCCACGACAAGGCGGCGGAGACGGAGGAGGTGCTGGCCGCCTTCATCGCCCAGTTCTATGAGAACAAGGCCGCGCCGCCGCTGGTGCTGGTCAGCCACGCCCTGCCGGAGCTGGAGCTGCTGAGCGAGGCGCTGGCCGTGCGCGCCGGGCACAGGGTGGAACTGGCGGAGCCGAAGCGCGGCGAGAAGCGGCGGATCGTCGAGCATGCCCTGACCAACGCGCGCGAGGCACATGGGCGGCGGCTGGCCGAAAGCTCCAGTCAGGCGCGGCTGCTGGAAGGGGTCGCCGCCGCTTTCGGCATGGATGGGCCGCCGGAACGGGTGGAGGTCTACGACAACTCCCACATCCAGGGGGCGCACGCCATCGGCGCGATGATCGTCGCCGGGCCGGAGGGCTTCATCAAGAACGCCTACCGCAAGTTCAACATCCGCGAGCAGGGGGCGGCCGGCGACGACTTCGCCATGATGCGCGAGGTGCTGACCCGCCGATTCGGCCGGGCGGTGAAGGAGGACCCGGAACGGACCTTGGGGACGTGGCCCGATCTGGTGCTGATCGACGGCGGGTTGGGACAGCTGAACGTGGCGCTAGAGGTGTTCGCGGAGCTGGGCATCGACGACGTGACGCTGGTCGGCATCGCCAAGGGGCCGGACCGCGACGCCGGGCGCGAGCATTTCTTCATGGAGAACCGCGCGCCCTTCCAGATGGAGCCGCGCGATCCGGTGCTGTATTTCCTGCAGCGGCTGCGCGACGAGGCCCACCGCTTCGCCATCGGCACCCACCGCGCCAAGCGGACCAAGGCAATCGGCAAATCGCCGATCGACGAGATCGCCGGCATCGGTCCTGCCCGCAAGAAGGCCCTGCTGCATCACTTCGGCAGCGGAGCGGCGGTGGCGCGCGCCGGGCTGGCCGATCTGGAGGAGGTGGAAGGGATCAATCGCGCCGTTGCGAAAAAGATATACGATCACTTCCATCCCGATGGTTAGAATGCGGGCACAACAAACCAGCCGGCTCTCTCACGGGCGCCGTGCGGCGACATCCTCCAGCGGTTCGAGTTTTCCGTCATGCTGACCAGCCTGCCCAACCTGCTGACCCTGTCGCGCATCGCGGTGATCCCGGTGGTGGTCGGGCTGTTCTATGTGCCGGAGGCCTGGGCGGCCTATACCGCGTGCTCGCTCTATGCCGCCGCCTGCATCACCGACTGGTTCGACGGCTATCTGGCGCGCGCCTGGGCGCAGGAAAGCGTGATCGGCAAGTTCCTGGACCCCATCGCCGACAAGCTGCTGGTGGCGGCGACGCTGATCATGCTGGCGGGGTTCCACCGGCTGACCGGCCTGTCGATCCTGCCGGCGGTGGTGATCCTGCTGCGCGAGGTGCTGGTGTCGGGGCTGCGCGAGTATCTGGCCGGCCTGCATGTCGGTGTGCCGGTGACCTGGCTGGCCAAATGGAAGACGACGATCCAGATGATCGCGCTGGGCTTCCTGATCGTCGGCGACTATGGTCCGGCCGAACTGCCGGTGACCTTCATCGGCACGGTCGGGCTGTGGATCGCCGCGGCGCTGACCTTCTACACCGGGTGGGATTACATGCGCGCCGGGCTGACCCACATGATGGCGGAACAGCCGGCGAAGCCCGGCACCGCCCGTTCGGCCCGCAGCGCCGGTTGAGAGTTTCCGACATGAAGATTTTCGGCCTGACCGGCTGGAGCGGCAGCGGCAAGACCTCGCTGATGGTGCGGCTGATTCCGGCGCTGACGGCGCGGGGCTTGCGCGTCTCGACGGTCAAGCATGCCCACAAGGGCTTCGACATCGACCATCCCGGCAAGGACAGCCACAACCACCGCTTGGCCGGCGCGACGGAGGTGCTGGTCAGCTCGCCGCGCCGCTGGGCCCTGATGCATGAGCTGCGCGACGGCGAGCCGGAGCTGACGCTGGATCAGCTGGTGACCAAGGTGGCGCCGGTCGATCTGCTGTTGGTCGAGGGCTTCAAGCGCGACCGGCACGAGAAGATCGAGGTCTGGCGGGCCGAAGTCGACAAGGCGCTGATTGCGCCCGACGACCCCACCATCGTCGCGGTCGCCAGCGACGGCGCGGTGCCGGGCTGCCCGGTGCCGGTGCTGGACCTGAACGATGCAGAGGCGGTCGCGGCGTTCGTGGTGGAGCGCTGCGGGTTGAGGTGAGGCTCGGCCTTCGCTGTTTCGAGATACCAAGAGACGACATGGATTCCGCTCCTTTCCGCATGCCGCGGGCGCTCGATCGCCGCGGCTATCGGCTCGCCGTCTTCGATTTCGACGGCACGCTGGCCGACTCTTTCCCCTGGTTCATCGGCGTTCTGAACGGCGTCGCCGACCGCTATGGCTTCAACCGGGTGCAGGCGGACGAGGTGGAGCGGTTGCGCGGTTATGACGCGCGGCAGATCATGCGGCACCTGCGGGTGCCGAACTGGAAGCTGCCCTTCATCGCCAACCACATGCGGCAGCTGATGGCGCGCGACATCGACGGCATCCGGCTGTTCGATGGCGTGCCGGAGATGCTGCGGGCGTTAAATGACCGGGGCGTGACCGTCGCCATCGTCAGTTCGAACTCGGTGGAGAACATCCGCAGCATCCTGGGGAAGGAGGCGGCCGGGCGGGTGGCGCATTACGGCTGCGGCGCCTCGCTGTTCGGCAAGGCGGCGAAGTTCCGCAAGATGCTGCGCTTGACCGGCGTTCCGGCGGCGCTTGCCGTCGGCATCGGTGACGAGGTGCGCGACATCGACGCGGCACGGAAGGTGGGGATGGGCTGCGCCGCGGTCGTGTGGGGCTATGCCCGCGAGGATGCGTTGGCGGCGCGGCGGCCGGACCGGCTACTGACGCGGGTGGAGGAGATCCCCGGCCTGTTCGGCGGCTGAATGCCACGTCCCGGAAAGGACGCCTTTTCCCTCTTCGCACCTGACGCCGCGACGGACTAGAGTGGCGGCCATGGTGCAACTCGACAATGATTGCTTCGCCTTCGGCGGGCCGATGATGGCGGTGGAGCCGGCGCTGGCGCTGCTGGCCGGACGGGTCGGGCCGGTGACGGCGACGGAGAGCGTGCCGCTGGCGGATGCGCTTGGCCGGGTGCTGGCCGCCGACGTGGTGGCGCCCTTCAACGTGCCGCCGCACGACAATGCCGCGGTGGACGGCTACGCCGTGTTCTTCGACGATCTCGCCGCCGATGGTCCGACCCTGCTGCCGGTGACGGCGCGGGTCGCCGCCGGGCAGTGGCTGGGCCGGCCGGCGGTGCGCGGGGAGGCGGTGCGCATCTTCACCGGCGCGCCGATGCCCACGGGCATGGACACCGTGTTCATGCAGGAGGATTGCCGCAGCGACGGCGCCACCGTCACCCTGCCGGCGGGCATCCGCCGCGGCGTCAACCGGCGGCTGGCGGGGGAGGATGTGCGCGAGGGATCTGTGGTGCTCTCCGCCGGGCGCCGCCTGCGGCCGGAGGACATCGCGCTTGCGGCTTCGCTCGGGCATGCGAGGTTGGCGGTGCGCTGCCGTTTGCGCGTTGCGGTGTTCTCCACCGGCGACGAGTTGCGGCAGCCGGGGCAGGTGCTGGAACCCGGCGCCGTCTACGACGCCAACCGCTTCGCCCTGATCGCGCTTCTGACCCGGCTGGGCTGCGCCGTCACCGACCTCGGCATCCTGCCCGACCGGTTCGAGGCCATCCGCGATGCGCTGGCCGGTGCCGCGGCGAGCCATGACGCGCTGATCACCTCCGGCGGCATGTCCACTGGGGAGGAGGACCATGTCAAGCCGGCGGTCGAGGCCAATGGGCGGCTGGATTTCTGGCGGCTGGCGATCAAGCCGGGCCGGCCGGTGGCGCTGGGCCGTGTACGCGACGCGGTGTTCGTCGGGCTGCCGGGCAATCCGGTCGCGGTGGTGGTGACCTTCCTGCGCATCGCCCGGCCGATCCTGCTGCGGCTGATGGGGGCGAGGGACGAGACGCCACGGGCGATCCCGGTGCGCGCGGCCTTCGCCCACAAGAAGAAGCCTGGACGGCGCGAGTTCCTGCGCGGGTCGCTGACCCGTGGCGAGGACGGCGCGCTGGTGGCGGCCAAATACCCGCGCGACGGGGCCGGCGTGCTGTCGTCGCTGGTGGAGTCCGAGGGCCTGATCGAGTTGCCGGAGGATCTGGCCGGGGTCGAGCCCGGCATGACCGTCGATTTCCTGCCCTTCAAAGAATTCCTGTAGAGGTCGCGTGATGAAGATTCTCTATTTCGCCTGGCTGCGCAGCAAGATCGGCGTGCCGACCGAGACGGTGGACCTGCCGGCGGAGGTGACCACGGCCGGTGCTCTGGTCGAGTGGCTGAAGACCCGCAGCCCCCGCCATGCAGAGGCGCTGGCCAACAGCAAGGTGGTCAAGGTGGCGGTGAACCAGGAGCATGTGCCCTACGACCACCCGATCTCCGCGACAGATGAGATTGCGCTGTTCCCGCCGGTGACGGGGGGCTGACGGCATGGCGATCCGCGTCCAGGCCGAGGATTTCGACGTCGGCGCCGAATATGCCGCCTTCACCGCCGGCCGAACCAGCGTCGGTGGGGTGGCGATGTTCGTCGGGCTGGTGCGCGACATCGCCGGTGGTGCTGCGGTCAGCGCCATGACGCTGGAACACTATCCCGGCATGACCGAGAAGCAGCTGGAAGCCATCGAGGAGGAAGCGCGTCGGCGCTGGCCGCTGGACGACGTGCTGGTGATCCACCGCTATGGTCGGATGGAGCCGGGGGACCGCATCGTGATGGTCGCCACCGCGTCGGCCCACCGCGACGCCGCCTTCGAGTCCTGCCGTTTCCTGATGGACTGGCTGAAGACCAAGGCGCCGTTCTGGAAGCTGGAAGCGACGCCGGAAGGCGAACGCTGGGTCGAGGCCAAGGAGAGCGACGACGCGGCGGCTGCGCGGTGGGCGGAGTAGCGTGTCAGGCGGGATAGGGCGCGCTCAGGCGTGCCCGGCCTCGCCCGACAGCATGGAGACGCTGACGCCCAGCTTGCCGATGGCGCGTTCCCACTTGGCGTCCAGCTCGGTATCGAACAGCAGCTTTTCGTCGCAGGGCACGTTCAGCCAGCCGTTGGCCTGGAATTCGGCGTCCAGTTGCCCCGGACCCCAGCCGGCATAGCCCAGCAGCAGCAGGTTGCGGCGCGGACCGCGGTCTTCGGAGATGGCACGCAGGATGTCGATGGTGGCAGTCAGCGCCACGTCGTCGTTCACCACCAGCGTGCCGTCGCGGACATAATCGGTGGAGTGCAGGACAAAGCCGCGGCCCGACTCGACCGGACCGCCGTAATGCACCGGCAGATTGTGGGTCGGCTGTGGGATGTCCATGTCGAGCTGTTCCAGCAGATCCTCGAACGTGATCGACCCGAACAGCCGGTTCACCACCAGACCCATTGCGCCATCTTCATTGTGGGCGCAGACATAGATGACCGTACGCTGGAAACGCGGGTCCTCCATTCCGGGCATGGCGATCAGCAGCTGGCCGGTCAGCGATTCCGTGGTCTTGGAGTCCGGAGACTTGGTCAGGCGCGGCATGGGCGATTATCCTTGTCGTCGGTTCGGTGCGGAAGACCGCCCCCGTCCCTACGGTCGGTTGTGGTTGGCGCTCTGGCGACGCTTTCACCGGAGTGTGACAGCACCGGCCGAGCTTTGTCACCATTATATGGGCTATCATATAGGGTGCCGGGGACGCCGATGCGCCCCTTCCAGGGAAGAGAACAGTGCGCGCGATGAAAAGACATGCCCTCACCCTCCTGCTGCTTCTGGCCGTGCTGGCCGGCGGCGGCGTACCCGCATTCGCGCAGGACGGGATCGGCGCCTGGACCAAAGCCGGGCCGGTGGAGGCGCGGCTGGTATCCGCGGTGCGCGGCACCGGCAACCTGACGGCGCTGCCGCTGGGGCTGGAATTGCGGCTGGAGCCGGGATGGAAGACCTACTGGCGCTCCCCCGGCGACGCCGGATTCGCGCCGCGCCTGGACTGGAGCCGCTCCGGCAACCTGGGTGAGGCGACGCTCTCCTATCCGGCGCCGCATCGTTTCTCCGTCCTGGGATTTGAGACGGCGGGATACGACACCGCCGTCCTGTTCCCGATCCAGGGTGTGCCGACCACCCCCGGCAAGCCCGTCGATCTGGCGGTGACCGCCGAACTGCTGGTCTGTTCGGAGATCTGCGTGCCGCAGACCCTTGACCTGGCGCTGGCGCTGCCAGCCGGGCCGGCTGAACCGAGCGAGGTCGCCAACGACGTGGCGCGCTCGCAGGCGCTGGTGCCGAAGGGGCCGAACGGGCTGCTGCGCATCGATTCCGTGCGCGGCAAGGGGGCGTCTCTGGAGGTCGAGGCGACCGCTGCCGACGGCTTCGTCACCCCCGACCTGTTCGTCGAGACCGATCCCGCCCTGACCTTCTCCGCCCCCAAGACGGTCTTTTCCGACAATGACCGCCATGTCCGCCTGACCCTGACGGTGACCGATCCGCAGCCGGGGCTGGATCTGGCAGGGCGCGCCATGACGCTGACCATGGTGGATGGTGACAAGGCGGTCGAGGCGCCGGTGACGGCCTCGGCAATGTCGTCTGCCGGTTCCGCCGCGCTGACGGCCGGCAGCGTCGGTCTGACGGCGATGCTGGGGGTGGCGTTGCTTGGCGGGCTGATCCTGAACCTGATGCCCTGCGTGCTGCCGGTGCTGTCGCTGAAGCTGATGTCGGTGGTCAAGCATGGCGGGCGGGCGCCTGCCGCGGTGCGCGCCGGATTCCTGGCAAGCGCGGCCGGCATCCTGACCTCCTTCCTGCTGATGGCCTCGGTTCTGGTCGGCATCAAGGCGGCGGGCGGGGCGGTCGGCTGGGGCATCCAGTTCCAGCAGCCGCTATTCCTGGTCTTCATGGTCGTGCTGGTCACGCTGTTCTCGGCCAATTTGTGGGGGCTGTTCGAGGTGCCGCTGCCGCGCGTGCTGGCCGACCGGCTGGGTGGCGACGGGCTGGCCGGGCCATTCGCCACCGGCATGTTCGCCACCCTGCTGGCGACCCCCTGTTCGGCGCCATTCCTCGGTACGGCGGTAGGGTTCGCGCTGTCCAAGGGGCCGGTGGAGATCTATGCGATCTTCGCGACGCTGGGCGTCGGGCTGGCGCTGCCCTATCTGGCGGTGGCGGTTTGGCCGCGGGTGGCCGGCTGGTTGCCGAAGCCCGGGCGCTGGATGGCCAAGCTGAAGATTGTTCTGGGCTTCGCGCTGATTCTGACGGCGGTTTGGCTGCTGTCGGTGCTGACCGCGCAGATCGGCGAGGTGGCCGCGGCGACGGTCGGGCTGCTGATGGCGGCGCTGGTGTTGGCGCTGTGGATCGGGCGGAGTGCCCGCGGCGTGGCGCGGACCGCCGGCCCGGCACTGGCCGGGGTGCTGGCGGTGGCCGCCTTCGCCATGCCGGCGGCGGTCGGCCCGTCGGCCGGCGCGGCGCCGGTGGTCAGCGACAGCAAGACGCGCTGGGTGCCCTTCGCCGAATCGACGATCCGCGATCATGTCGCCGCCGGCCGCACCGTCTTCGTCGACGTGACCGCCGAATGGTGCATCACCTGTCAGGCCAACAAGAAGCTGGTGCTGAACCGTGGCGAGGTCGCCGAGCAGCTGGAGGACAAGGCTGTGGTGGCGATGCGCGCCGACTGGACCCGGCCGGACGCGACGATCGCGAAGTTCCTGTCCGACCATGGCCGCTACGGCATCCCCTTCAACATCGTCTACGGTCCCGGCGCGCCGGACGGCATCGCCCTGCCGGAGTTGCTGAGCGACAGTGCGGTGCTGGAGGCGTTGAGCAAGGCGGCGGGGACGACGGCGGGCAAGTCGTCGTGACCGTAATCCGGAAAAGGCCTATGGCCGTTGCGGCTATTCTGCGGTAACAGGGCGGCTCCGGGAGCTTATCCCGTGCCATGAGGACGATGATGGACGATCAGATCAACTGCCCGCAGTGCAACTCCGAGAATGCCTATAACGACGGCAGCCTGTGGAACTGCCCCGACTGCGGCCATGAGTGGAACCCCGACACGGCGGCCGCCGCGACGGATGCCGATGCGGGTCAGGGCGTGCGCGACGCCAACGGCAACGTGCTGAACGACGGCGACAGCGTCACGGTCATCAAGGACTTGAAGGTCAAGGGATCGTCCCTGGTGGTCAAGGGCGGGACCAAGGTGAAGAACATCCGTCTGACCGACGGGGCAGACGGGCACAACATCGCCTGCAAGATCGATGGCATCGGCGCCATGAACCTGAAGTCGGAGTTCGTGAAAAAGGCGTGAGCCTGGCCGTTGAGTTGAGTCAACCGCGCCTTGCGGCCATCGGCCACGGGGGATAGAAGGGATGCAGGGCCGGGCTCCACAACGAGGGTCCGGCCGAGCCCGGATAACGGGTCAAACCCAGAAAATCGGAAGGGTTAGAGACCATGAGTAATCAAGCTGGGAGCATCCAGGTTGGCGATACCATTCCGTCCGTCACGCTGAAGTGGCTGACCGACAACGGCATGCAGGAAGTGACGACGGACGAGCTGTTCAAGGGCAAGAAGGTCGTCCTGTTCTCCGTCCCCGGCGCCTTCACCCCGACCTGCTCCGCCAAGCATCTGCCGGGCTTCGTCCAGCAGGCCGACGCGCTGAAGGCCAAGGGCGTCGACAGCATCATTTGCCTCGCCGTCAACGATCCCTTCGTGATGCGCGCCTGGGGTGACAAGGGCGGCGTCGGCGATAAGGTGAAGATGCTGCCGGACGGCAACGCCACCTTCACCACGGCCCTGGGCCTGACCATGGACGGTTCCGCCCACGGCCTGGGCACCCGCGGCCAGCGCTTTGCCCTGGTGGCGGAGGACGGCAAGGTCACCCACGTTGCCGTCGAGGCCCCCGGCAAGTTCGAGGTGTCGTCGGCCGAGGCGGTGCTGGAGAAGGTTTGAGTTAGGAGGACGTTTCCCTCTCCTGTCCCGGGAGAGGGAAGGGGCCCATGCGGAGCATGGGAAGGGTGAGGGGTGGTGCAAGGAACCATGCGGTTCGGGATTCTTGGGTCACCCCTCACCCTCCCCGCCTTTGGCGGGTCCCCTCCCTCTCCCGGGGCTCTCAGCGGATCTTCGATCCGCCTGACGCCGTCAGCACAAACGAAGTTTGTGCGAGAGGCGGGAGAGGGTGTGGTCTATCCCTGCGCCCGCACGTCAGCCACACCGCGCCGCGCCAGTTCGTCGGCGCGTTCATTCTCCGGGTGGCCGGCGTGGCCGCGGACCCAGTGGAATTCGATCTCGTGCTGCCGCTTCGCCTCTTCCAGGCGCTGCCAGAGGTCGACGTTCTTCACCGGCTTCTTGTCGGCGGTCAGCCAGCCCTTGGCCTTCCAGCCATGGATCCATTTGGTGATGCCGTTCTTCACATATTCGCTGTCGGTGAAGAGGCGGACGGTCACCGGCTTCTTCAACGCCTCCAGCGCCATGATGGCGGCCATCAGTTCCATGCGGTTGTTGGTGGTCGCCGGCTCACCGCCATACAGTTCTTTCTCCACCTCACCATAGCGCAGGATGGCGCCCCAGCCGCCGGGGCCGGGATTGCCGCTGCAGGCGCCGTCGGTGAAAATGTCGACGGTCTTGCGGCCGGCATCGGTCGGGGTGCTGGTGTCGGTCATCGCCCGCCTGCGTCGGAGTCGTCGAGGAAATAGTCGCCCAGGCCGCGGACCGACTGGTGGAAGCGCAGCTTGCGCAGATATTCCAGCGGGTCCTTCGGCCGCACGAAGGCGCCCGGCGGGTGGTTCAGCCAGTCGTAGAGGCGGGTCAGCAGGAAGCGCACGGCGCTGCCGCGGCAGAGCCAGGGCAGGGCTTCCAGCTCTTCGCGGGACAGCGGACGGACCTTGCGGTAGTTGGACAGCAGCAGCCGCGCCTTGGTGGCGTTGAACGACCCGTCGATCTCGAAGCACCAGGCGTTGATGCAGATCGCCACGTCATAGACGAAGAAGTCGTTGCAGGCGAAATAGAAGTCGATCAGGCCGGACAGGCTGTCGCCGCGGAAGAAGACGTTGTCCGGGAACAGGTCGGCGTGGATGACGCCGGCCGGCAAGCCGACCGGCCAGTTGGCTTCCAGCGCCGCCAGTTCGGTCTCCAGCGTCGCGCGCAGGCCGGGGGCAACCTCGTCGGCGCGTTCGGCGGACTTGGCGAACAGATCCTTCCAGCCGGGCAGGGCCAGTGCGTTCGGGCGTTCCATGCGGAAGTCGCCGA
>NZ_CAMLJP010000048.1 GCF_946480385.1 uncultured Azospirillum sp.
GCATCAAGGTCATCGACCTGCTGGCCCCCTACGCCAAGGGCGGCAAGATCGGCCTGTTCGGCGGCGCCGGCGTCGGCAAGACCGTGACGATCATGGAGCTGATCAACAACGTCGCCAAGGCGCACGGCGGCGTGTCGGTGTTCGCCGGCGTCGGCGAGCGTACCCGTGAGGGCAACGACCTCTACCACGAGATGATCGAGTCGGGCGTCATCAAGCTCGACGGCCCGGGCTCCAAGGTGGCCCTGGTGTACGGCCAGATGAACGAGCCGCCGGGCGCCCGCGCCCGCGTCGCGCTGAGCGGCCTGACCCTCGCGGAATACTTCCGCGACGAGGAAGGCCAGGACGTGCTGTTCTTCGTGGACAACATCTTCCGCTTCACCCAGGCCGGTTCGGAAGTGTCGGCTCTGCTGGGCCGCATCCCGTCGGCGGTGGGTTACCAGCCGACGCTGGGCACCGACATGGGCGCCCTGCAGGAGCGCATCACCTCGACGAAGAAGGGCTCGATCACCTCGGTGCAGGCCATTTACGTGCCCGCCGACGATCTGACCGACCCGGCCCCGGCCGCCTCCTTCGCCCACCTGGACGCCACCACGGTGCTGTCGCGCTCGATCGCCGAAATGGCCATCTTCCCGGCCGTGGACCCGCTCGACTCGACCAGCCGCATCCTCGACCCGCGCGTCGTCGGTGAAGAGCACTACCAGGTCGCCCGTTCGGTCCAGAAGGTTCTGCAGACCTACAAGTCGCTGCAGGACATCATCGCCATCCTGGGCATGGACGAGCTGTCGGAAGAGGACAAGCTGGTCGTCGCCCGCGCCCGCAAGATCCAGCGCTTCCTGTCGCAGCCGTTCCACGTCGCCGAGGTGTTCACCGGCACGCCGGGCGTGCTGGTCAGCCTGGAAGACACCATCAAGGGCTTCAAGGGCATCGTGAACGGCGACTACGATCACCTGCCGGAGGCCGCCTTCTACATGGTCGGCACCATCGACGAGGCGATCGCCAAGGCCAAGAAGCTGGCCGCCGCCTGATCCTGATCCGGGATCGCGGCATTCCGACCCTGCTCCGACGGCCCTGTGACGGGGCCTGAGAAAGCCGGGCGGAAATCGACATCAGCACACCCCCTCCCCCCGTCAGCGGGGGAGGGGGTTCCTATGAAGAGGCACCAGGAAACCCATGGCCGATAAAGTCGAATTCGAGCTGGTCTCGCCGGAAAAGCTGCTGAAGTCGCAGCCCGTGGACATGGTCGTGGTGCCGGGTTCGGAAGGTGATTTCGGCGTGCTCGCCGGTCATTCGCCGATGATCTCGACCGTGCGTCCGGGTGTCATCGACGTCTATGAGGGCGACCGCGTGGTCGACCGCGTCTTCGTCGCCGGCGGCTTCGCCGAGGTCACCGAGGCCCGCTGCACCGTGCTGGCCGAGGAAGCAGTGGCGCTGACCGACCTGGACCGCGCCACGGTCGAGAAGCAGATCAAGGATCTGTCAGAGGACGTGGACGACAGCAAGTCGGACGCCGAGCGCGCCGCCGCCGAGTCCAAGCTGGCCGTCGCGCGCGCCAAGCTGGACGCGCTGACCCAGTCCTCCGCTCACTGAGCGGAGGCCGTCGGCCCGCGTCCCGTCCGTGCGGGATCCTGGAGCCAACGGCATATATCTCTTCGGTCGAACGGGCGGCTTGGGCATCCAGGCCGCCCGTTCGCGTTGCGACTTGGTTGCATCGCGAAAAAGAGCGATTACATTCGAAGGCCTGAACCGTGAACCCCGCCGTACCCGACGGCATAAAGGCGGGGACACGGAAGCGGCGAACCCTTTCCCGATATGAACCGGCCGCAACGGCAGCGCGGCCCCGAACGAGGCGGTAGAGCGGACATGGCGCGTGCGCATTGGCGGATCGACGAGCTTCCCTGGGACCGTTTCGACGCCGGCAAGATCGATTCCGATCTGGTCCCGCTGATCAAGGCGGCGGCCCTGGTGGAATTCAACGCCGACGACTACACAGCCTATCTGTGCAACGTCTTCAAGGACGATCCGGAGTTCCAAGAGGCCGCCCGCGGCTGGGCGATCGAGGAGGTCCAGCATGGCGAGGCGCTGGGCCGCTGGGCCGAACTGGTCGATCCGACCTTCGACTTCCGCGCGGCGGTCGAGCGTTTCCGCGCCGGTTACCGCGTGCCGATCGACCTCGACGCCTCGGTCCGCGGCTCGCGCACCGGCGAGATGATCGCCCGCTGCATGGTGGAGACCGGCACCAGCTCCTACTACGCCGCCATCGGCGATTCGACCGACGAGCCGGTGCTGAAGGAGATCTGCCGCAACATCGCCGCCGACGAACTGCGCCACTACAAGATCTTCTACACCTACGCCAAGAAGTATCTCGACCGCGAAGGGCTGAACAAGGTGCAGCGGCTGAAGGTGGCGCTGTCGCGCATCGGCGAGTCGGAGGATGACGAGCTGGCCTACGCCTACTACGCCGCCAACGCCCCGGCCGACGCGGCGTACGAGCACAAGCTCTACAACGCCGCCTACAAGCGCCGCGCCTTCGGCCGCTATCGCCGCAAGCATGTCGACCGCGCCATCGCCATGGTGTTCAAGGCCTGCGGGCTGAAGCCGCACACACGGCTGTGCCAAGTGGCATCGAGCGGCGCCTGGTGGTTCATCGACCGGCAAGCCAGGAAGCTGGCGGCGCAGGCGGTCTGACCCCCTCCGCGACGCTGGCGGCGCCGGCCTCTTTGGGGTAGCCATGACGGCGTAAACCACCCAAAGAGGGTTACGGAGACATGAAGCTCTATTACAAGCCCGGCGCCTGCTCGCTGTCGCCGCACATCGTCCTGCGCGAGGCCGGGCTGCCCTTCGATCTGGTCAAGGTCGATCTGGCGGCCAAGACGCTGCCCGACGGCAGCGATTTTCGCGCGGTGAACCCGAAAGGGCAGGTGCCGACGCTGGCGCTCGACGAGGGCGGCATCCTGACCGAGGGTGCGGTGATCGTGCAGTACATCGCCGACAAGGTGCCGGGCAGCGGTCTTGTCCCGGCGGCCGGCACGATGGAGCGCTACCGCGTGCAGGAACTGCTGAACTTCATCGGGTCGGAACTGCACAAGGGGGTTGTCCCGCTGTTCCCGATGCTGAACGACGTGGTGTCCGACACTCACCGCGAGTTCGCGACCAAAGTGCTGAAGGGCAAGCTGGCGGTGCTGAACCAGCAGCTGGAGGGCAAGACCTATCTGACCGGCGACACCTTCAGCGTTGCCGACGCCTATGCCTACACGGTGCTGAGCTGGCTGCCGCGCATCGGCTTCGACCTGTCGTCCTTCCCGAACCTGGTGGCCTTCGCCGAGCGCGTCGCCGCCCGTCCGGCTGTGCAGGCGGCGCACGCCGCCGAAGCCCAGGGCTGACGGCCGAGCGATCGGACTAAAAAAAGGCCCCGTCTCAATGAGACGGGGCCTTTTTCGTGGGCGCTGTTTGGATCAGGCGGCGCTGGGCTTGCGGCGCAGCGGGGTGTTGCCGCCGGGGGTGCCGGCGGCGCGCGGCGCCTGCTTGCCGCTGCCCTGGCTGTTGCCGTGCGACACCGCGTGCGGAGCCGGGCGGCGGTCGTGGCGGTTCTGGTCGTTGCGGGCAGCGTCGGGACGCGGTGCGCCGGCCGGCTTGCCGGCCTTCGGCTGGGTCTTGGCAGCCTGCGGAGCCTTGGCCGGCTGCTGCACCGCCTTCGGGGTGGCCTTCGACGCCGCATTGGCGGGGCGGGCCTGCTGCTGGTTGCGGTTGTTCTGGTTGCGGTTGCTGCCCGGCGCCTTGGGGCGGGGCGGCGGCTTGGACGAGGCGTGGATCTGCGCCACGTCGACCGCATGGTAGGGGTGGGTGGTGTCGGACGGGATCGGCTGGCGGATCGTCTTCTCGATGTCCTTCAGATAGCCGACCTCTTCATGGTCGCAGAAGGACACCGCGCTGCCGTCGGTGCCGGCGCGCGCGGTCCGGCCGATGCGGTGGACGTAGCTTTCCGGCTCGTTCGGCAGGTCGAAGTTGATGACGTGGCTGATGCCGTCGATGTCGATGCCGCGTGCGGCGATGTCGGTGGCCACCAGCGCCCGCAGTTCGCCGGCGCGGAAGCTCTCCAGCGCGCGGACGCGGGCCGACTGCGACTTGTCGCCGTGGATGGCGTCGGCGGCAATGCCGGCCTTCTTCAGATGGTCGGCAATGCGGTCGGCGCCGTGCTTGGTGCGGGCGAAGACGATGGTGCGGGCCATCGCGCTGTCTTCCAGCAGGTCGGCCAGCAGGCGGCGCTTGTCGCTGCGCTCGACGAACAGGACGCGCTGGTTGATGCGCTCCACCGTCGTCGACTGTGGCGTGACCTCGATGCGCTCGGCATCGGTCAGGATGCTGTTCGCGAGCTCCACCACCGCGTCGGGCATGGTGGCGGAGAACAGCAGGGTCTGCCGTTCCTTCGGCAGCACCGCCACCACCTTCCGCACGTCGCGGATGAAGCCCATGTCGAGCATGCGGTCGGCCTCGTCCAGCACGAACAGCTCGATGCCGCCGAGATTGACGTGGTTCTGCGCCATCAGGTCGAGCAGGCGGCCGGGGGTGGCGATCAGCACCTCCGTCCCGCGGGCGATGGCGGCGACCTGCGGGCTCTGGCCGACGCCGCCATGGATGACGGTGCGGCGGATCGGCAGATGGCGGCCGTAGGTGGTGAAGCTGTCGCCGATCTGCAGCGCCAGTTCACGCGTCGGGGTCAGGATCAGGGCGCGCGGCGACTTGGCGGCCACCCGCTTCTTGTTCTGGAACAACCGCTGCAGCATCGGCAGCGTGAAGGCGGCGGTCTTGCCGGTGCCGGTCTGGGCGAGGCCCAGCACGTCGCGGCCGGCCAGCAGAAGCGGGATGGCGCCGGCCTGGATCGGCGTGGCCGTGGAGTATCCCTCCTCCGCGACGGCGCGCAGAAGAGGCTCGATCAGGCCGAGGCCGGAAAATTCGGTCATGGAAGCGATGGTCCTGGTCACCAAAATGGGGGCCGCGCCAGGAGGGAGCGGCCGGGCTTGCGCGCTCCGCGGCGGGTTGGCGCGGAGCCGTCGGGCGGCGGGCGATCAGGTGCCTGCGCGGGTTTGCGCGGCGCCGGGCGCCGTCCGACCCCGGACAGATAGGGCCGGTGGCTTGATTTGGCAAGCAAACTCGTTGCGCGGCAGGGGTGCGCGGAGTGTTGCGCGGGGTCGAGCGGAGACGTGGCGGGAGAGGAAGGGGCGCGAATTGACGCCACAACGCTGCGGCATATGGTCGCGCCCCGGTGCTGTCGGTCCGCGCTTACGGCTTCTTGATGATGCCGCAGGCGAGGCGGTCGCCCGAATTGCCGGCCGGCTGGCTGAGATAATCGTCGGGCTGGGCGTGGATGATGATCGAGGTGCCGCCCTGCTTGAACAGGCCGTCGGCGCCGTCGGTCAGGGTCACCATGTGGGTGATCGCCTCGAACCCGGCCTTGCCGGCCTCGTTGGCCCAGATGTTGGGAAGCTCGCCGTAATGCATGTGCTCGGCCTCCAGCCCGTGCTTGGAGCCCTGGGCGGCGAAATGACCGCCGGCCGCCTTGAAATCGGGGGTGCAGGCGCCGTTTTCATGGATGTGGATGCCGTGCCAGCCCGGCGGCAGTCCTTCCAGCTGGCCATGCACCAGGATGCCGTGCGGGAACTTGGTGAAGGTGACGGTGCCCAGCGGCTTGCCCTGGGCATCGGCGATGGCGGCCTGGGCGGCCGGAGCGGGCGCCGCGGCGGACTGCTGGGCGAGAGCGGGGCCGGTCGCCAGCGACAGGCCGGCGAGCAGCAGGGCCGGGGCAAGGCCCATATGGCGGGGCGGGGTGCACGACATTCCGGTGGTTCCTCCGTCTTGGCCGGCGCGCGGGATGCCGCCGGCGGATTCGCGACTCTGTATCGTTGCGAAACCGCTCTGGGATTGCGAACGGTTTTCAGTATGATGGGGTCTCGGCAAGCAAAGACCAGGGTTGGGGTTATGACGTCGCGTCTGGAAGCATTGTGCATGGAGAAGGGGCTGAAGATGACCGGGCAGCGCCGGGTCATCTCGCAAGTGTTGTCGGAGGCGGACGACCATCCCGACGTCGAGGAGGTGCATCGCCGCGCGGTGCAGATCGACCCGCGCATCTCCATCGCCACCGTCTACCGCACCATGCGGCTGCTGGAGGACGCGCAGGTGATCGAGCGCGTCGACCTGGGCGACGGACGGGCGCGGTATGAAGAGGCGACGGCCGACCACCACCACCACCTGATCGACACCCGCACCGGCCGGATCATCGAATTCGCCAGTCCGGAGCTGGAGGCGATGAAGGAGCGGATCGCCCACGAACTCGGCTACAAGATCGTCGGCCATCGGCTGGAAATCTATGGCGTGCCGCTGGACGACGCCGGTGACGACGCCCGGGATGAGGAGGAACGTCCATGACCGATCCCCGTTTCCTTGAGGCCGATCAACCGATCGCCGACGCCATCGCCTGCCGCGATGCCGTGCAGCGCTGCTATTCCGGCCTGTGCCGCTGCGGCCAGCCGGAGCGCTATGCGCTGGAGGCGGCGGTGACGGTCTATCGCTACCACCACCCGGAGATCCCGCCGGCCCAGGCGGAGACCATCGTCAGCCATTGGGTGGCGGGGCCGGTCCGGCATTGAAATATGAAAATAGTCCTTTACTGCTACCGCATAAAATCCTAGAACCAATCCTGTCAAGGCGACGGGTCCGCCCCTCGGACCTGCCGCCCGACGGCACCAAAGCTCCCCCCTCGCTTCGGTCTGAAAAGGGCCGGCCGGACACTTCCAAAGTCCGGCCGGCCCTTTTCGTTTTCGCGTTTCGCCCGCGGCCGGCGCTGCGTCCCGCACGCATCCCCGACAACCGGATGGCGGAACGATCCCTCCCGCCGTCATCCAAGCGGGAGCCGCAGGAACGCGAAAGGAAAATAACCCCATGTCGACCAGCATCGCCCAGGCTTTCGTCAAGCAGTTCGAGCGCGAGGTCCACGAGGCCTACCAGCGCATGGGCTCCAAGCTGCGCAACACGGTGCGCAGCAAGAACAACGTGCAGGGCGCCTCCACCGTCTTCCAGAAGGTGGGCAAGGGCGCGGCCTCCACCAAGTCGCGGCACGGCGCGGTTCCGGTGATGAACCTGGACCACACGCCGGTGGAATGCGCGCTGTACGACTTCTATGCCGGCGACTGGGTCGACCGGCTGGACGAGCTGAAGACCAACATCGACGAGCGCCAGATCATCGCCAATGCCGGCGCCTATGCGCTGGGCCGCAAGACCGACGAGTTGCTGATCGCCGAGCTGAACAAGTCCGTCAATTATGCCGGCGGCGCCGCCGACGGGCTGACCAAGGCCAAGATCCTGGCCGCCTTCGAGATGATGGGCGAGGCCGACGTGCCGGACGACGGCCAGCGCTTCGCTGTCGTCGGCTGGAAGCAGTGGAGCCAGCTGCTGGGCATCGAGGAGTTCGCCAGCTCCGACTATGTCGGCACCGACGAGCTGCCCTGGCGCGGCACCCAGGCCAAGCGCTGGCTCGGCACTCTGTGGCTGCCGCATTCCGGCCTGACGCTGAACGGCGGCGTCCGGCTCTGCCACTGGTACCACAAGACGGCGGTCGGCCACGCGGCCGGTGCCGACGTGAAGACCGACATCACCTGGCACGGCGACCGCGCGGCCCATTTCGTCAACAACATAATGAGCCAGGGCGCCGCGCTGATCGACACCACCGGCGTGGTCACCCTGCGCTGCCTGGAAAGCTGAGCGGGGGAGGGTGATCCCTCCTCTCGTCCGCTTCCCCCCACAAAAATTCGGAGACTTCGATCCATGGCCTATGCGTCCAAGGATTTGAGCGTGCTCGCCTACGCGAACGGTTTCACGCTCTGGCACTACACCACGCATGACGGGGCGACCGATGTCGACACCGCCGGCTATTTCAACGGCGCGGCCGACCTGCTGCGGGTGGGCGACATGATGCTGGCGAACTGCGCGGTCGGCACCGCCATGCCGGCCACCGGCGTGCTGGTGGTGGCGGCCAGCGCCAACGGGGCGGTGGATGTCGCCAACCTGACGCCGTTCGGCGGCACCAACAGCGACTGATCCGCCGACGGGGGAGGGCGCCGCACCTCGACCACAGAGGGCGGCGCCTTCCCGGAACCCTGGAAAGGGAGAGCTGCCATGGCCCTGACCGCCATCGGCCTGTGCGGCCGGGCGCTGATCAAGCTCGGCGCCACCGCCATCGCTTCCTTCGACGACGGCTCGGCCGAGGCTGAGGTGGCCGCCGCGCTCTATGGGCCGACGCGCGATGCGCTGCTGTCGGCCAATGCCTGGAGCTTCGCCAGCGTGCAGGCGACGCTGCCGCGGCTGGCCGAACCGCCGGTCGCCGATTATGCCTGCGCCTTCCAGCTGCCGGCGGATTTCCTGCGGGCGCTGGGGGCGGGGGGTGACGGACGGGGCCGCGGCCTGTCCTATCGCATCATCGGCCGGACGCTGCTGTGCGATGCCGGCGCCGTCACCCTGTCCTACATCGGCCGGCCGGCGGAGGAGGATTTCCCGCCCTTCTTCGATCAGGCGCTGATTGCCCGGCTCGCCGCCGAATTCTGCCTGCCGCTGACTGAAAGTTCGACGCGGGCGGAGCTGCTGGCCCAGCTGGCCGAGAGCGAGTTCCGCCGCGCCCGCCAGATCGACGCCCAGCAGGACAGCCAGCCCGGCTTCGAGGACTTCACCCTGATCGATGCGCGGGCATGATGGGGAGGGCGTGATGGGACGGCTGCATCAGGTCAAGACCAACTTCACCGCCGGCGAGGTGTCGCGCCGCCTGTTGGGGCGCGGCGATCTCAAGGCTTACGACAACGGCGCGCTGGCGCTGCGCAACCTGTTCATCGACCCGACCGGCGGGGTGACCCGGCGCTCCGGCCTTGCCTTCACTGCGCCGGCCCGCGGCGACGGGCGGCTGGTGGCGTTCGAGCGCAACAGCGAACAGACCTATCTGCTGGTCTTCACCGACGGCTGGATCGATGTCTTCCAGGGTGGCACCAAGCTGGCCTCGGTTGCCGCACCCTGGACGTTGACGCAACTGGCGCAGATCACCTGGACGCAGAGCGCCGACACGCTGCTGGTCTGCCATCCCGACCTGCCGCCGCGTAAGCTGACGCGCGGCGACGACGGCGGGTGGACGCTGGCGGAGTGGGCCTTCGCGGTGGAAGGGGAATTGCTGCGCACGCCCTTCCACCGCTTCGGCGATCCGGCGGTGACGCTGACGCCGTCGGGGACCAGCGGGGCGATCAGCGTCACCGCCTCGGCCCCGGTGTTCGACCCGCGCCATGACGGCACCCGCATCCGCATCATGGGCAAGCAGTTGCAGGTGACCGGTGTGGTCTCGGCCACGCAGGTCAACGCGACGGTGAAGGAGGCGCTGGCCGATACCCAGGCGACGACGCAATGGGAGGAGCAGGCCTTCTCCCCGTTGCGCGGCTGGCCGGTGTCGGCAGCCTTCCATCAGGACCGGCTGGTGATCGGCGGGTCGCGCGACCTGCCCAACCGGCTGTGGCTGTCGCGCTCCGCCCAGATCTGGAATTTCGATCTGGGAGAGGGGCTGGACGATCAGGCCATCGAGTTCGGCATCCTGTCCGATCAGGTGAATGCGGTGCGCGCCGTCTTCTCCGGCCGGCATCTGCAGGTCTTCACCTCTGGCGCCGAATATATGGTGACCGGCGATCCGCTGACTCCGCAGAGCATGCAGGTCAACCGGCAGACGCGCATCGGCTCGCCGATGGACCGCGCCATCCCGCCGCGCGATGTCGAGGGGGCGACGCTGTTCGTGCCGCGCAACCGGCGCGAAATCCGCGAGTTCCTCTATACCGACACCGAAGCGGCCTATCAGTCCAACGATCTGGCGCTGCTGGCCCGCCATCTGGTGGCGAACCCGCGCGACCAGGATTACGACCAGAACCGCCGGTTGCTGTTCGTGGCGATGGAGGACGGCATGCTGGGGGCGCTGACCGCCTACCGGGCGGAGAATGTCACCGCCTGGACCCTGCTGGAGACCGACGGGGCGGTGCGCTCCGTCGCCGCGGTGGGGGACGAGGTCTATGCGCTGGTGGAGCGGCGCGGCGTCTGGACCGTCGAGCGGTTCGACGACGCGCTGAACCTTGACGCCGCGATCACCGGCGAAAAGGGTGAGCCAACCGCCGTCTGGGGCGGGCTGGCGCATCTGGAGGGGCGGACGGTCTCCATCGTCGCCGATGGGGTGATCCGCAACCCCGCCACGGTGCAGGCCGGCAGCGTCACGCTCGACCCGCCGGCGCGCAAGGTCGAGATCGGACTGCCCTACACCCACCGGGTCGAGCCGCTGCCGCCCAACCTGCTGGGGCAGGCGACCGGGGCCGACATCGTCCGGCTGGTTGCCGTCACTTTCCGGCTGGAGGAGACGGCGGCGCTGCGCGTCGATCTGGGACGCGGGTTGCAGGAACTTCCGCTTCACCGGCTGGGTCCGCAACCGGCCGGCGGGGTGCCGCCGCGCGTGTCCGGCGACCGCCGGCTGCGGGCGCTCGGCTGGCGCCATGACACCGACGTCCCGCTTTGGCGCATCGAACAGGATGCGCCGCTGCCTTTCACGCTGCTTTCCGTGACCATGGAATTGAAGGTGAATGACTGATGGGTGGAATCACTCCCCTCGTGACCACGGCGCTGCCGCTGGCGAACTCCGTCATCGGCACCGTGCGCAATGCCGGTGCCGGCCAGTCCAGCGCCCCCGCGCAACAGGCTGCCGCCCAGCAAGCCGCGGCTGAACTCGAATACAAGCGCCAGCAGGACGCGGCGCAGGCCGCCGCCGCCCAGGCGGCGCTGGAGCAGAAATACCGTGAGGAAGCTGCGGCGGCCGAACGCAACGCCCAGGCCGCCGCCGCCGCCCGCCAGCAGCAGGCCCAGCTGGAGGCCGAGGCGCAGGCCCGCCAGTGGAGCCATGACGCCGAGTTGCGGCAACGGGAGGAGGAACTACAGCGCCAGAAGGACGAGGCCGCCGCTGCCGCCGCGGCGGCGGCGCGGGCCAAGGAGATGGACGATTACCGCTCGTCCCAGGAGCAGACGCTGGCCCAGCTGCGCGCCAGCCAGGAGGAGGCGGTTCGCGCCAAGGAAACCGACGCGCAGACCCAGCTGGCGCAGCTGACCGCCGCGGCGGATGCCGCCGAACAGCGCCGGCTGGCGGCATTGCGCCAAGCCGTCAGCAAGACCCGCGCCGGGCTGGGGGCGCGGGGAGTGACCGCGCAGGACGGCTCCGGCGAGGCGATCCTGCTGGGGCTGACCAATTCCAGCGAGACCGAGCACAAGGACGCCCAGGCGACCGACCAGCTGAAGCGCGCCGCCATCCAGCAGAGCCTGGACGAGGCCAAGCGCCGCAACCTGCTGGAGTTGTCGCAACTCGCCGACCGTCAGCGGCTGGAATACATGAGCAAGTTCTTCTGAGGAACGGCTCCATCAACCGGAGACCCCCCGATGTCCACGTCGCTTCTCATCCCGCGCGGGACCCCGCGCGTGCAGTATCTCGCCGACGGCATGCAGCGGGTCTTCACCTACCCGTTCCCGATCTTCGCCGACGAGGATCTGCAGGTCTTCCTGGGCGCCGCACTCCAGAGCACCGGCTATGCGGTCGGCGGGGCCGGCTCCAGCGCCGGCGGGGCGGTGACCTTTGCCGCGGCGCCGGCGGAGGGAACAATTGTGCTGCTGCGCCGCCGGCTTCCCATCGAACGGCGCAGCGATTTCGGCGAGAGCGGGCCGCTGCCGGCCTCCGCCCTCAATGGCGAGCTGGACCGGCTGACGGCGATGCTCCAGCAGGTGGCGGGCGACCAGGAACTGATGCTGCACTATGGCGACAGCGACCTGCCGGCCTCGCCGCTTTTGCCGGAGCGAGCCCTGCGCCAAGGAAAGCTGCTGGCCTTCGACAGTGCCGGCAACCCCACGATCCGCCCGCCGGTGGACGAGGAGGCGCTGGCGACCTATGTGCCGCCGGGGGCCGGGGCCACCGCCCGGCCGGTGCGCGACAAGCTGGCCGACCTCGCCTCGGTGAAGGATTTCGGCGCGGTGGGCGACGGGCTGGTCGACGACACGCTGGCTTTGCAGACGGCGCTGACCTCCGCCCGCGCGGTGTTCGTGCCGCCGGGGACCTACCGCATCGCCAACACGCTGACGCTCGGCCATGGGCAGACGCTGCATGGGGCGGGGCAGGCGTCGGTGATCCGCGGCGCGTCCAACGGCTTCGACCTGATCCATCTGCCGGACGGCTACGCCACGCTGTCGGGCCTGCGGCTGGAGCAGGGCAAGGCGGGGGTGCGGCTGTTCGGCCGCGATGGCCCTTGCGTGCAGAACAGCCTGACCGACCTGACCCTGTGGGAACCGGAGGTGGGGCTGGTCTTCGACGGCTATATCGACCCGAACCTGCCCTGCTATTGGAACAACATCGCCCGCGTGCTGGTGGCGCGGCCGTCGCGCCATGGGGTGTGGCTGACGCGGACGGGAGCGGGCGACACGCCGAACGCCAACCGGTTCCACGCCGTCCGGGTCTATTCGCTGTCGGCGCCGATGAGCGGCTGCGGATTCTTCGTCGAGCAAGGGCGTTTCAACAACGCCTTCTTCGATTGCGAAGCCAACCTGTGGCCGCAGGCGGAGGCCTGCTTCCGCGTCGGTGCCGTCACCGACAAGACGCTGATCGTGAATTTCTACGCCGAGTCGCTGGGCGCACTGCCGAACCTGCAACTGGATGCCGGATCGGTGGAGACGGCGATCGTCAACCTGTTCTCCGCCGCCGCCGGGCCGGCGATCCTCGACCGGTCGGGCGGGCAGTACACGGCGGTCAATGCCGGCTATCCGGAAAAGAACCGGCTTCAGCGCAGCCGCGTCACCGAACTGGTGGTGGAGGCGCTGCGCTATGACACCGAGTATGTCGAGCCGGTCACGGGCGGCGTGGTGGCGCTGGACCTGACCAGCTCGGTCTATCTGGCCAGCGCCTATGGCGGGGCGGTGGAGTTGCGGCTACCCAGGGCCGGCGACGCCAACGGCCATGCGGTGACGATCAAGCGTACCGATGCGTCGACCAACCCGCTGACGGTGACGGAGACCGGCGGGCCGGGGCCGGACGGACGGGTGCTGTCGCTCGGCAACCGGTACGACTTCGTCACGCTGGTGTCGAACGGCGCCGGCTGGTGGATCGTCGCCGGCAACAGCCAGCCCGGCAACGCCCACTACCACGACACCCCCGGCCTGTTCGAGCCGGACCTGAACCAGCAGCTCTATCTGGTCAGCGCCTGGAGCGGGGCGGTGGAGGTGCGGCTGCCGGTGTCGTCGGCCCCGCATGCGGTCGGGCGGACGGTCACCGTCAAGAAGTCCGACACCGGCGGCAACCGCGTTACCGTCACCCAGGCCGGCGGCGGCGGGCCGGACAGCGAAGCCATCGCGCTGACCGCGCAGGGCCATGCGGTGACGGCGATGTCCAACGGCGCTGGCTGGCACATCCTGGGGCGGAATCCATGACGGGGAAGGACGACGACAGCTTCGCCGGCTTCGTCCAGGGCTGGAACGCCGTGGTGGAGTTGAAGACCCCCGCCCACCATGCGCGGATGGCCGGCTGGCTGGAGGAGCATATGGCCGGGCCGAACCGGCGGATGCTGCTGATGGCCTTCCGCGGGTCGGGCAAATCGACGCTTGTCGGGCTGTTCGCGGCCTGGCTGCTGCTGCGCGATCCCAACCGTCGGCTGCTGGTGCTGGCCGCCGATTTGAAGCTGGCGATGAAGATGGTGCGCAACGTCAAGCGCATCCTGGAACGCCACCCCGATTGCAGCCATCTGAAGCCACCGACGAAGGAGCGCGACCAGTGGGCGGCCGACCGCTTCACCGTGGTGCGGCCGATGGAGTTGCGCGACCCGTCGATGGCGGCGGCCGGCATCGCCGGCAACATCACCGGCAGCCGCGCCGACGTGGTGATCTGCGACGACGTGGAGGTGCCGCGCAACGCCGACACCGCGGTGAAGCGCGCCGCCTTGCGCGAGCGTCTGTCGGAACTGGAGTATGTGCTGGTGCCGGGCGGGGCGCAGCTCTATGTCGGCACGCCGCACGCGCAGGACAGTCTCTATGCCGAGGAGACCGACGACGGCAGCCCGCCCTTCCTGGACGGGTTCGAGCGGCTGGTCCTGCCGGTCTATACCGAGGATGAGCAGGGCCGCCGCAGCTACACCTGGAAGGAGCGGTTCGGCGAGGCGCATGTCGCCCGCATCCGCAAATCCACCGGCCCCAACAAATTCACCAGCCAGATGCTGCTGCGCCCGGTCAGCATCACCGACGGGGTGCTGAATGTCGACAATCTCGGCCGCTACGACGCGGAGCTGGAGTATCGCGAGGCACTGGGTCGCGCGGTGCTGACGCTGGACGGTGTCAAGCTGGTCTCGGCCACATGCTGGTGGGATCCCGCCTTCGCTCGGCCGGCGGGGGAGGGGGACGGCAGGGCGAAAGGCGGCGACGGCAGCGTGGTCGCCGCGGTCTTCGCCGGGGAGGACAAGCGCTTTTACCTGCACCGGGTGCTGTATCTGGCCGTCGATCCCAAGGCGGAGGAGACGGAGGCCGACCAGCAATGCCGGCAGGTCTCCCGCTTCCTGGCCGACAACCATTTGCCGGCGGTCCACATCGAGATCAACGGCCTTGGCCGTTTCCTGCCCGGACTGCTGCGCAAACGGCTGCGCGACGATCGGTTGGCCGCCGGGGTGGTCGAGCAGAACAGCCGCACGCCCAAGGCGGAACGCATCATCAAGGCCTTCGACGCGCTGCTGGCCGACCGCCGCCTGCTGGCGCATCGGCAGGTCTGGCAAACCCCGCTGATCCGCGAAATGCGCGACTGGCGCCCCGACGGCCGCTATCGCGGTCCCGACGACGGGCTGGACGCGGTGGCCGGCTGCCTGGGCGCCGAACCCTACCGCTTCGACCGCAGCACCGCCCCGCCCGAGCGCCGCGCCGACTGGCGCGGTGCGGGCACGGTGATGGCGGAGGCGGATTGGGAGCTTTAAGTCGATTCCTCACCACACGAACGGGAGACCCCGATGCATGATGCCCTGACCGGAGGACTGGATCTCGCCTGGTGGATCACCGCCGTCGAGCTGCCGGCGATGGGCGGGCTGTTCTGGCTGATCGCGCGGGTGCGCAAGGATGCCGACAGCGCGCTGGACGATCTGCGGACCCGCGCCGAGGAGGCTCAGGCGCAGGTGCGCGAAAGCCTTGCCGCATACAAGCTGGAGGTCGCGAAGACCTATGTCTCCTTCGCGACGCTCAAGGACGTGGAACAGCGTCTGACCGACCATCTGCTGCGGATCGAGACCAAGCTCGATTCGGGATTCATGCCGTTCGAGGGTGGGCGGCGCTGACCGGGGCCTTGATCTTGACCGAGATCTTGACCTTGCGGGCCGGCTCAGTCGGCGTGGTGGATCATCGCCTGGTAGATCTTCCAGGCGACCTCGACCGACACGCCGCCGGCCCGCGCGCCCGCCGCCAGCATGGTGGCGCTCGGCTTCAGCGGGACCGCGGTCTGACCCGGTTCGCACAGCGCGCCCATGGCGGTGACCGAGGCGCCCAGATCGGCGTCGCAGGGCTGGCTCTTCTTCATGAGGGTCATGGCAATCGCGTTCATGGCGGGTCCTCCGTTGACTTGGAACTGTCACAGCAAAAGCGGTGCCAACCGGTGCGAACGGCCTGAAGTCAGGGAATCGCGGAGGTTGAGAGGGCGAAATGCCTGATCCGGCGCAGAAGGGCGTCGCCGAATTTCAAAAATACCCGCAAAATGCCGAATAGTTTCGAGTGTGCTTTGCAAAATGCAACGCGCGAAGCGTGCGGAATTGCATTCGGGGAGTCGATCTAGCGTTGTGCTGCGGTGAGCAGAGCGGTGCGGGTCCAAAGCGCTGCGACGCTGCGGCTTCGAGGTCTCTGGCCGGTGGGCGCGCGTTGCGTTAGTGTCCCACCGCCATGACCGACCGCATCATTCATCACATGTGCCGCGCGGACGAGTGGGACGCCGCCCGCCCGGCCGGCCGCTATCCCGGCTCGTCCCAGGATGTCCAGGACGGCTTCATCCATTTCTCGACCGCCGCGCAGGTGGTGGAGAGCGCCGCCAAGCACCGCGCCGGCCAAGACGGCCTGCTGTTGCTGACGGTGGACGCCGACCGGCTGGGCGACGCCCTGCGCTGGGAGCCGTCGCGCGGCGGGCAGCTGTTCCCGCACCTCTACGGACCGCTGCCGGCGGATGCCGCGCTGCGCGTCGACCCGCTGCCGCTGGGGCCGGACGGGCGCCATGTCTTCCCGGCCGGCTTTCCCTTCACCCTTCAGGACCTCGTTCCGTGATCGACCTCTATCCGCTTGCCGGGCCGCTGCTGTTCCGCTTCGACCCCGAGACCGCGCATGGCTTGACCATCAGGATGCTGAAGACCGGACTGGTCCCGCCGGCCCGCGGCAAGGACGAACCGGCGCTGCACACCCGCGTCTGGGGGCTGGACTTCACCAACCCGGTCGGGCTGGCCGCCGGCTTCGACAAGAACGCCGAAGTGGTCGACGCCATGCTGAACCAGGGCTTCGGCTTCGTCGAGCCCGGCAGCGTCACCCCGCGGCCCCAGCCCGGCAATCCGCGCCCCCGCCTGTTCCGGCTGGTGGAGCAGCGCGCGGTCATCAACCGCATGGGCTTCAACAACGAGGGGCTGGAAGCCTTCGCCCAACGGCTGGAGCGCCGCCGCGAGTCGGCCAAGCGCGCGCCCGGCATCGTCGGCGCCAATCTGGGCAAGAACAAGGACACGGTCGATGCCGCCGACGATTACGTGATCGGCGTGCGCCGGCTGGCGCCGCTGGCCGATTATCTGGTCGTCAACGTCTCCTCCCCCAACACGCCGGGCCTGCGCGCGCTGCAGGGCCGCGACCCGCTGCGCGCCCTGCTGGAACGGGTGCTGGAGGCGCGGGCATCCTGCGGCCTGAGTCGCAACCCGCCGCTGCTGCTGAAGATTGCTCCCGACCTGACGGTGGAGGACAAGAGCGACATCGCCGCGGTGGCGCTGGAGTCCGGCATCGACGGGTTGATCGTCTCCAACACCACCATCGCCCGGCCCGACAGCATTCCGGCGGCGATGCGCAGCGAGGCCGGCGGTCTGTCCGGCGCGCCGCTGTTCGAGGCGTCGACCTCCGTCCTGCGCGAGATCTATGCGTTGACCGGCGGAAAGCTACCGATCGTCGGCGTCGGCGGGGTGGCGACCGGCGAGGACGCCTATGCCAAGATCCGGGCCGGCGCCTCGCTGGTGCAGCTCTATTCGGCGATGGTCTATGCCGGGCCGGCGGTGGTGCACCGGATCCGCCGCGAGTTGGCGGAACTGCTGCGCCGCGACGGCTTCCGGTCTGTCGCCGAGGCGGTAGGGGCGGATCACCGCTGAGGCATGGCCGCCGAGGGTCCGCAGGATGCGGCGGGCAGGGGCGTAGCATTAACGGATCGTCAAGCGGGTGTCCCGACAGTGGGACCTAGGGTTGGGACGCCCGCGCGGTTCCGTGTCATGCTCCTGCCAGAGGCTGCGCACCCGTGAAGGCCCTGACCGCCGACCTCCGCCCCGGACCCGCCGCCTCATCCGCGGCCGTTCCCTTCACCCTGGTTCCCGCGATGACCCTGCTGACGCACCTCGTCTATGCGCTGGCCTATCTGATCGCCGGGGTTTCGGCCGGTGCGGCGCTGTGGGCGCTGCGTCCGGAAGCCGATCCGCTGGTGGCGTGGCTGGCCGGCGCGCTGGTGGTGCTGGCGGGTGCCCTGGTCCATGACGTGGTGACGCGGCTGGAGCGTGAACGCAAGGCCGCCCGCCGCATCGCCCGCCTGAACGACCGGGTGGAGGAACTGGCCCATCTGCTGGAGCAGCGGCTCGCCGCCGATTCCGGTCCCCAGCCCGATGGCGGGGGGCGCTACGATGCGGTGATGCAGGAGGTGAGGCTTCTGCAGTCGCTGGTCGCCCGCCTGACCGAACGGCGCGCTCCCCGGCCGCCGGCCGCCAGTGCCGAGCGTCGCCCCGCGCCGGCGCCGGCGCCGTCCGTCGCCGCGCCGTCCGTGCCGGTGGCGGCGCCGATGGACGACGCCGCGGTGCTGGAGGCGGTGCGCGACGCGCTGAAGGCCGACCGCATCGACGTCTATCTCCAGCCCATCGTCAGCCTGCCCCAGCGCAAGCACCGCTTCTACGAGGTGTTCTCGCGCGTGCGGGCCGCCGACGGGCAGCAGATCATGCCCGACCGCTATCTCGACATCGCCGAGCGCGAGGGGCTGATCGCCACCGTCGACAACCTGTTGCTGGTCCGCTGCGTCCAGCTGATCCGCGAGACGGAACGGCGCCAGCACGCCATCGGCTTCTTCGCCAACATCTCCGCCGCGACGCTGGCCGATGCGGAGTTCATGCGCCAGTTCCTGAACATGATGGCGCAGAACCACGCCCTGGTGCCGAAGCTGGTGTTCGAGTTGAGCCAGCACGACCTGCGCGTCGGCGGGGCGGTGACCATGGGCATCCTGTCGCAGCTGGCGCGGCTGGGCTTCCGCTTCTCGATGGATCAGGTGACGGACCTCGCCATCGACCTGGACCGGCTGCTGCGCCACGAGTTCCGCTGCATCAAGCTGGACCGCGCCCTGGTGCTCGACCCCGCCAATGCCGGGCGCATCCGCGAGCTGCGCCACCGCTGCGCCGCCGAGGGCATCGACCTGATCGTCGAGAAGATCGAAACGGAGAACCAGCTGGTCGAGGTGCTCGACACCGGCTTCGACTTCGGCCAGGGCTACCTGTTCGGCGAACCGCGGCTGAGCCGGAAGCCGGAGTGAGGGTGAGGTTTTAAAGCCCGATCAGTGCAGCGAGCTTTCCGCGGACTTCGGCCAGGATTGCCGACGGAGCGCGTGCGCCGGAAAACAGCAGCGGCCGGGCCATGGTGTCGATGCTGCGAACATGGCTGGTCAGGATTTCGCCGGAAATCGGTGGACCCGGCGGCAATACGGCACTGCTGGGAAACGGGCGAACGCGCGTGGTAATCGGGCATACGATTGCAAAGCGCGTCGCCTGCCAAAAAGCATGGGGTGACACGATCAGTGCCGGTCTGCGCCCGCCCTGTTCACGCCCCGTCCGTGGATCGAAGTCAGTCCAGATGAGATCGCCGGCCTCCGGCTCCCAGTCCTCATCAGTCATTCCTCAACGACCTCACGACCAACATCGGGACCCCAGTCGAACGCCTCCCGCATCGCCTCCGGCGTGACGCCTTTCATGAGTTCATCGAGGCTGTAGCGGGGGCGATCTGCGGTGATGACGATCCGGTCGCCTTCGGCGTGAATGTCCACCCTTGCGCCGTCGCGCAGCCCTACCTGACTGGCGATGTCCTTGGGAATGCGGATGCCCAGGCTGTTGCCCCATCGTGCGAGTTGGACCTGCATGCGCGTGGCCTCCTTGCCGCTGCGATGGCCGTTGATCGGATATCCATAGGATATACGGTGAGCGTGGCAAAAATAAAGCCATGAATTGCTTGGAGCCCTTGATTTCAGCCACCGCGCTTGACATTCCCCCACGCGGCGATGGAAATTTCGCGTTCCCGGCCAAGTCCGGGCACCCGATGCGGGTGAGACCAACACTAGTAAATGGTGACTTCGGTGACGTCCAACATCGCCATCACGCTGCCCGACGGCAGCGTGCGGGAGTTCGACCGGCCGGTGACGGGGCTTGAGATTGCCCAGTCCATCGGTTCGCGCCTGGCCAAAGATGCGCTTGCCGTCAAGATCGACGGCACGGTGAAGGACCTCACCACCACCGTCACCACCAACGCCAAGATCGAGATCGTCACGCGCAACCACGGCGACGCTCTCGAGGTCATCCGCCACGACGCCGCCCATGTGCTGGCCGATGCGGTGCAGAAGCTCTATCCCGGCACGCAGGTCACGATCGGCCCGTCGATCGCCACCGGCTTCTACTATGACTTCGCGCGCGACGAGCCGTTCACGCCCGAAGATCTGGAGAAGATCGAGGCGAAGATGCGCGAGATCGTCGGGGCCGACATCCCGATCGTGCGCGAGGTGTGGGACCGCGACGAAGCGGTCGCCTACTTCAAGAATCTCGGCGAGCATTACAAGGCCGAGCTGATCGCCGCGATTCCGCAGGGCGAGCCGGTGTCGATCTACCGCCAGGGCGACTGGCTGGATCTGTGCCGCGGTCCCCACGCCATGACGACCGGCAAGGTCGGCCAGGGCTTCAAGCTGATGAAGGTGGCCGGCGCCTATTGGCGCGGCGACAGCCGCAACCCCATGCTCCAGCGCATCTACGGCACCGCCTGGCGCGACGAGAAGGAGTTGAAGGCCTACCTGCACCAGATCGAGGAGGCGGAGAAGCGCGACCACCGCAAGCTGGGCAAGGAACTGGACCTATTCCATGTGCAGGAAGAGGCGGTCGGCTCGGTCTTTTGGCATCCGAAGGGCTGGACGCTCTACCAAACGCTGGAAACCTACATCCGCACCAAGCTGAAGGCCGCCGGCTATGTCGAGGTCAAGACGCCGCAGCTGATCGACAGCTCGCTGTTCAAGGCGTCGGGCCACTGGGACATGTATGGCGACAACATGTTCAAGGTGGAGGCCGACGGCGGCGAGAAGCTGCTGGGCATCAAGCCGATGAACTGCCCCGGCCATGTGCAGATCTTCCGCCACGGCCTGCGCTCCTACCGCGACCTGCCGATCCGCATGGCGGAGTTCGGCGCCTGCCACCGCAACGAGCCGTCGGGCGCGCTGCACGGCATCATGCGCGTCCGCGCCTTCACCCAGGATGACGCCCACATCTTCTGCACCGAGGATCAGGTGCAGAGCGAGGCGGCCGAGTATTTCAAGCTGCAGCTCGGCGTTTACAAGGACCTGGGCTTCGACAAGATCTCGGTGAAGCTGGCGCTGCGTCCGGACGTCCGCACCGGTGCCGACGAGCTGTGGGACAGGGCCGAAGGGGCGCTGGCCCAGGCGCTGCGCGACGCCGGGCTGGAGTATGAGGAGCTGCCGGGTGAGGGCGCCTTCTACGGCCCGAAGGTGGAGTTCCACCTGACCGACGCCATCGGCCGGACCTGGCAGTGCGGCACGCTGCAGTACGACCCGAACCTGCCGGAACGGCTCGATGCCAGCTACATCGGCGAGGATGGCGCGCGCCATCGGCCGATCATGCTGCACCGCGCGATCCTGGGGTCGATGGAGCGCTTCATCGGCATGCTGATCGAGCATTATGCCGGCAAGTTCCCGCTGTGGCTGTCGCCGGTGCAGGTCACCGTCGCCACCATCACCAGCGAGGCCGACGGCTATGCCGAGGAAGTGGCCAAGCTGTTGAAGCGCAAGGGCCTGCGCGTCGAACTCGACACCCGCAACGAGAAGATCAACCTGAAGGTCCGCGAGCACAGCTTGCAGAAGGTTCCCTTGATGCTGGTTGTCGGAAAGCGCGAGGCGGACGAACGGACGGTCGCGCTCCGCGTGCTGGGCGGCAAGGATCAGGAAATTCTTGCCCTCGACGCGGCGGTGGCTAAACTGGTTGAGGAAGCGAGATCGCCTGCCGGCGAAACCGTGACCGATTCGCCGTTTTAACCGACCGCGCGACGCCGCCGGCCCTCCTCTGGACGGCCGGCTTCCGCGTGGTTTCAGACCATGGAGAAGCGTCCATAGCCAGGATTCCGTCCGAAGCCGCCCCGACCCGCGATGGCCCGCGGGTTAACCGGGAGATCTCGGCTCGTTCCGTTCGTCTCGTCGGTGCCGACGGCGAGATGATCGGGGTGGTGTCGTTGCGCGATGCTCTGCTGGCCGCTGAGGATGCCGGTCTCGATCTGGTCGAGATCGCTCCCCAGGCGGAACCGCCCGTCTGCAAAATCCTCGACTATGGCAAGTTCAAGTACGAGGCGCAGAAGAAGGCGAACGAGGCCCGCAAGAAGCAGAAGATCATCGAGGTCAAGGAGATCAAGCTCCGACCGAACATCGATGACAACGACTATGACGTGAAGATGCGCTCGGCGCGCCGTTTCCTCGAGGAGGGCGACAAGGTCAAGGTGACCCTGCGCTTCCGCGGCCGTGAAATGGCGCACCAGGATCTGGGTATGAATGTGCTTGTCCGCGTCCGCGACGAGCTGGAGGCGCTGGCGAAGGTCGAGCAGATGCCGAAGCTCGAAGGCCGCCAGATGGTCATGGTGCTGGCTCCGCGCTGACGCGGGGGCGAGGTTACGGAAAAGGCCCGTCCGGGATGCCGGACGGGCCTTTTTCTTTTGGGGCTGCGACGCCTCAGCGCAGCGGCCGGTCGTCGACGATCACGACATAGCAGGTGTGGCGGGTGAATTTCGCGCAGCTGTCGAGCGCGCCGCGGCGGGCGGCGTCCTCGCTGGGCATGCCGGACTTCCAGCCGAAGGCGCCGTCCTGCGACACCGCGAAAGCCTTGCGACCGGCCGCCGCGACATAGGCGCCGAACTTGTCGCGGCCGGAAGCCGACAGTTCCTGCGGTGGCTCCAGCCTGACGCGGGTGCCGCGCGGGGCCTCCGCCGGGGCGGCTGCATCAGTGGCGCCGGCCGCACGGTCGTTGAGATAGGCGATGCGGCAGCCCTTCTGGGTGTGGGACGCGCAATTCTCCAGCGCGCCCTTCTGCGCCTCGTCCAGGCTGCGCATGCCGGACTTCCAGCCATAGGCGCCGTCGGGCGACACGGCGAAGGCCTTGTTGCCGCCGGCCTCGACATAGGCGGGAAACTTCGCGCGGTTGGCGGCGGACAGCTCCGGCGGCGGGGGAAGCGCCGGCAGCGTCAGCGCCATCGGCATGTCGCGCAGCACCAGCCCGTTCTTGGCCAGGAACCGGTCGACCATCGGCGTCCATTGCGGGATGGCGGCGCTGAAGAAGCTGTGTCCGTCCTTGCCGTTGGCGGGGGCCGCGATGAACTCCGCCCGTCCGCCCTCGTGGGTGAAGGCCTCCCACAGGCGCCGGGCGAGGTCGGGACCGAAGAACAGGTCGTTCTCGGCATAGATCCACAGGGTGGGAACGCGCGAACTGCGGCCCAGCGTGCCGAAGGCGGCGACCAGCCGGTTCTCCTGGCAGACCTCGTTGTCGGCGACGGAGCCGCGGCCGCCGGCGAAGCTGATGGCGGCCTTCAGCCCCGGCGGCTGATCGGCGCTGAGCGCGATGCTGGCCAACCCGCCGGCCGACACGCCGACGGCGACGATGCGGCTGGCGTCGGCGAAGGGCTGGGCCGCTACATAGCGGATGGCCTGACGCAGATCCTCGGCGCTCTGGCGGGCGGAGTGCAGATAGTCGGGGTTGCTGCAGGCGCCGGTCGTCTCGCTGTAGGGACCGTCCGATCCGCCATAGCCGCGCCGCATCACCGCCACCACCGCCCAGCCGCGCCGCGCGAACTCGCGGGCTTCCGGCAAATAGCGCAGCGGCGTCATCTGCGCCCGGTCGGCCGGGTTGCGCGGCGTGCCGTGGCTGAGGATGGCGATGGGGTAGGGGCCGGGACCGTCCGGCCGCAGCAGCATCGCCTCCAGCGTGGCGGAACTGCCGTCGGGGAAGCGCGCGGGGATCGACAGCGCCGTCTGTGTCAGCCCCTCCGCCAGGGCGGGGCCGCAGCACAGCAGCAGGAACAGCAGGGGGAGCAGGCGGCGCAGGGTCATGGTCGGCGCAGTCTCCGCGAGGGACAGGGGCTGCGCTGTTGTACGCCAACTTTGGCTTGGCGTCAGGGGGGAGGTGGGGGCGAGGCCGCCTCCCCCACCGTTGTTACTCCACTCCCTGCCGGGCCACGCGCAGCGCCTCGGCCAGCACCTCCGCGTCGCCGATGTGGTTGGCGAGCAGCAGGATCAGCTTGGCGTTCAGGCGGGTGCTCTGGTCGGGGGTCAGGTCGCGGTGGCTGTCGATCAGCAACTGGTACACATCGTCCGGGCTGGCGAAACGCTGCTCGGTCATCAGTTTGGCCATGGGGGCAACTCCGGAAAATCGGGGGATCAGCGACCGGTGGCGCGGTTGAGCGCGGCGGACAGGGCGGCGGCGTCGAAGCGGCGCCAGCGGGCGGCGATGTGCTGGTCCGGGCGGATCAGATAGACGCTGCCCGGCGTCAGGTCGTAGCGCTCGCGCAGGCGGCCGGCGCTGTCAACCAGCTCGCCGGCGATGCCGCGCCGCCGCTCGGTCACCGCGTGCCAGGCCAGGGGCAGCGGCCCGGCGGCGAGACCGTCCAGCGCCTCCGCCACCCCCGCCGGGACTGGCCCGTCGCCGGCGGCGTAGAGCACGGTGAAGCGGCCGTCCAGCACCTCCATCAGCCAGCCGGCATGGCCGTCGCGTTCCACCGGCGCGTCGGTGGCCGGCGCCCCGGGCACCATCTTGCCGGCGAAAACGTCGCCGTCCGGCGTGTTCAGCGGGCTGTCGGTGTAGGTGGTGGGGGTGGACAGCCGGCCGGAATTGACCAGCGAGCGGGCGAAGGGCTGGTCGACCGCAAGCTCCAGCACGGCGTCGCGGAAGACGCGGCTCATCTCGCTCTTCGGCGTGATGAAGTCGGTGGAACGGGTGGAGTTCAGGATGTTCTCCTTCGCCGCCGCCACCCGTTCGTCGCTGTAGCTGTCCAGCAGCGAGTCCGGTGCCTTGCCGTCCAGCACCAGCGCCAACTTCCACACCAGATTGTCGGCGTCGGGCACGCCGCTGTTGGCGCCGCGGGCGCCGAAGGGCGAGACCTGATGGGCAGAGTCGCCGGCGAACAGGATGCGGCCGTGGCGGAAGCGCTCCAGCCGGCGGCACTGGAAGGTGTAGACCGACACCCATTCCAGCTCGAACGGCGTGTCGGCGCCCAGCATCGCCTGGACGCGGGGGATGACGCGCTCCGGCTTCTTCTCCTCCTCCGGGTCGGCGTCCCAGCCCAGCTGGAAATCCAGGCGCCAGACATTGTCGGGCTGCATGTGCAGCAGGGCCGATTGCTTGCGGTGGAAGGGCGGGTCGAACCAGAACCAGCGTTCCGCCGGGAAATCGGCCTTCATCACCACGTCGGCGATCAGGAAGCGGTCCTTGAACACCTCGCCCTGGAACTCCAGCCCCAGCATCTTGCGCACCGACGACTTGGCGCCGTCGCAGGCGATGACCCAATCGGCCTCCACCGCATGGACGCCGTCGGGCGTCTCGACCTGCAGCACGACATGGTCGGCCTCCTGCTTGGCCGAGATGACACGCGACAGCCAGCGCAGATCGATCAGCTCGCTCTTGCGCGCTTCCGTGACCAGGAAATCCTCCAGGTAATATTGCTGGAGGTTGATGAAGGCGGGGATCTTGTGGTCCGGCTCTGGCAGCAGGTCGAACTGGTAGACCATGCTGTCGCCGTTGAAGACCTTGCCGATCTTCCACACCACGCCCTTGTCGATCATGCGCTGGCCGACGCCCAGCCGATCCCACACCTCCAGCGCGCGCTTGGCGTAGCAGACGGCACGGCTGCCGACGCTGACGGTGTCCTCGGCGTCGAGCACCACCACCGGCACGCCCTTGCGCGCGAAGTCGAGCGCCGCGGTCAGCCCGACCGGGCCGGCGCCGATGACCACCACCGGGTGGCGCCGGACGGTGCCGGTGCGCTGTTCCTCCGAGGGTGTGAAGCTGTATTTCGGATAGCTGAAGGTCGCGTGCATTGGGCGTTTCCTCCCCCGGAAACCGTGATCGGACGTTTTGGCCGAACGCCTTGGCGTATGGGCGCGCGGCGAGCCGGCTTGCGATGAACCGTTATGGTTGCCAACGATACAGTTTCATTTGATACCAATCAAGCCCCGATCCGAGCAGTGGAGAGGGTTTCCGCGAAGCGATACAGGTATGATTACTATGACGGAAAATCAGTATCGCGTACAGCGCGCGGCGGTGTAGCCTTGCGGCAAAAGACCGGCCGGACATCGTCCGACAAGGCCCCGGACAGAGACACTGAGGAACGCCCGACCATGACCGCCCCCACCTTGCCGCGCCCGACCGTCTACGCCATTGACGGCGTGATCCCCGTCATCGACCCGACCGCCTTCGTCCATCCCTCCGCCGTGCTGATCGGTGACGTGGTGGTGGGACCGGGCTGCTATGTCGGCCCCTGCGCCAGCCTGCGCGGCGATTTCGGCCGGATCGTGCTGCGGCGGGGCAGCAACGTGCAGGACAACTGCACGATCCACGCCTTCCCCGGCCATGACGCCGTCGTCGAGGAGGACGGGCATGTCGGCCATGGCGCCGTGCTGCACGGCTGCATCGTCCGCCGCAACGCGCTGGTCGGCATGAATGTGGTGGTGATGGACGGGGCGGAGATCGGCGAGGAGTCGATCGTCGCCGCCATGGCCTTCGTCAAGGCCGGCTTCGTCGTACCGCCGCGCACGCTGGTGGCTGGTCTGCCGGCCAAGGTGATGCGCGAACTGCGTGCCGACGAGGTCGCCTGGAAGTCGGAAGGGACGGAGGAATACCAGCGCCTCGCCCGCCGCTCGCTCGCCACCATGGTCGCCTGCGCGCCCCTGGAGGCGGAGGAACCCGGCCGCGGCCGCGTCGATGCCGGCACCAGCCAGCCGCTGCACAAGGTGAAGGGGGGCTGAGCGGCTTTACTCCTCCACCGGCTCCGCCTGGGCTGTAATCGGCGCCGGGCGGGCGGCCAGTTGGTCGGCGCGGGCCTGCAGCTTCGACAGCAGCGTGTCGAGCTGCGCCCGTTCCTCGATCGACAGGGCGTCGGTGACCTCTTCCTCATAGGTCAGGGCCATCGGCACGATCTCGGCATAGATCGCCAGCGCTTTCGGCGTCAGGGTCAGCAGGGCCTTGCGCCGGTCGGTGTCGCCCGATTCGCGCAGGATCAGCGCCGAATCGAGCATGCGGCTGATGGCGCGGCTGACCTGAACCTTGTCCATCGCGGTGCGCTGCGCGATCTCTCCCGCGCTCATCGTCTCGCCGCCGCCCAGCACGGCGATGATCCGCCATTCCGGGATCGTGATGCCGAACCGCTTCTCGTACAGCTTGGCCAGCGTGTGGCTGACCGTGTTGGCCAGCACCGACAGGCGGTAGGGCAGGAAGCGCGTCAGGTGCAGCGCCGGCTTGTCGGTCGGCGCGGCTGTGGAGTTGGGGGATGCGGTGCGGGAACGGCGGGCGGGCGGCATCGGCAGGGCGTCGTCTGTGATGAAGGTCGCGGGTGGCCCCATCCTGCGCTGTAATTTGGCTCTTGCAACAGTTTCAAACGAAACTAAAATGGCGGCAACGGAACAAGCCTGCCGGCGCCCGTCGCGGACGGAGCCGGCGGCAATGAGGGGAAGCGCCATGAAGAACTGGATTTCGTTTCCGAAGGTCGAGGGCACCGCGTCGCGTCAGGCCCATGTCCGGCTTCCCGCCGGCACTTACGAGCGTGAGATGGGGCGCGAGGGCTTCTTCGGCCCGGCGACCCAGATGCACCATGCCCACCCGCCGACCGGCTGGATCAGCTTCGACGGGCCGCTGCGTCCGCGCGCCTTCGACCTGAACCATGTCGATCACATGCCCGGCTGCCCGCTGGAGGCGCCGGCGCTGATGGGCAACGGGGCGACCCAGGTGCGGCTGTGGCGCTTCAAGGGCAAGATGGAGCATCTGGTCCGCAACGCCGATGGCGACGACCTGCTGTTCTTCCACCAGGGTGGCGGCCATCTCTATTGCGACTACGGCCATCTGGAGGTGCGCGAGGGCGACTATGTCGTGCTGCCGCGCAACACCTGCTGGCGGCTGGAAACGGACGAGGCGGTGATGGTGCTGATGGTGGAGGCCACCAACGACGCCTACAAGCTGCCGCACAAGGGGCTGGTCGGCACCCACGCCATCTTCGACCCGGCCGTTCTGGACGTCCCGGCGCTGGACGACGCCTTCCAGGCGCAGAAGAACGAGCGCGAGACCCTGGTCCGGGTCAAGAAGCGCGGCCAGATCTGCTCGATGACCTATCCGTTCAACCCGCTGGATGCGGTGGGCTGGCACGGCGATCTGGCACCGGTGCGGCTGAACTGGCGCGACATCCGGCCGCTGATGAGCCACCGCTACCACCTGCCGCCCTCGGCGCACAGCACCTGGATCGCGGGGCGCTTCATCATCTGCACCTTCGTGCCGCGGCCCATCGAGTCGGATCCGGAGGCGCTGAAGCTGCCCTATTACCATTCGAACGAGGATTTCGACGAGGTGCTGTTCTATCACCGCGGCCAGTTCTTCTCGCGCGACAACATCCATCCCGGCATGGTCACCTATCACCCCTCGGGCTTCCCGCACGGGCCGCATCCGAAGGCCTACGAGGTGGCGCAGAAGTTCGAGCGCAAGGAGACCGACGAGGTCGCGGTGATGATCGACACCCGCGATCCGCTGGACGTCTATCAGGCGATGGAAGGCGTCGAGTGGGGCGGCTACGCCGACAGCTGGAAGGCGAAATGAGCGGCCATCCGGAAACAAGGGGCAAGGCCGCCGGACGCTGAATTCTGAGGAAGGGAAGAGACGAATGAAGCTGGCAAGTTTGAAGGCGGGCGGGCGCGACGGCACCCTGGTGGTGGTGTCGCGCGACCTGACCCGCGCCACCCCGGTGCCGGAGATCGCCCGCACCCTGCAGGCGGCGCTGGACGACTGGACGGCGCTGGCGCCGAAGCTGGAGGAGGCCTATCGCGCGCTGAACGCCGATCCGGCGGCCGGGCAGCCCTTCGACCCGGCCGGGGCGGCCTCGCCGCTGCCGCGCGCCTACCAGTGGGCGGACGGATCGGCCTACGTCAACCATGTGGAGCTGGTCCGCAAGGCGCGCGGGGCGGAGATGCCGCCCAGCTTCTGGACCGATCCGCTGATGTATCAGGGCTGTTCCGACAGCTTCCTGGCGCCGACCGATCCGATCCTGGCGGCGACCGAGGCCTGGGGCGTCGATTTCGAGGCGGAGATCGCCGTCATCACCGGCGACGTGCCGATGGGCATCTCGGCCGAGGCGGCGCGCGGTCAGATCCAGCTGCTGATGCTGGTCAACGACGTGTCCTTGCGCAACCTGATCCCGGCGGAGCTGGGCAAGGGTTTCGGCTTCTTCCAGTCCAAGCCGGCTTCCAGCTTCTCCCCCGTCGCGGTGACCCCGGACGAGCTGGGTGACGCCTGGGACGGCGGCAAGCTGCACCGGCCGCTGGTGACGACGCTGAACGGCGAGGCTTTCGGCAAGCCGGATGCCGGGGTCGACATGACCTTCGACTTCCCGACGCTGATCGCCCATGCCGCCAAGACCCGCCATCTGGCGGCCGGCAGCATCATCGGCTCGGGCACGGTGTCGAACAAGCTGGACGGCGGCCCCGGCAAGCCGGTCGCGGCCGGCGGCGTCGGCTATTCCTGCCTTGCCGAGTTGCGGATGATCGAGACCATCGAGCACGGCGCACCGAAGACCCCCTTCATGCGCTTCGGCGACCGCGTGCGGATCGAGCTGTTCGACAAGGACGGCGCCAGCGTCTTCGGCGCCATCGACCAGCAGGTGGTGCGGTACGAGGGGCCGTAAGGCGGCAGTGGCCGGTCTGCAGGCCAAGATGAGGGCGTCGGCGGGGTGTGCAAGCATTCCGCAGGCGCCTTTTTCGCATTTGCAGCAGCTCGTCCTGCCGTTGGTATCGCGATCCACAGCGGACCTGATAATTGAATGATCTGTCGTGGAATCGCAAAAATCGGCATGCCAGACGATCATTATCGAATATAAGGTGGCCCCCTTTTCCCCATTTGGTGCCGCCTTTCCGTTCATCCAGGAACTTCGGGCGGACCGGACGACGGTGTCGCGATGAAGGCCAGGTTCAGGACGAAGATCATCATCGGTGTGGCTGCCGTGCTGGCAGTGGGGGCGGCGGCGGTCACGGCGGTGTCGCTGGTTCTGACGCGCGACGCCGCGCACAATGCGGCCGTGCTGCTGGCCGCCGAGACGGCCGACCGGCACGGCGCCCAGGTGGCCGCCGATTTGTCGACCGCCCTGAACGCCGCCCGCGCCACCGCGGCGCTGGTGGAGGTGGAGCGGTCCACCGGAAGCCCGCGGCGCGAAACGGTGAACCGCTATCTGCGCCGGACGGCGGAGGCCAATCCGCTCTATGCCGGCGTGTGGGTGGACATGGCCGACGACGGGTTCGACGGGCGCGACCGGGATTTCGCCGCCCATGACCGGACGACCGAGATCCTCGGGCTGCCGAAGACCGGGCGGATGAGCCTGCTTTGGCTGCCGGGCGACAAGGGGGTTCAGGCCGACGACAGCGAGGGCTATCCCTTCTCCGACGTGCAGGAGAAGGAGTATTACAAAGCGGCGGCCACCGCGCGGAAGGCGGTGCTGACCGAACCCTATCTCGACGATTTCACCAAGCGGCTGATGACCAGCGCCGCCGCCCCGGTGATGGATGGCAAGGACGGGCGGGTCATCGGCGTGGCCGGCGTGGATATGGCGCTGACCGGCCTGACCGATCTGGTGCGCGCGGTGAAGCCCTATGGCGACGGCTACGCGGCGGTGCTGACCGGCTCCGGCCTCTATGTCGCCCATCCCGACGGCGGCCGGTTGTCCAAGCCCGCCGACGATCTGCCGGAAGCCGCCCGCCGCGCCGTGGCCGAGGGGCGGGCCTTCGATGGGATCGTGGCGCTGAACGGCGCGGCGCATTATCTGCGTCTGGCGCCGATCCGCTTCGCCGGCGCCGACGGCGTCTGGTCCTTCATGGTGGCGGCGCCGCAGTCCAGCGTGATGGCCGACGCCAACCGGTTGACCCTGCTGACCGTGCTGGTCAGCCTGGGCTGCGTCGCGCTCGGCTGTCTGGTGGCGTGGAAGGTCGGTGACGGCATCGCCCGTCCGGTGGCGTCGCTGACCGGGGCGATGACCCGGCTGGCGGCCGGCGATCTGGAGACGGCGGTGCCCGGTGCCGACCGCGACGACGAGGCCGGCGGCATGGCCCGCGCGGTCGAGGTGTTCAAGGAAGGGTTGGTCCGCGCCCGCGACCTGGATCGTCAGCAGAAGGCCGACTGGCAGGCCAAGGAGACCCGCGCCGCGGCGCTCGCCGATCTGCAGAAAGGCTTCGAGGAGCGCGTCGGCGGACTGACCGGTGCGCTGGCGTCGGCCGCACAGCAACTGGAATCGACCGCGCGCGGCCTGACCGGCATCGCCGACCAGAGCCTGGGCCGGTCGGAGCAGGTGGCGGCTTCCGCCCGCTCCGCCGCGGAGAATGTGCAGACCGCCGCCGCCGCGACGGAGGAACTGTCGGCGTCCGTCCAGGACATCGGCCGGCAGGTCGGGGAATCCGCCCGCATCGCCGACGCGGCGGTGACCGACGTCAGGCGGGCCGACGAGGCCGTCGTCGTGCTGGCGGAAAGCGCCGAGCGGATCGGCGCGGTGGTGGAACTCATCAACTCCATCGCCGGGCAGACGAACCTGCTGGCGCTGAACGCCACCATCGAAGCGGCGCGCGCGGGGGAGGCCGGCAAGGGATTTGCCGTGGTGGCGTCGGAGGTCAAGAATCTCGCCAACCAGACCGCCAAGGCGACCGAGGACATCGTCGGCCAGATCAAGGGCATCCGCGACGCCACGCAGGAGGCGGTCACCGCCGTCCAGGGCATCAGCGAAACCATCGCCCAGGTCAGCCGCATCGCGTCCGGCATCGCCGCGGCGGTGGACCAGCAGGCGGCGGCGACCCAGGAGATCGCCCGCAGCGTGATTCAGGCCGCCGACGGGGCGCAGGAGGTCAGCGGCGGCATGGGCGACATCCAGGCCGGCGCCGGGGAGACCGGGGCGGCGGCCGATCAGCTTCTCGCCGCCGCCGCCGCGCTTGCCGGGCAGTCGAAGGACCTGAGCCGCGAGATCGACGGCTTCATCGCCGGCGTCCACAGGGCGTAAGGCTGGTCCGACCGCCTCAGCCGACCGCCATCAGCCGGTCGGCCGGCAACGCTTCCGGGATGTGTTGGGAGACGTAGCCTTCGCTGTGGATCTGGTCGTCCTTGGCGCCCAGCGCGCGGGCGGCGGCGACGCAGGAGTCGACGAAGGCGGGGCTGCCGGCGGTGAAGATGGCGTGGCCGGACAGGTCGGGGAACAGGTCGGGCAGGATGGTGGGGATGCGGCCCTTCAGATGGTTGAGCGCATCCTCGCGCGTCAGGGTCACCTTGACCTTGAAGTTGCGGTATTTGGCCTGCCAGTAGCTGAGCAGCCCCAACTCATACACGTCGGCCTGGGTGCAGGCGGAGAACAGCAGCGTCACCGGCGGGCGGTAGCCGCGGCGCAGCGCCGCGTCGGTCAGCGCCAGGATGGGGGCGAGGCCGGAGCCGGCGGCCATGCAGAGCACCGGGCTGTCCACCGACGGGTCGCCGATGAAGGTGCCGTAGGGGCCGGACAGCTTGACCATGCTGCCGACGGTCAGCGTGTCGTGGATCCAGCCGCTGGTCGGGCCGCCATCGACGCGGGTCACCTGCAAGACGATCTCGCCGTCGGGACGGGGCGCGTTGGCAATGGAATAGCAGCGCGGCGGCGCGCCGGCCGAGGCATCGCCCAGCATCACATACTGGCCCGGCCAGTAGCGCAGCGGCTGGCCCAGCGGGCGCAGGCGCAGTTCCACGATGCGCGGCGTGCGCGGGATGCGGTCGGTGACGATGAACAGCACGTTCTCGCGCGGCGGGAACAGTTTGGGTTGGGCGTCGGCGGTGCCGTATTCGATCACCAGCTCCTCGGAGATCGGCTTGGCCATGCACATCAAGCCATAGCCGTCCTTCCGCTCCGGCTGGGACAGCGCCATGTCCAGCACCATGCCCTGGTCGAACTGGCCGCTGAGAACCTTGACCTTGCATTCGCCGCAGGCGCCCGCGCGGCAGTTGTTGGGCAGGGCATAGCCGGCCTGTTCCAGCGCCGACAGGACGGTCTCGCCGTCACGGCACTCGACCGTGCGGCCCGAGGGGTGGAGACGGATGCGGCTCACCGGGGGATCCTTGGGCGGGGAGAGTAAGGTATGGCGACGTGATGCCCCCTCCCTAACCCTCCCCCTCTTCGAGGTGGAGGGGACTGCCGCAGCATCGCGAATCTCCCCTCTCCCGCTGAAAGCGGGGGAGGGAGGGACCCGCGGCGGAGCCGTGGGAGGGAGGGGGGCGGTAGTACGGATCTCAGAACACCGGGATGATCTCGTCCATGTCGACGTCCCGGACTTCCTCGCCGGTGATGCCGACCTCCGGGATCGCCGGGAACGGGATGTTGTAGCGGTCCAGCACGCCCTTCAGGTTCAGCATGGCGTTGCGCCAGTTCTCCTTCTTCGCCTCGTAATCCGGGATGTGGAAACCGGCGTTGCGGGCGATGGCCTCGGCCTCGCGCTGGGTGGCGATGAAGTCGTCGGGCAGGTCCCAGAACTGGGGCGGCGGCTCGAACAGCACGGCGGACAGGAACAGGTAGCCGGCGCGGATCTGCTTGGTGATGATCGACCGGTCCTCCACCGCCAGATGGGGATAGTCGCGCTCCATCACCGACATGCAGATCGCCATGTGGCGGCCCTCGTCACGGCCGATGTTGCGGAAGGCTTCCTTGAACACCGGCTCGCTGCAGCCGGCCGCCATCTGGTGGAAGATGGTCGCCGCCGCGATCTCGCCCATCAGGAAGGAGCTGAACAGCACGGCCAGCGAGTATTTCGGAACCGCCTTCTTGTAGCCGTCCCAATAGCGGCCGCCGTTGTAGTACAGCCAGTGGGCGTTCTTCTGCAGCCGGCGGCCGAGGTCGGTCTTCGGCTCGTAGGTCAGCGGGCTGGTGGCCTCCAGCAGCTTGGTGATGGCCAGACCGCACATCTGCTCGTGGTTCTGCTCGTCACGGGTGACGGAGAAGAAGCAGCGGCGGACGGGGTCCTCCTCATGCACCTCGTAGGTCTTGATCAGGGCATGGGCGAAAACCGGCGGGGCCGAGGCGTCGAACACCGACAGGATGGTCCACCAATAGGCAATGGCCTCCCGCTCCTCCCAGCTGTAGCGCGACACGTCGAAGCTGTCCCAGGGAAGCTTGGCGGGGTCCCAGTTCTCGCGCTGGGCGGCGGCGTAGACCTCTTCCAGCTTCTTGGTCTGCGACACCCAGGACAGCGGATAGACGTTCGGCTGCGGCGTGGCGGGGGGGAACTCCATCGTGTTGGCGATGGGGGTGTAGTCCTTGGACATGGGGGCGTTTCCTCCGGGAGCATTCCGCGGGCGCTCACATTACCATCGGCGCCCTGTGGTCTTTATATGACACAGAAATTTGTGATTATCAACGGTATCTGTATCACGTCAGATGGGCCGGAAAATGACGCCAATCTCCTGATTTCAAAGGGGAATGCATGCGGATGTGCCGAATTGATCCAGATCAATTCGTTCGTAAAACGGAGCTTATCCGGCGGTGCGGTATCGGAAACGTGGGACCCCGCCGGGTTCAGGCGGCTTCGAAGACGGGGATGTTGCCGCGCACCAGATCGCGTGTCGCGGCATCGACGTCGGCGGCAATGCAGGCGTGCATGTAGGCCCGCGCCAGGACGTCCAGCGCGAAATCGGCGTCGTGGGAGCGGCGGCGGAACTCCTCGATCCGGACCGGAGAGCCAAAGACGGCCTGCCAAAAGGTCGGGGTGTCGAGCGGGCCGAAATTCATCGCCCAGAAGCCGAAATTGGGCTGCCCGACCGTGGTTTCACGCAGCAGCAGCTCGACCTTGGTGTGGCGCGTGTCGGCGGCGATGTGGGCGAAAAGCGTCTCCACCACTTCCGCTTCGCCTTCCAGCACCTGCAGGAAGATGCCCTCGAACTCCACCAGGAAACCGGTGATGCCCAGCTCGCGGTTCTTGCGGGCGCTGAACAGGCAGATGTCGGCAAGGGCGCTGTAGGGCAGCCGGTCGACGGCCTCGCTGCGGTAGACGATGGTCAGCATGGGCGGCGTTCCGGTGATGGTCGGTCGAATGACGGACCCAGCTTACCGCGATAGCTTGCATTTTATATATGGACTTTGAGCCTAAGGGGGAACACCGATGGGTGCCCTTTGTCGCAGATCGCTGGTCAGCCCACCGATAGGGTCTCCAGTCCGCCGAAGCGACCGTGGAAGGCGGGCTGGGCATCGGGCAGCGGCCCGTTGGCGGTGGTCGCCGCCTGCATCAGGAAGGATTCCGACGGGCCGGCGAGGCGGCGGTAGAGGTTGCGGGTCAGCATCCGCGATTCCTGGCCCGGCCAATCCGCCGGCAGCAGGTCGGGCGGCAGCATCGGGTCGCGCAGCAGGATGCGGCGGAAGTCATGGATCATCAGCGTGCGCAGGACGAAGCAGGAGGCGGGGTCCGGCATATCGGCAGCGTCGATCGCCGCCCAGACCGGACGAAAGTGATCCAGGAACGCCGCATAGTCGTGTTCGAGCTGATCAATATCCCAGCAGCCGCGCACCAGATCGCGCAGCGCGCCGAACCCTTCCGCCCGGTCCAGGCTGGCCTTCATGTGGACGATCTTGTCGGCGACCCCAAGCTCGGCCAGCGAGCGGTGCATCGCCGCCTCGTCGCAGTTGGGATGGGCGTAGACGGTGGCCGACGCGGCGCCGAAGCCCTGCCAGGTCAGTTCCCGCCGCAGGGCGTCGCGCGTCTCCGTGTCCAGCGCGTTGGGCGGCACCATCAGGAGATCCCAGCCGCGGTCCCATTCGCGGGCCAGCGGCGCGTAGATCCGCCGTTCCGCCGCGGCGAAACGCTCCTTCCCGCTGTCGGTGACGCGATAGAAGCTGCGCCGGCCGATCTGGGTGTTGGTCAGCCAGTCGTCCTTGCCCAGACGGAAGACCGAGGTGCGGACGATCCGCTCGCTCATCCCGAACAGCCCCATCAGCTCGATCAGGCTGCCCAGCCACAGCGATCCGCCATGCGGCAGCACCGCGTCGCCATAGACGGTGATGATCAGCGACTTCGCCCGTGGCGCGATGGCTTCGGTCAGCTGGGCGGCAAGGTCTTCGGGGCGGCGCGGGCGGGCCATGCGGGTGGGGCGTCCTTATGGGTACGGCTTGTGGTGCGGGCGGATCGGAACGAGACGGCACGACGGAGTTGTATACGAAACCCGGTGCCGGTTGGGCCAGTGCCACGACAGCGCGGGCAAGCGCGGAGGAAAGTCGTCTGGAGGCCGATAGGAGGCAATCCGGACTTTCCGTTTGACAATCATTAATGTGATACACTAGGTTGGTCTCGAAAAGTAAATTTGTGTCATAAAACGAAATGACGATTCCCGGAGCGCTAGCCGGAGGGATCGCAAAGGGAAGGGGAGGCGGGCGGCAACATCCGTACTTCGATTGTGGTCGCGGCCGCCGAAATTTTTCTTCCGAAACGATTTCGTTTGAAACATTATGTGAAGCAAATCATCCCGCCGCACCGGGACCGGGCCGCCGCCCGATCCGGTGACAAGGTGGGCAGCACTCGGGAGGACATCATGCGCAAAAGCCTGCTTGCCACCATTGCCTTCACCGCCATGACCGCCATGACGGCGGCGTCCGGCCTGCTGTCCGGGGCGGCGCAGGCCGCGGATCCGATCAAGGTCGGCGCCATCGTCTCGGCCACCGGCCCGGCCTCCTTCCTCGGTGATCCGGAGAAGAAGGTGCTGGAGCTGTACGCCGACCGCATCAACAAGGCGGGCGGCGTCGACGGCCGTCAGGTCCAGCTGACCATCTATGACGACGGCGGCGCGGCCGACAAGGCGGCCTCCTTCACCAAGCGCCTGATCGAGAGCGACGGCGTCGACGTGATCGTCGGCGGCACCACCACGGCGGCCACCATGGCGGCGGTGCCGCTGGTGGAGCGGGCCGGCGTGCCCTTCATTTCGCTGGCCGGCGCGGTGGTGATCGTCGAGCCGGTGAAGAAGTGGGTGTTCAAGACCCCCCACACCGACCGCATGGCCGCGGAAAAGGTGATGGAGGACATGAAGAAGCGCGGGCTGACCAAGCTGGCGCTGCTGTCGGAGGACTCCGGCTTCGGCAAGTCGGGCCGCGAGCAGACGCTGGCCGTCGCCAAGGAGCGCGGGATCGAACTGGTCGCCGACGAGACCTATGGCGCCAAGGACACCGACGTCACCGCGCAGCTGACCAAGATCAAGAACACCGCGGCCGCCCAGGCGGTTCTGGTGTTCGGCCTGGGCCAGGGCCCGGCGGTGGTGACCAAGAACTACCGCCAGCTCGGCATCTCGCTGCCGCTGTACCAGTCGCACGGCGTCGCGTCGAAGGAATACATCCGTCTGGCCGGCGGCGCCGCCGAGGGTGTCCGCCTGCCGGCCGCCGGTCTGGTCGTCGCCGCCCAACTGCCCGACAGCGACCCGCAGAAGAAGGTCGTGACCGAGTTCACCAAGGTCTATGAGGACAGCTTCAATTCGGAGGTCTCGACCTTCGCCGGCCACGCCTATGACGGGCTGATGATCGCGCTGGACGCGGTGAAGCGCGCCGGCGGCACCGACAAGGCCAAGCTGCGCGACGCCATCGAGCAGACCAAGGGCTATGTCGGCACCGGCGGCACCGTGACCATGAGCCCGAAGGACCACATGGGCCTGACGCTGGACGCCTTCCACATGGTGGAGGTCAAGCAGGGCGACTGGGCGCTGGTGAAGTGAGGGAGGGTTTCCGCCCTCTTTAACTCACGCCATGATGCCCCCTCCCTAACCCTCCCCCGCTTTTCAGCGGTGGAGGGGACTGCCGCCGCTTTCCCGTGAGGCCCCCTCTCCCGCGAAGCGGGGGAGGGTCGGGGAGGGGGCCTGCGAAGCGGAAACCCAACGATGTTCGCGGAACTGCTGCAATACATGCTGTCGGGGCTGACCATCGGCGCGATCTATGCGCTGGCGGGGCTCGGCTTTTCGATCATCTACAACGCCAGCCACGTCATCAACTTCGCCCAGGGCGAGTTCATCATGATCGGCGGCATGGCGTCGGCCACCCTGACGGCGTCGGGCGTGCCGCTGCCGCTGGCGATCCTGATCGGCTGTGGCGGCGCCATGCTGGTCGGCGTTCTGGTGGCGAAATTCGCGGTCGAACGGGCGCGCAACGCCTCCACCGTCACCCTCATCATCATCACCATCGGCGCCTCGATCTTCCTGCGCGGCGTCGCGGAACTGGTCTGGGGCAAGGACTTCAAGCGGCTGGACGCCTTTTCCGGCGAGACGCCGATCCAGGTCATGGGCGCCTCGATGCAGCCGCAGTCGCTGTGGGTGGTGGGCACCGCCGCGGTGCTGATCGTCGCCATCGGCCTGTTCTTCAACCGGACCCTGACCGGCAAGGCGATCCTCGCCACCTCGCACAACCGGCTGGCCGCACAGCTGGTCGGCATCGACGTGAAGCGGGTGGTGCTCGCCTCCTTCGCGCTGTCGGCGGCGCTGGGCGCCATCGGCGGCGCGGTGGTCGCCCCCATCACCTTCTCCTACACCGAGATGGGCATCATGCTGGGGCTGAAGGGCTTCACCGCCGCGGTTCTGGGCGGCCTGGGCAACGGGCCGGGCGCGGTGGTCGGCGGCGTGATCGTCGGTGTCGCCGAGGCGCTGGGCGCCGGCTACATCTCGTCGGCCTACAAGGATGCCATCGCCTTCGTCATCATCCTCGCCGTCCTGCTCTTCATGCCGAACGGGCTGTTCGGCAAGCGCGGCACCGAACGCGTATAAGGACCTTCAAGCCGATGAACGCACTTCTCCACGGGCGGCTGACCGGGCTGCTGGTCATGGGCGCGGTGATCGCGGTCCTGCCGGCCTTCCTGCCCAACAACTTCTATCTCGACATCGCCATCCTGGCCGGCTTCAACGCCGTGGTCTGCGTCGGGCTGAACCTGCTGATCGGCTATGCCGGGCAGATCAGCCTGGGCCATGCCGGCTTCTTCGGCATCGGCGCCTATGCCTCGGGCGTGCTGGTCGGCGTCTATGGCTGGCCGCCGATTCTGGCGCTGCTGACCGGCGCCGTGGTGGTCGGGCTGCTGGCCTTCCTGGTCGCCAAGCCGATCCTGCGGCTGAAGGGCCATTACCTCGCCATGGCGACGCTGGGCATCGGCATCATCGTGTCGATCGTGCTGCGCACCGAAAGCGGCCTGACCGGCGGTCCCGACGGCATGATGGTGGAGCCGTTCAAGATCTTCGGCGTCGAGTTGTATGGCGAAAAGGTCTGGTACTGGGTGGTCGGCGTGCTGCTGGTCGGCGTGGTCTGGCTGTCGTTGAACCTGATCGACAGCCCGATGGGCCGGGCGCTGCGCGCCGTCCACGGGTCGGAGGTGGCGGCGGAGGTGGTCGGCGTCGACACCGCCCGCTTCAAGGTGCTGGTCTTCGTGGTCTCGGCGGTGTTCGCCAGCGTGGCCGGCAGCCTGTTCGCCCACTACACCGGGCTCATCACCCCTGCCAAGGCCGACTTCTTCAAGTCGATCGAGCTGGTGACCATGGTGGTGTTCGGCGGCATGGCCTCCACCTTCGGCGCCGTCGTCGGAGCCGTGGTGCTGACGCTGCTGCCGCAGGCGCTGACCGTCTTCCAGGACTACCAGCAGATCGTGCTGGGCGGGATCCTGATGGCGACGATGGTGTTCATGCCCAAGGGCCTTCTCCCCACCCTGGCGGCGCTGCTCCCGGCGCGGAGGCGGGCATGAAGATGCTGGCGACCACCGAGCTTTCCCCCGATATGACGACCCAGGCCCGCCGCGTCGGCCCGCCGATCCTGAAGGTGGAGCATCTCAGCCGCGAATTCGGCGGCGTGCTCGCCATCGGCGATCTCAGCTTCACCGTCGCCGCAGGCGACATCCATTCGATCATCGGGCCGAACGGCGCCGGCAAGACCACGCTGTTCAATCTGGTGACCGGCGTCTACAAGCCGTCGGGCGGCCGGGTGCTGTTCGACGGGGCCGACGTGTCGGGCATGGCGCCCTACCGGCTGGCCGCCCGCGGCATGTCGCGCACCTTCCAGAACCTGCAGATCTTCTTCAACATGACGGCGCTGGAGAACGTCATGGTGGGGCGGCACCTGCACCTGAACACGCGGCTGCTGCCGGCGCTGTTCCGCTTTCCGTCGCTGGTGCGCAAGGACCGCGAGGCGAAGGACCGGGCGGCGCAGCTGATGACCGAGGTCGGGCTGGAGAAATACATCGACGCCGACGCGGCGGCGATGCCCTACGGCGCGCTGAAACGGCTGGAGATCGCCCGCGCGCTGGCGTCGGAGCCGAAGCTGCTTCTGCTGGACGAGCCGGCGGCCGGCCTGAACGCCACCGAAAGCCGCGAGATCGACGAGGTCATCAAGACCGTCGCGGCGACCGGTGTCACCATCATCCTGGTGGAACACGACATGAAGATGGTGATGGGAATCTCCCACCGGATCACCGCCCTGAACCAGGGCCGCATGCTGGCCGAGGGCACGCCGCAGGAGGTGGCGGCCAACGCGGACGTCATCGCCGCCTATCTCGGCGCGGCACCGTGAGGGAGGCGCGGAGCATGCTTCTGGAGATCGAGGGACTCAACAGCCATTACGGCCGCATCCACGCGCTGAAATCGGCCAGCCTGACCGTGCGGGAGGGCGAGCTGGTGGCGCTGGTCGGCGCCAACGGCGCGGGCAAGACGACGCTGCTGCGCACCCTGTCCGGCGTCCACCCCGCCAGCAGCGGGCGGATCACCTTCGACGGCTGCGACATCACCCGGATGAAGGCGTCGCGCCGCGTCGCCGAAGGGGTGGTGCAGGTGCCGGAGGGCCGGCAGCTGTTCGGCCCGCAGAGCGTGGAGGACAACCTCCGCCTCGGCGCCTACCGCCGCGGCAGCGGCAAGCCGGACGACGACATTGACCGGCTGTACGAGATGTTCCCGGTGCTGAAGGTCAAGCGCGACCAGCCGGCCGGCACCCTGTCGGGCGGCCAGCAGCAGATCGTGGCGCTCGGCCGTGCGCTGATGGCGAAGCCGCGCCTGCTTCTGCTCGACGAGCCCAGCATGGGGCTGGCGCCGCTGCTGGTCGCCGAGATCTTCGACGCCGTGCAGCGGTTGAAGCGCGAGGGGACGACCATCCTGCTGGTGGAGCAGAACGCCCACGCCGCGCTCGCCATCGCCGACCGCGGCTATGTGATCGAGACCGGCGAGATCGTGCTGA
>NZ_CAMLJP010000049.1 GCF_946480385.1 uncultured Azospirillum sp.
ATTGTCGCCGATCAGCGTGTCGTTGCCGCTGGTCGCCGTGCCGCTGTAGGCCAGAGTGTGCGGCCAGGCCTCCGCCCCGGCGAACGGACGGGCGGCCAGGATCGGGCCGGTCACCACGTCGAGATCCCAGGAGCCGCCCTGGTCGGCATGGCCCACCGGATGGCTGGCGGCGGCGACGCGGGCGCCGGTGACGGCGGCCAGACGCTCGACGAAGCGGCGCCCGTTGCCACCGGCGCCGACGTCGCAGGCATGGATCAGGATCTCGCAGCCGGACGCATCGGGCCAGCGGCGGTCGAACAGGGCGCTGGTGTCGAGCGGCATCGCCCCCAGCTTCACCACACCCGGCGCGCCATGGGCGATCAGGTGGACCGCGGCGGCACCGGTCGCCGATGCCGTTTCCAGCGCCTCGGCCAGCAGGGCGACGGCGTCCTCGTCGGCGGCGACCCGGACCACCGTCATGTCCGGCGCGTGCCGGCCGATCAGCGTATCGATGTCGGACAGACCGGCGTCGGCAAGAATGATCCCGTGCATGAAAACCCCTTTCTGGGGAGTTGTTGGAAATCGTTTTGCTCGTCTGTGATGTACGGGATCATGTCCACAGAACAACGTCCAATAAGCCGATCATTCCTTGGGAAGCATCAGCCCCGGCCGGGCGACCTTTTTCTCTCCGGAAGCGCAAGCGGTACAGCCGCTATCGATTTCGACACCATCCGGCTGGCCCAGCCTGTTGCAGCGTCTTGCCACTCTTTTTTCCGAATTTGGGAGTCCCGCCCATAATTACCTCCAATTCGGGGCTAGAGTCGGCGCGACGCGCAAAAAAATTGGGCCACCGGGAAGATCCCGATGGCCCAGTCCAGGAGAGAAGTCGTTCAGCAGGCGGGAAAACCGGTCGCCAGCCTCAATCCGCGAACATGTGCGGCAGCGCCAGGGAGATCGCCGGGACGTAGGTGACCAGCATCAGCGTGACCAGACAGGCGATGTAGAAGGGCCAGATCGTCCGGACGGCCTGCATGATCGGAATGCGTCCCACCGCGCAGCCGACGAACAGCACCGACCCCACCGGCGGCGTGCAGAGCCCGATGCCGAGGTTCAGGATCAGGATCACGCCGAAATGCACCGGGTCCATGCCGAAGGCCTTGATGACCGGCAGGAAGATCGGCGTGGTGATGATGATCAGCGGCGACATGTCCATGAAGCAGCCGAGCACCAGCAGCGCCACGTTGATCAGCAGGAAGATGACATAGGGGTTGTCGCTGATGCTGCGCATCAGGTTCACGGTCGCGGTCGGCACCTGCAGCAGGGCCAGCAGCCAGCCGAAGGAGGCGGCGGCGCCGATGACCAGCAGCACCATGGCGGTGGTCCGGGCGGCGCCCATGGTGGCGGCGACGAAATCGGTCCAGTTCATGCTGCGGTAGACCGTCAGCGTGATCAGCAGCGCGTAGGCCACCGACACCATCGAGCTTTCGGTGGCGGTGAACACGCCCGACCGCACGCCGCCGACGATGATGCCGATCAACAGCAGGCCCGGCACCGCATTGAGGAAGATGCCGCCGACGGCGCCCCAGCCCGGAAACTGTTCCGACGGGTAGTTGCGCTTGCGGGCGACGTAATAGGCCGCGATCATCAGCAGACCGGCCAGCAGGAGGCCGGGGACGATGCCGGCGGTGAACAGGTCGGCGATGGAGATCGTGCCGCCAGCCGAGATCGAATAGATGATCATGTTGTGGCTGGGCGGGATCATCAGCGCGATGATCGCCGAGGTCACGGTGATGTTCACCGCGTAGTCGACGCCATAGCCGCGCTTCTGCATCTGCGGGATCATCAACCCGCCGACCGCCGAGGCGTCGGCCACCGCCGAGCCCGACACGCCGCCGAAGAAGGTGGAGGCGGTGACGTTGACCAGCCCCAGCCCGCCGCGGAAATGGCCGACCATGGCGGCCGCCAGCCGCACCAGCTTCTCGGCGATGGCGCCGCGCACCATCAGCTCGCCGGCATAGATGAAGAAGGGGATCGCCATCAGGGCGAAGGCGTTCATGCCCGACGCCATGCGCTGGAAGACGATCAGCGGCGGCATGCCCATGTAGACGATGGTCGCCAGCGACGAGATGCCGAGCACGAAGGCGATCGGCACGCCCAGGAACAGCAGCACCACGAAGGTGCCGAAAAGGATGGTGAGTTCCATGACCGGAGTTCCCCAAGGCAGGGCCGCCGCCGCTTTCGCGCCGGCCTGTGCCGAGTTCTGAATGTGCTGACTGGTCGGCGCCCTGCCATTCGGCGCCCGATTGGACTGCGTCCGCGTTATTCCGCGCCCAGTTATTCTGCGCTGGGCAACACGGCATGCGCCTGGGCCAGCGCTTCCGCCCCGGCCTGCGACCGGCGCTCCACCAGCAGGTGCAGCGTGCGCTCGATCGAGAACAGGACGATCAGGACGCCGGAGACGGTCAGCGGCAGATAGGTGAAGCTTTCCGGGATCTCCAGCACCGGGATGGTGGCGCTCCAGGTGCCGATCACCAGATCCAGGCTGTACCAGGCCATCGCCGCCCCGAAGGCGCCGACGATCAGGAAGCTGGCGATGTCCATCGCCACGCGCACGATTTCCGGCACGATGTCGCGGATCAGGTCGAGCCCGAGGTGGAAGCGCTCGCGCACGCCGACCGCGGCGACCAGCAGGATGAACCAGAGCATCAAAAGAAGCGACAGCGGCTCGGTCCAGGACGGGCTGTCGTTGAGGACGAAACGGCCCCAGACCTGCCAGCCGACGGCGGCGGTCATCACCACGAGGCCGGTGGCGCCAAGCCACAGGGCGATGCGGCTGAGGACGTCCAGCAGGCCGGACAATGCGTCGAGCGCGGTTTTCATGAAGGGACTCCGCACGGGAAAACCGCGCCGGACGATGCCGGCGCGGGGAAGACGGGCCTTACTTGACTGCGCGGATGCGCGCGACGAGGTCCTTCATCTTCGGGTCGGTGACATACTTGGCATAGACCGGCTCGACCGCCTTGATGAAGGCGTCCTTGTCGATCTCGTTGATCTGGACGCCGGAGTCGCGGACGATGGCCTCCGACTTCTTCTCGTTGGCCTGCCACAGCTCGCGCATCTTGGCGACGGATTCCTTGGCGGCCTTGCGGATCAGCGCCTGATCGTCCTTCGACATCTTGTCGTAGGTCTTCTTCGACATCACCAGCACTTCCGGCACCATCGAGTGCTCGGTCAGCGAATAGAACTTGGCGACCTCGTAATGGTGGGAGCTCTGATAGCTCGGCCAGTTGTTCTCGGCGCCGTCGACGACGCCGGTCTGCAGACCGCTGTAGACCTCGCCATAGGGCATCGGGGTCGGGTTGGCGCCCAGCGCCTTGACCAGATCGATGAACAGGTCGGACGGCTGCACGCGCAGCTTCATCCCCTTCATGTCGGCCAGCGTCTTGATCGGGCGCTTGCTGTTGTAGAAGCTGCGGGCGCCGGAGTCGTAATAGGCCAGCCCGATCATGTCGTGCGATTCGAATGCCTTCAGGATCTCGTCGCCGATCGGGCCGTCCAGCACCTTGTGCATGTGATCGACCGAGCGGAACAGGAACGGCAGGGCCGGGATGCGGGTCTCCGGCACGATGTTGTTCAGCGCCGCGAAATTGATGCGGTTCATGTCGATGACGCCGAACTGCGTCTGCTGGATCGTGTCCTTCTCCTCGCCCAGCTGGCCCGAGGGGAAGACCTTGATGTTGATCCGGCCGTTGGTCTCCTTGGCGAGCAGTTCGCCCATATACTTGACGGCTTCGACGGTGGGATAGCCGTCGGGATGGATTTCCGCCGACCGCAGCGTCACCTGCTGGGCGTTCGCCGCCGACAGGCCGGCGATCAGGGCCACGGCGGTGGAGGCCAGCAGCGTCACAAAGGATTTCATGCTCGTTTCCTCACTTGGTTTTATTGGTGCATCCGCCACGGCCAAAGCGGTTCCGACATGAACCGTGCGGGGTTTCGGCGGCATGGAGCCGTCCTCGTTCGCGTTCGGTTATATTAATATATCAGATGTTGGAGGGCTCAGCAATCGGGATCGAAGCCATCGGCGAACGAAATCTCGGGCGCCCTCCATCATCTGTTTCGCCCCTTATCGATCATACCCCCGGCGGGGGCGGAGCGACAGGGGGGCGACCCCTCACCCCGGCTCGCCGACCGTGACGTTTCGTCCGCATTCCGCTGCCTCCAGCAGCGCTTCGATCAGCCGGTGCACCTTCAGCGCCTCGCGCCCGTCCACCCGCGGCCGGCGCCCCTGGTCGAGCGCGTCGAGGAAGTCGGACAGCACAGCGCGGTGATGCTGGTGGGAAAAGGCCATCGGGTCGGCCCCGCCGCCCAGCGTGGCACCGTCCTGGCCCTCGACGATGCGCTCACCGCTGACCAGTTGCACCTCCAGCCGGTCGCCGGCCAGCACGGCAGACCCTTCGGTGCCGGCGATCTCGATCCGCTCCGGATAGCCGGGATAGGCGGTGGTGGTGGCATCGACGGTCGCCAGCAGGCCGTTGCCGTAGCGGAGCGCGGCGGCGACCACATCCTCGGTGTCCATACCCATTTCCGGGCTCCGCAGCACGCTGGTCGCGGCGAAACCGGCGACCTCAGTCGGCAGGCCGAGCAGACTGACGAAGGCATCCAGCGTGTGGATCGCCTGGGTCAGCAGCACGCCACCACCGTCGCGCGCCTTCATCCCCCGGCCGGGCTGGGCGTAATAGGCGGCGTCGCGCCACCAGCGCACCGAAACCGCCGCCGTCAACGGCCGGCCCAGCGCGCCGTCGCGCATCAGCCCGGCCAGCCGCTCCACCGACGCCCGGAAGCGGTGCTGCAGCACCACGCCCAGCCTCAGCCCAGCCGCCTCCATCGCGGAGACCACCGCCCGCGCCCCTTCCGGCGTGGCGTCCAGCGGCTTTTCCAGCAGCACATGCTTGCCGGCGGCGGCGCAGCGCGCCACCAGTTCGGCATGGGTGTCGGGCGGGGTCAGCAGCAGGACGGCCGACAGCGCCGGGTCCTCCAGCAGAGCCTCCAGCCGGTCGACCACTGGCAGCCTGTGGCGGGCGGCGAAGGCGGCGCGGCGTTCGGCCGAGGGGCTGAAGCAGCCCGCCACCTCCACCCGGTCGGCCAGATCGATCAGGCTCTGCGCATGAGGCGCCGACGCCATGCCCAGCCCGATGACGCCGACGCGGCGGCGAGATTCGCTCGTCATCGGGGCGCTCCGTCCAAATCGGCGGCCAAATCGGCGACCCCGTCGGTCAGGCTGCCGGAGAAATAGAGCGGAGCGGCGTTGCGCACGTCGTCCACCGTGATCTGCAAATTGTCCAGATGGCGGATCAGGCTCTGTTCGGCTTGGTCGGGGTCGTGGCCGGCGATGGCCTCGACGATGGCCTCATGCTCGGCGATCACCGTGCGCATGCGGCCTGGGACCGGAAGGGTCAGGCGCCGGCAGCGGTCGAGCTGAACCTTGGCCTGCTGGATGATGCCCCAGAAGCCGGGATAGCCGGCCATCTCGGTGATCTGGGCGTGGAAGGCTTCGTCCGCCTGATGGAAGCCGTCGGCGTCGCCCTCCGCATCGACCTCGCGCTGCTGTTCCAGGCAGGCGTGGAGTGCTGCGATCTGGCTGCGGGTGGCGCGTTCGGCGGCGAAGCGCACGGTGGCCCGCTCCAGCACCTTGCGGATCACGCCGGCTTCCGGCAGGGCGCCCAGTGGAATGCGGGCGACGAAGGTGCCGGACTGCGGGAAAATCTCGATCAACCCCTCATCCGCCAGCCGCAGCACCGCCTCGCGCACCGGCGTGCGGCTGACGCCATAGGCCTCGGCGATCTGCTTTTCGGCGATGGGTTCGCCCGGCTTGCGTTTCAGCGACACGATCTCCGCCCGCAGGTCGCGGTGGATCGCATCGGCGGCGGTCGGACCGCGCCGCATGTCCCGGCGTGCCGGCGGGCGCATCTGGAGCGGAGCGGCCTTGGCCGACAGTGTCGGCGGAGGGACCGCGATGGAACCGGTTTTGGCCGGCGGGTTGCCCGATGGCATGGCGTCCAGCCTCCTCAGAAGCGAATGCCACAGAATATTAATATATCAGCTGGAACGGCAAGCAATTTCGCTCGTGATGCGTCCGCTCATGGGTGTGACAAAGACGCCCTCTCTCCCGCCATGGCTGTGGAGAGAGGGCGTGGTGAAGGAAGGGTGACCGGATGTCCGTGCCGGGGAAATTCCGTCTTTCCCTTGAATGTTATAGACTTCCCCACTCCGGGTGGTCGGCACCCGGGCCGGGAAAATGCCGCACTCCGTGCTTGCCTGCGCAAGGGCCGGTGGCATGCGGGGCGTACCGCGCTTGGAGATTGAGGTCTGAATGGTCAACAGTCGCTACGCCACAGCCGGGGATGACATCGACTCCCTTGATCGCCGCCCGGAGGCGCGGGCGTTCAAGGTGGAAGATCTGCTGGGGGAATTGCGGCGGGGCCGGATGCGCATTCCCTCGTTCCAGCGTGGCCTCCGTTGGGACAGGGGCGACGCGGCCAAGCTGCTGGACAGTCTGTGGCGCGGTTACCCCATCGGCACGCTGCTGTTCTGGGAAACCGGTGCCGAAGCGGGCGAGGTGGCCTTCGGGACGGTTCGCATCGGCGGCGCTAAGCGCAGCGACGCCCTGTGGGTGGTGGACGGACAACAGCGGCTGATGTCGCTGGCACGGGTGCTGCTGGCGCCAGAGCCGGATCGGGACGAGTTCGCCCTTTACTTCGATCTGGATCAGCGGAAATTTCTTGCTCCCCCCAAGAATCGTGCAACCGATCCCTCCCGTTACCTTCCTATGACCGAGGTTCTGGACTCGGAACGGCTGATGCAGTGGGTCTTCCAGCATACGGCCGAGCAGCCCGAACGGCGTGAGCGGGCCTTCACCGTAGGCAAACGGATTCGCGAATACGAAATCCCGGCTTATCTGGTGCGCACCGAACGGGAGCAGACCCTACGCGAAATCTTCGGCCGCACCAACTCCAGCGGCCACCCGCTCGGGCAGGAGCAGGTCTTCGATGCCTTGAACGGCGCGCGCAGCCATGGCCACCCCACATCCCTGCGCCAGATCGTTTCCGAGCTGGCACCCATGGGATTCGGGCTGGTCGAGGAAAAGCTGCTCTACCGCTTGCTGCGGGTACTACAGGGCAAAGACGTCATCGAAGGCAAGGGCGAGGGGCCACTTCGTCTGGACGATGTCGACGCGGAACGCGCTTATCGGGAAACCGCGGACGTTGCCCGGCGGGTCATCCAGTTCCTGAAAGACGATGTCGGAATTCCACGCTACGATCTCCTGCCTTATAAGCAGCCCTTCGTTTTGTTGGGTAAGTTCTTCCACCTCTACCCCGATCCCGGCGCACGATCCAGGCAACTGCTGGAACGCTGGGTGTGGCGTGGAGCCCTGACCGGCACCCACCGTGGCGATACCGTGTCCACCAGAGCCACCTTGGATCGGATCGTCGAAGGGAGCGAAGAAGCTTCCGTGCAGAGACTGCTCGAATTGGTGAAGGGGCGCCCCGGCATTTTGCCGAATGTCGATGAGGCCTTCAATTTCCGCTTCGCCGCCGGCAAGCTGCTGGCGCTGGCCATGCTGGACCTGCGGCCTCGGGATTTGGATAACGGCAAACTCCTTAGTATCGATTTGGCGGCCGAGGCAGAGGAGCCGGACTTTCCCATGCCTCCCATCTTCGCTCAGCACGGCGAAGCAAACCGAGCCTTTCGATCCATCGCCAATCGCCTGATCCATCCCCATCGCCCAAAACTACGTCAACGGTTGATCGAAGTGCGGGATCCGGACGTGCTGGCCTCCCATGGCATCTCCGAAGTCGCCGCACAGACTTTGCGCGATGGAGACATCGACAGTTTCCTTTGGTTGAGGGAGGACTTCCTGAGCTTCCATTGCAACCAGTTCTTCGCCCGGCACGCCCGTTGGGAAGAGAATGACCGACCGTCCATCGCGGCGCTCGTGGCGGACGACGAGGACGCATGATGGTCAAGACGCTCAGCGTTCTGCTCGGCGACCTGCCCGTCGGCCGGCTCACTCTCAGCGCCACCGACGGCAGCGATTTCCGTCTCCTGGAGTCCTACAAGCACGCCTATCCCAGGCCGGTGTTGGGCCAGATTTTCCTGGACGACCCGGACAAGGTCTGGAGCACCCGCGCCCGGGTGCCGCCCTGGTTCTCCAACCTGCTTCCCGAAGGCGTTCTGCGCGAGCTGATCGCCAAGCAGGCTGGCGTGCCCGCCGCACGAGAGTTCTTCCTGCTGCATCATCTCGGTGAGGATCTGCCGGGCGCGGTGCGCATCGTCCTCGACAACATTGAGGGGATGGAGCCGGACGACGAGAGACCGGAAGAGCCGTTGGCAAAGGAGGCCGGCGACACTTGGCATTTTTCCCTGGCGGGAGTGCAATTGAAGTTTTCCGCCCGTCGTTCCGAACGCGGACTGACGATCCCGGCTAGTGGCCGCGGCGGCGACTGGATCGTCAAATTGCCTGACGCGCGCTTTCGCGATGTTCCACGCACTGAATACGCGACCATGCGCTGGGCCAAAGCCAGCGGCATTGCCATCCCCGAAATGGAACTCGTTCCCATTGCCGACGTGACGGGCCTGCCCTCGTCATATGGCGATCTCACCGAACCCTTCGCCCTGGCGATCCGCCGTTTCGACCGACCGACACCCGACAAGCGGTTCCATATGGAAGACTTTGCCCAGATTTTGGATCTCTACCCGGAACAGAAATACTCAAAATACAATTACGAGACATTGGCAAGGTTGATTAAAGCGTTAGGGGATGAAGACGATCTTCCTCAATACATCCGCCGCATCGTATTTGTGATTGCCTCAGGAAACGGCGACATGCACCACAAGAACTGGAGCATGATCTATCCAGATGGGATAAGCGCTTCTCTATCTCCCGCATATGATCTGGTCTCCACGATCCAGTATCACCCGGATGACAAGCTGGCGCTGAATCTCGGGGGATCGAAACGGTGGGAGGACGTGACCGACGCCACCTTCCGGAGCATGGCCCGGAAGGTCGATGTCGAGGAAAGCCTCATGGCCTCGTGGGTAGATCAGGCACGAACCGCCATTCTTGACGCATGGCAAACGAACAAGGGTGATTTCGGCTATGACACGCAGGCGCGGGAGATCATAGAGCGCCATCTCGCCCGTGTCCCGCTGTTCAGCCGATGAGCCTGCCGGGACATGCCGGACAGGCCACCTGACTCGGGATGCTCCTACAGCCCCGCCGCCAGCTTCGTTCCCTGGGCGATGGCGCGCTTGGCGTCCAGCTCCGCCGCGATGTCGGCGCCGCCGATCAGGTGGACGGTGACTCCGGCAGCCTCCAGCGGGGCGTGCAACTCGCGCAGTGGCTCCTGACCGGTGCACAGCACGATGGTGTCGACCGCCAGCGTCTGCACCTTCTCGCGCTTCTCACCGAAGCTGACGGTCAGTCCCTCGTCGTCGATGCGCTCGTAGTTCACACCGGACAGCGCCTTGATGTTTTTCATCTTCAGCTGTGCCCGATGGATCCAGCCGGTGGTCTTGCCGAGGCCGGCGCCGGGCTTGGTCGCCTTGCGCTGGAGCAGCACGATCTCACGCGCCGGCGGCGTCAAGTGCGGGCGGATGCCGGCGACGCCGCCGCGCGCCTCGGCCGGGTCGGCCACCCCCCATTCGGCACGCCACAGCGCCGGATCGAGGCTGGGTGACGGTTCCTCCTGCGCCAGGAATTCGCTGACGTCGAAGCCGATGCCGCCGGCCCCCACCACCGCAACCCGACGGCCCACCGGCTTGGCGCCGCGCAGCACGTCGACATAGGTCAGCACCTTGGGATGGTCCTGGCCGGGGATCTTCGGGTCGCGTGGAACCACTCCGGTCGCCAGCACCACCTCGTCGAAGCCGGCCCCGGTCAGGTCGTCGGCCGTCACCCGCCGCCCCAGATGCAGCGCCACCCCGGTCTCCGCCAGCCGGTTGCGGAAATAGCGCAGGGTCTCGTGGAACTCCTCCTTGCCGGGGATCTGCTTGGCCATGTTGAACTGGCCGCCAATCTCGTCGGCCGCGTCGAACAGATGGACCTCATGCCCGCGCTCCGCCGCCGTGGTGGCGCAGGCGAGGCCGGCCGGACCGGCGCCGACCACGGCGATGCGCTTGCGCTTGGTCGCGGGGGTAATCACCAGCTCCGTCTCATGGCAGGCGCGCGGGTTGACCAGACAGCTCGCCGTCTTGCCGGAGAAGATGTGGTCCAGACAGGCCTGGTTGCAGGCGATGCAGGTGTTGATCGCTTCCGGCCGGCCCGCCGCCGCCTTGGCGACAAAGGCCGGGTCGGCCAGGAAGGGCCGCGCCATCGACACCATGTCGGCCAGCCCCTCGCCGATCACCGCGTCGCCGACCTCGGGCGTGTTGATGCGGTTGGTGGTGCAGAGCGGGATCGATATCCCCCGATCCAACAGGGCACCCTTCAGCTTCCCCGTCACCCAGGCGAAGTTGGCGCGCGGCACGCTGGTGGCGATGGTCGGCACCCGCGCCTCGTGCCAGCCGATGCCGGTGTTGATGATGGTGGCCCCGGCCTGCTCGATGGCCTGGGCAAGCTGCACCACCTCCTCCCACGTGCTGCCGTCGGGGATCAGGTCCAGCATCGACAGGCGGTAGATGATGATGAAGTCGCGCCCGACCGCCTCGCGCATGCGCGACACGATCTCCACCGGGAAGCGCATGCGGTTCTCGTACGAGCCGCCCCATTTGTCGGTGCGCTGGTTGGTGTGGGTCACCAGGAACTGGTTGATGAGGTAGCCTTCCGACCCCATCACCTCCACTCCGTCATAACCGGCCTCGCGCGCCAGTTCGGCGCAGCGGACATAGGCGCGGATCTGGCGTTCCACCCCCCGCGCGGTCAGGGCGCGCGGGGTGAAGGGGGTGATCGGCGACTTGATGCGCGACGGCGCCACCGACAGCGGGCTGTAGGCATAGCGGCCGGCATGCAGGATCTGCAGCGCGATCTTGCCGTCCTCGGCATGCACCGCGTCGGTAATGACCCGGTGCGCCCGCGCCGCCCCATGCCGCGCCAGGGTGGAGCCGAAGGGCGACAGCCACCCCTCCACATTGGGGGAGAAGCCGCCGGTCACCATCAGCCCGACCCCGCCGCGCGCCCGCTCGGCGAAATAGGCGGCCAGCCGCGGGAAATGGCGGCGCCGATCCTCCAGCCCGGTGTGCATCGACCCCATCAGCACCCGGTTCTTCAGCACCGTGAAGCCGAGATCGAGCGGGGCCAGCAGATGCGGATAGGGCATGGTCACGGGACGCTTCCTCCGGTTTTGGAACCCGCGCTTCTGGCGGCGCTGGGCAGACTGCTCATCGATACGGATGATTGATGATGCGAAGCCTAGTTCAGGTTGACGTAAGCGTCAACTGAGTTCCGCGACTGCCGCCAGCGCCCCCTTGCGGCCCGATCGTTCGCGCACCCCGCTTTCCGCTGTGTGAAAAAGCCGTTCGGCGAACTGGCTCAAGGGCCTGCGCGGCGGTCAAGCTCCCTTCCCAAGGGCCGCCCCTCCATCCGCGGCGGCCGATTTGCGTAACCGGGAGTTCGGTCATGGTGCAATTCGCCGCCAATCTGACGATGCTCTACAACGAGCGTCCCTTTCTCGACCGATTCGCCGCGGCGGCCGATGCCGGCTTCCGTGGGGTCGAGTACCTGTTTCCCTATGATTTCCCCGCCGACGCGCTGGCCGAGAAGCTGCGCCAGCATGGACTGACCCAGGTCCTGCACAATCTGCCGGCCGGCAACTGGGGCGGCGGCGAGCGCGGCATCGCCATCATGCCCGACCGCGTCCAGGAATTCCGCGACGGCGTCGCCCGCGCCATCGACTATGCCGGCACGCTGGACTGCAAGCAGATCAACTGCCTAGCCGGCATCCTGCCGCAAGGCGCCGACGCCGCCGCGGCCGAAAGCACGCTGGTCGGCAACCTCGCCTATGCCGCCGATGCGCTGGCCGGCGCCGGGATCAAGCTGCTGATCGAGCCGATCAACACCCGCGACATTCCCGGCTTCTACCTGACCCGCACGAAACAGGCGCTGGACCTGATCGACAAGGTCGGCTCCAACAATCTGTACGTGCAGTACGACATCTACCACATGCAGATCATGGAAGGCGATCTGGCCCGCACGATCGAGGCCAACCTCGCCCGCATCGCCCATGTCCAGCTGGCCGACAACCCCGGCCGCTTCGAACCGGGCACCGGCGAGATCAATTATCCCTTCCTGTTCAAGCATCTGGACGCCATCGGCTACAGCGGCTGGGTCGGCTGCGAATACAAGCCGAAGACGACGACGGACGAGGGGCTCGGCTGGTTCGCCCCCTACAAGACCGAACCGGCGAACGCCTGAAACGCCCCCAACATCACGCGAGAAAGGACCACAGTCATGAAGGTCGGATTCATTGGTCTCGGCATCATGGGCACCCCGATGGTGGGGCACCTGCTGGACGCCGGTCACACGCTCTACGTCCACGACATCAAGCCGGTCCCGGCCGACCTGACGTCCAAGGGCGCCATCCCCTGCCCGAGCGGCGCGGAGGTCGCGGCGGCCGCTGACGTCATCATCACCATGGTGCCGGACACCCCCCATGTCGGCGCCGCCCTGTTCGGCGAGAACGGTGTCGCCGCCGGCCTGTCGTCGGGCAAGATCGTGGTGGACATGTCCTCGATCTCGCCGATCGAGACCAAGGAGTATGCCAAGCGCATCAATGACCTGGGCTGCGCCTATCTCGATGCTCCGGTGTCGGGCGGCGAGGTCGGGGCCAAGGCAGCCTCGCTGACCATCATGGTCGGCGGCCCGCAGGAGGCCTTCGACACGGTCAAGCCGCTGTTTGACAAGATGGGCAAGAACGTCACGCTGGTCGGCGGCAACGGCGACGGCCAGACCACCAAGGTCGCCAACCAGATCATCGTCGCGCTGACCATCGAGGCGGTGGCCGAGGCCCTGCTGTTCGCGTCGAAGGCCGGCGCCGATCCGGCCAAGGTCCGTCAGGCGCTGATGGGCGGCTTCGCCTCCTCCCGCATCCTGGAGGTCCATGGCGAGCGGATGATCAACCGCAACTTCACCCCCGGCTTCCGCATCGAGCTGCACCAGAAGGACCTGAACCTGGCGCTGAGCGGCGCCAAGGCGCTGAACCTGTCGCTGCCGCACACCGCCAGCTGCCAGCAGCTGTTCAACGCCTGCGCGGCGCAGGGCGGCTCGGCCTGGGACCATTCCGGCATGCTCCGCGCGCTGGAACTGCTGGCCGGGCACGAGGTCGGGTCGAAGTAAGAAGGGGAGCGGGGCATCGTCGGCGGACGATGCCCCCCATTCCAATTCCTCATTGCCCAAACCATTGGCCCACCCCTCATTAGCGTGCATTCTACCCGCCCCGCACCCCACGACGCCCGAGCGACCATGACCACCACCGCCACGACTGCCGACGCCCTGCTCCACGACCTGTTCCAGGCGGCCCTCACCGCGGTGACCGCAGAGACCCGGCTGCCGGCGGCCCTGCCGCAACCGCCGAAGGGCCGCACGGTGGTCATCGGCGCCGGCAAGGCGGCGGCGGCCATGGCGAAGACGGTGGAGGACAACTGGCCGGGGCCGCTCACCGGTCTCGTCGTCACCCGTTACGACCATGACCTGCCGACCGAGCGGATCGAGGTGGTACAGGCCAGCCATCCGGTGCCCGACGCCGCCGGGCAGGAAGCCGCCCGCCGCATCGTCGACATGGTGCAGGGGCTGACCGCCGACGATCTCGTGCTGTGCCTGATCTCCGGCGGCGGCTCCGCCCTGCTGGCCCTGCCGGCGCCCGGCATCACGCTGGAGGACAAGCGCGCCGTCGCCAAGGCGCTGCTGAAGAGCGGCGCCGACATCGGCGAGATGAACTGCGTGCGCAAGCATCTGTCGGCGGTGAAGGGCGGCCGGCTCGCCGCCATGGCCCACCCCGCGCGCGTCGTTTCGCTGCTGGTCTCCGACGTGCCCGGTGACGACCCGTCGGTGATCGCCAGCGGCCCGACCGTGCCCGACCCGACCAGCTTCGCCGACGCCCGCGCCATCCTGGCCAAGTACGGCATCACACCGCCGCCCGCCGTCGCCGCCTTCCTGGAGGCCGCGGAGGACGAGACGCCGAAGCCCGGCGACCCCCGGCTTGCCGATGCCGTCACCACCATCATCGCCACCCCGCAGGACGCGCTGGAAGCGGCGGCGGCGCTCGCCCGCAACCGCGGCTACACCCCGGTCATCCTCGGCGACGCCATCGAGGGCGAATCGCGCGAGGTCGCCAAGGTCCATGCCGGCATCGCCCGGCAGGTCGCCCGGCACGGCCAGCCGGCCCCGGTGCCCGCCGTGATCCTGTCCGGCGGCGAGACCACGGTGACGGTGCGCGGCCACGGCCGCGGCGGCCGCAATGTCGAGTTCCTGCTGGCGCTGGCGGTGGCGCTCGACGGCCAGCCCGGCATCTGGGCCGCCGCCTTCGACACCGACGGCATCGACGGGACGGAGGACAATGCCGGCGCCATCCTGCGGCCCGACACGCTGGCCCGTGCGGAGGAGATGGGCCTCGACGCCAAGGCCTTCCTAGCCAACAACGACGGCTACAGCTTCTTCAAGGCGCTGGGCGATCTGGTCGTCACCGGCCCGACCCGCACCAACGTCAACGACTTCCGGGTGATCGTCATCGACCGCAGCTGACGGTGGGGCGGCCTACAGCGAGAAGGTCGCCACCACCGGCGCGTGGTAGCTGACCGGCGACGGCTCGTCGGCATGGTCGACCTCGTCGGTCAGATCCTCGTTGTGGATGGCGACGTCGCGCAACCGCTCGGTCAGGCGCGGCGAGGTCATCAGATGGTCCAGCAGAACCGCCGCGCCGGCATGCAGCACGGTGTAGCGCCGCTCCTCCGGGATCGCCTCCTCCAACGGCTCCAACACGCGGCCGGCCAGGTCCGGATTGCCGGTGAAGTCGGAGGCGGCACGGATGATGCGGACGGCGGTCTGCTCCAGGTCGGCGTTGCAGTCGCCGGCCACCACGATCAGCGCGTCGGGATCGGCGTCGAACAGCCGGTCCACCGCCATCCGCGTCTCCAGCGCCTGCCCCGCCCGCTTGATCGAGGCGAGATAGAAGCCCTCGGCCCAGCCGGACGCCGTCTTCCAGGTCTGGGCGCCGGCCTTCTGCCCCGGCACCGGCGCGGCGATGGGCGCGCGCAGATGCAGGTCGAAGACATGCAGGATGCGCCCGTCCGGCATCTCCACCTCGGCATGCAGAACCGGCCGGTCCCAGCCGACCTCCGTCTCCGTGTCCGCCGCCGGGTCGGCGGTGGCGAGGCGCACGCGGGCCGGCGGCACCAGATGATGGCGCAGCAGCCGCGCCGCCCGGATCGGCCAGCGGCTGACGATCACCGGGTTGTGGCGGTCGGCCGGCGACGGGCCGTCGCCCGCGGTGACATGGTAATCGGCATAGCGCGTGCCCTCCAGCAGGCGGGACAGCGCGCGCAGGGTCCGCGGCTCGCTCTTCACCGGATGCTGGGCGTCGACCTCCTGCAGGCAGAGGATGTCGGCCTCCAGCCGCTCCAGCTGCGGGCGCAGCGTGGCGATCCGCGCCTCGAAGGGCGGCTCGTCGGTGTCGTCGTCCAGGTTTTCCAGGTTGAAGGTGGCGATCCGGAACAGCGTGTCGGCCATGAAGGGCTCCGCGGAAGGACGGCGGGTGTCGGCGGCACCCTCGGTAAATTGGAAGGGAAACGCCGCCGGTCGAGCTTATCAGAACAGCTCGACGTCGCCTTCGATCCGCGACTTGCGCAGATGCTCGATGTAGGACGATTCGTTGCGGGCGATGTCGTGCAGCGTCTCGTCGCCGATCAGCCGGCGCTGGCTGCGCCCACTGGTGGGGAAGAAGCGCACCGCGCGCGGGCTGGCGCCGCCGACGTCCCAGCTGACGGTGGGGATGCCCTCCGTCGCCAGATACTCCATCACGAATTCGACGTTGCGCTGGCCGATGTTGGCGCTGCGCAACGTGGTCAGGTTGACGTTGGCCCCGCCGAACAGCTTGGCGCGCAGCCGGTCGCGCCGGCCGGTGACGGACAGCAGCCGGTTGATCAGCTGCTCCATCGCCGTGGCGCCGTAGCGCGACGACAGCGACAGTGTGTCGCTCCCGGCGTCGGGCAGCAGGAAATGGTTCATCCCGCCGATCTCCGCCACCGGATCATACAGGCAGGCGGCGACGCAGGACCCAAGCGTGGTGGTGATGACGACGTTCGGATCGTCGGTGACGACGCAGCCGCCGACCACGATGTTGACGACCTCCGCCCCCAGCCGCCGGTCGTGATAGCGGTTGGCGGCCACGTCCTGACGTTCCAGCCGGCGGCGCAGGACGTTGCGCGCGGTAGAGGTGCAGGAACGGTCTGTCATCATCGGGTCTGGGATTCTCTCTGCCGGTCGTACACGGATATGGATCGGCCGGGCCGGCGATCAATCCATTACAGGCTGATTAAGGCCACTTCAACTTTGGCCTGCATTTTATCGAACGTCCCAACATCCTTCCTATGACCTATGTCAGTCAATAGGTGGAAACCCACCGTTCCAGGAGTTCGCCCTGCAACCGGCGGGCATCGGCAGCCCAGACGCGCGCATCCGCCGGTATCGCGGTCACCCGGCGGTCGAGCGCGGCATCCATCGCCGCCCGGCGGGCGGGGTCGGCGATGAACAGGACGAAGCCCAGCTTCCGCCCGCTGGCCGCCGTCAGCAGCCCGGCCAGTCCCTTGACATAGGCAAGCGTGCCCGATTTGGCATGGACGCCGGGGGGCAGCGCCTTGCCGTCCTCCTCCCCCGGCAGCAGGTCCCACAGGGCGGGTCCGCCGGCCCGCAGCAGCGCCGCCATCTGCCGCGGCGTGGCGCGCGATCCGGTGCCCAGCCCGGAATGGTTGGCCAGCCGCAGGCCATTCCAGTTCACCGCTCCAATCGGCTGCCGCGTCAGCCAACGCTGCAGCAGCCCCGCCGACCGCCCCAGGATGGTACCGGGCGCCTCGGACCGGGACGGCTCCAGCCGACCCGACGCGGCCAGCCCGATCATCTCGGCCGACAGGTTGTTGGAATGGCGCAGCAGTCCGCGCGCCAGCTCCGCCAGCGGCAGGCTGTCCAGCACCGCCAGTGCCGCCGCCCCGGATGACGCCCGGCCGGCCACGGGCGCCGCCAGGGCGATGCCGGCATCGGCGGCGAGCCGGCGGAACAGCGTGGCGGCGGCCAGCCCCGGCCGCGCCACCGGCACCCAGGCGGCCCCCGCCTCGCCGGAGGAAGGCGGCGCCATCAGCCACCGGTCCACCCCGTCCGGCAACAGCGGAAAGCCTCCGCCCGCGGCCATCGGCCGGACCGTGACGCTGTCCAGCGGCAGCCGCCCGGCATCGGCCACCGTCAGCGCGTCCGGCCCGGCAGGAGTGCCGCCGCGCCGCCAGCTCAGCAGGGCCCGGTTGTAGTTCAGCGACAGCGCCCCGACCCCGGTGTTGTAGGGCGCGGCCCAGGGCTGCCCGGAATCGATCTCCGCCAGTTCGGGCAGCAGCGTGGTGTCGTACAGGAACCGCCCCTCCACCCGCCGCAAACCGGCGGTCCCAAGCGCGCCCAGCAGCTGCAGCAGCCCTTCGGTCGCCAGGGCCGGATCGCCGCCGCCCTGCAGGATCAGGTCGCCGCGCAGCACCCCGCCCTCCAGCGGCCCGGTTCCCAGCAGCCGGGTGGCGAAGCGGTGGTCCGGCCCCAGCAGCGCCAGCGCCGCCGCCACCGTCGGCAGCTTCGCCACCGACGCCGGGATGAAGGCGGTGTCCGCCGCCCGCTCCTCCAGCGCCCGGCCGCTGTCGGGATCGAACAGGAAATATCCGACCGAACCACTTTCTAAACCACTGGTGGTTTTCGACGGCCCCGCCGCCCAGGCTCCGCCACTTGGCAGGGCCAGCGACCCGAGCACGCCCCCCAGCAGGCCACCCAGCAGACCGAGGAACGGGCGGCGGCCCGGAGACAGCCGGGGCGACAGTTGGGACGAGCTGGAGTCCGATTGGAAACTTGCGGTCAAGGTTCGGGTCTTTCCGCTTCTGATGTTAAGGTTCATAAAGTATTTTGGTGAAAAATCGCTGGAAATAGCGAACGGGGACGTAGCCGGACACCATGCCGGATCGGGCAGGCCAAGGGGGGATGGTATGGCGATGTCCAAACGGCGCGAATCGCGCTTCGAGGTGGTGGTCGAACAGGGCGGCAAGCCCAACATCGACGGCGTCTTCGACGACGAGAAGTCGGCGACGGAACGTGCCAACTTCCTGTTGCGCCTTGCCAAGTTCCCGGTGGTGCGCGTGGTGAAGGTCACCGGCACCGGACGGGAGGAGACGATCTTCCAGAAGACCTCCTCCGGCGGCGCCAAGCTGACGACCATCTCGCCGATCGACAGCGCCAACCTCTGCACCGACGTGCTGCAGGTCTTCTCCTTCGACAGCCGGATGACCCTGCTGCGATTGCTGCGCGGTTACTGGGACGACCAGGGCGTCATTCCGTCGGAGCAGCTGCACCGCTACTATCCGTTGCGCTATTTCGAGCGCGAGGCGCTGCTGTTCAACCCCTCGATCAGCCGGCTCGCCACCCTCCAGGCGCCGATGCTGGGGCTGAAGCCGCATGAACGCTACGACCAGCTCAGCCGGCTGTTCGCCGCGCTGAAGGACCTTGCCCAGAAATCCGACACGCTGGCCCCCTTCGACCAGGCGCTGATGCGCGGCGGGATTTCCGGCCTGCTGCTGGCCGCCGTCGACCGCCCGGTGGAAGAGCGCGACCGCATCGTCACCCATGCCTTCGGCACCCTGCTGGAACCGCACCGCGAGTGGGGGGCCAAGCTGACCGCCGTCCTGCGCCTGCACCAGGAGGAGGACGGCGAGAGCACCCGGCTGGTCGACGAATTCGCGGCGGAGATCGTCGACGGACGGGAGCCGATCCGCGCCCTGATCGGCTATTCGCCCGACCTCGCCTCCGCCATCCTGGCGCTGCTGGCGGCGCTGCGCGGCGATCTGGACGACCGGCTGCCCCACACCGAACCGCTTCTGGCCCTGTCCAACGCCCTGGCCTCCGACGGGACGGGGCTGGGCTTCGCCCGGACGCGCGAAGCGCTGCTGCATCGCGTCCGCGGCGGACTGGATGGGCTGACCCCGCTGACCCGCACCGGGGCGGCCAGCGACGCCCGCGCCTTCTCCGCCATCGTCGACGGCATGATCGCCTTCGACGGCTACATGGGTGGCCCGGCGATGGCGGAATCGCTGACCCGCCGCGGCAAGACGGTCTGGGCGACCGGCGGCAGCGACCTGCCCTTCGAAGAGACGATGACGCGGCTCGCCGGCCGCTTCAACACGGCGGCGGGGCGGCTCGGCTATCTGCTCGACCTCGGCGCCAGCCCCTACGGCCACAAGAAGATCAGCGTCGTCATCCAGCGCGTCGCCGACGAGTTCAACCGGGTGAAGTCCGCGGCGGAACTGGCGGCCCCCGGCGCCTCCATCCAGGAGGTGCGCGAAGGGCTGGGCCGCCGCCTGCGCGCCGCCGGTATCCCGCGGGCGCTGGCGGATGGGCTGATCGCCAAGATCGCCGCCATCCCCGACGACCGGCGCGTGTCGGTGACCGGCAGCGGCGTGGTGGCGGGGCAGCGTCTCGCCGCCCCGCCGGCGGCGCGGCCGACGGACATGACCGTCGACATGCAGGCGCCGCCGATGCCGGCCCCCCGCCTGACGCTCAGCTACCAGGGCCGCACGGTGGCTCTGCGCGATGCCGGCGAAGACGTCGTGATCGGCCGTTCCGCCGACTGCGGGATCGTCCTGGACCATGCCTCCGCCTCGCGCCGCCATGCGGTGGTGCGGCTGCGCGATGGTGCCTTCACCGTGGAGGATCTCAGCCGCAACGGCACCCGTCTGGTGCCGCAGGACGGCGAGCAACGGCTGCTGAAGCTGGGCGACGTGGCGCCGCTGTCCGGCCGGGGGGAGATCGTCATCGGCTCCCTCGACCTCGGCGAACATCCGGCGCGCATCGCCTGGGAGCTGTCGGGACGCTGAAAGGCCGTTCAGTCGCCGGCGCAGGCCTCGGCCGCCAGTTCCGTATTGGCAGTCATCCGATCGTCCAGCATCGCCACCGCCCACACGACCAGACCGCCCAGCGCCAGCGCGGCACCGACCCAGCCGGTGGAGGTCCAGCCCCATCCCGCCGCGATCGCCATGCCGCCCAGCCAGGGGCCAAGCGCGTTGGCGGCGTTGAAGGCGCTGTGGTTCAGCGCGGCGGCCAGCGTCTGCGCATCCTCCGCCACATCCATCAGCCGGGCCTGCAACGGCGTGCCGAGTCCGCCGCCGCAGCCGATCATGAAGACGACCACCGACACCAGCCAGATGTTGCCGGCAGCGAAGGGATAGAGCGCCAGCGACCCGGCGCTCCACAGCAGGGTGACGGCGACGGTCGGCATCAGGGCGCGGTCGGCAGCCCAGGCGCTGACCAGCGTGCCGACGGTCATGCCGGCGCCGAACACCGCCAGCACCACCGGCACCACCGCCGGCGACACCTGCGTCACCTCCATCAGGGTCGAGGCGACATAGGTGTAGACCGCGAACATGCCGCCGAAGCCGATGGCGCCGATGCCCAGCGTCAGCCAGACCTGCCGCCGCTTCAGCGCGCCAAGCTCGCGCAGCGGGCTCGATTCCGGGTGCGGCCGGTCTTTGGGGGCGAAGATCCAGACCAGCAGCACCGTCAGCAGGGCGAGCAGCCCGACGACGCCGAAGCCCCAGCGCCAGCCCAGCGCCTGCCCGATCCAGTTGGCCATCGGCACGCCGACGATGGTCGCCACCGTCAGCCCCAGCATGGTGCGCGCCACCGCCTGTGCGCGGCGCTGCGGCGGCACCAGCGAGGCGGCGACCAGGGCCGCGACGCCGAAATAGGCGCCGTGTGGCAGCCCGCTCAGAAAGCGGAAGACCAGCATCCAGCCATAGGAGGGTGAAAAGGCGCTCGCCACGTTGGCGGCGGCGAAGACCGCCATCAGCCCGATCAGCAGGGTCCGCCGCGCCACCCGCGCCGCCAGCACCGCGATCACCGGCGCACCCATCACCACGCCCAGCGCATAGGCGCTGATGACATGGCCGGCGGTCGGCTCGTCGATGCCGAGGCCGCGGGCGAAATAGGGCAGCAGGCTCATCGTCGCGAACTCGGTCGTTCCGATGGCGAAACCACCCATGGCGAGCGCCAGCAGCACCAGGCCGGGATGGGCCGAGGTCAGCTGTTCCCCGGCACGCATGTCGCCGTTATGGCCGGCAGAAGCCATGGTCGTTACTCCGCTGTCGCGCAGGATGGGGACGGGAATGGCCCGGCGGCAGGGAGGGACGGAAAGCAACCGGGGCAAGGTCAGGATATTTGCCGGACCCCTGCTGAGGCAATCCGCCGCAGGCCGTCATTTCCGCAGGTGCGAAATGAGCGGCGGGCATGGCTGAGGCGAGGATTGTCGCGGAGCGGCCAGTACGGGCCGCTCCACCTTTCCGCCTACGCCACGGCCGCCATCGGCGTCAGGCCGCGCGTCAGGCGCTCCACCTCGCGGTCGAACGCCTCCTGATCGGCGTCGGACAGGTCGAACTTCACGTGCAGCCGGTCGTGCTCGCTGGACTTGATCCGGGCGGTCAGCGGGCGGGCCACCCCGTCGATGCGCAGGGTCAGCGTCCGGCCGGTCGCGCCGCCGATCCGCTGGTCCGGCACACCGGTCAGCATGGCGCCGCCCGCCGACAGGTTGGCGATGGTGGCGCGCATCGGGGCCGCCCCGGCCCCCTCCAGCACGCAGCCGACCGACAGGGCGAAGCGCGGGCGCTGGCGGCGGTCGACATCGGTGGTGGCGGTGCGCACGACGCGGATCAGCACGTTGCGCAGGGAGTCGATGCCGCCGGCGACATCGACGGCGACCGTCCGCATCTCTCCGGCGCGGCTCTGGGTCGCGTCGGCCTCGGCGGAGACACGGCCGATGCGCACCGACACCTCCTTCGCCGCGTCGCTGGTCTGGCTGACGGAGCGGGCGATCTCCTGGGTCGCCGCCGCCTGTTCCTCCACCGCGGCGGCGATGGAGGACGAGATTCCGGCCACCTCGTCGATGGTGTCCGACACCTCGCCGACGGCGCCGACGGCCGCTGCCGTCACCGACTCCACCTCGGAGATCAGCGAGCCGATCTCCTCGGTCGACCGCGCGGTCTGGCTGGCGAGGTTCTTCACCTCGTTCGCCACCACGGCGAATCCGCGCCCGGCCTCGCCGGCCCGCGCCGCCTCGATGGTGGCGTTCAGCGCCAGCAGGTTGGTCTGGCTGGCGATGTCGCCGATCAGCCGGGCGACCGCGCCGATCCGCTCGACCGAAGCCGACAGCCGTTCGATGGTGGACCGCGCCAGCCCGGCCCGCTCCACCGCGCGGCCGGTCACCCGCGTGGCGGCCGACACCTGCAGGCCGATGTCGCCGATGGACGCCGACAGCTCCTCCGTCGCGGCGGCGACGGTCTCGGCATTGCTCAGCGCCTGCTGGGCGGCGGCGGCGACGTTCTGGGCGTTGTCGCTGACCTGCACCGCCGACTCCGCCATGGCGCCGGCATTGTTGCTCATGCGGCTGGTGCGTTCCGCAACATGATCGACGGCGACGCGCGTCTCGCGCTCCACCTTCTCCGCCATCGACTCCAGCGCCTGGCGCCGCTCCTCCTCGGCGCGGCGGCGGGTCTCCTCCTGGGCGGCGCGCAGGCGCGCATTCTCCTGCGCGCCCTCCTGGAACACGCGGACGGTGTCGGCCATGTGGCCGATCTCGTCCCGGCGTTCGGTCAGGCCGACCTCGACCTCCAGGGTGCCGCCGGCCAGCGCCACCATGGCGCGGCGCAGCCGCTCCATCGGGCGGATCATCGCCGCCTCCAGGAACACCGCGCAGGTCGCGGCCATCAGCAGGATGGCCAGCCCGGCGCCGATCAGGGTCCGGCGCAGCCCGTCCGACGACTCCCGCACCGCCTCGATGTCCGCGGTCAGTTCCTTCAGCCGGTCCGAACTGACGGCGACCACGCTGGCCCCCAGCTCCTCCAGACTGTCACCCATGGTGTCGGCGACCTTGTCGAACTGGCCCATGATCGGGTTGCCGGCCGCCGGGCCGCCGTCGACATAGGCCTGCGCCATGCGCCGGCCCATCTCGTAATAGGGGCCAAAGGCCTTATGGGTGCGCTCGATCTCCGCCACCACCTGCGGCAGGTTCAGCATCCGCGCCAGTTCGGTCGCCCTGGCGGTGTGCTCCTCGAACCGGCGGGCGTAATCCGCGGCCTTTTCCGGACCATCGTTCATCCCGTCCAGCCCGCGGGTGGCCGATATGTCGGTCAGCCACTGCTGCGTCTGCACCACGTCGAACCGGATCTCGCCCACCAGCGAAACCAGGGGAATGACGCTGCCGACCACCTCGTGAGTCTCGCGCTGGACATCGGACAGGCGGTCGGTCTGCCGTCCCATGTCGCGCATGGTGAGGACGGAGGACAGGCCGACCGCGGCGAAGACGAACACCGCGACAGCCACGACCTTCGCCCGGATCGAGATGACGTGGAGAATGCTGCCGGCAGCCATCATGTTGAGGACTTCACTGGTTAAGAGTACGAATGATCGGCGGCGGCCGATCGTCACACACTCTAGACCTTCCCGATCATTTCGTCACCGCAAACACTGATGATACCAAAGTCATGCGACGGCATGCCGCTGTTTTTCTTGAGAAATTACATCACATCCCGCCAGAAACAAAGTAATAGCCGGCGTGACATTTCATTTCTTCATACCGCCGCATGTTCGGCTTCGCTGCCGGCCGCCGGCTGGACATGGGACGACAGCGCGTCCAGCGTGGCGTCGGCGACGGGACCGAGCGCTTCGGCCAGCGGATCGCCGGCGGGGCAGCCGCCGAGGCTGTGGACCCGCTGTTCCAGCAGCGAGGCCAGACGGCTGAGCCGCACGGCGCCGATGTTGGCCGCGGTTCCCTTCAGGGTATGGGCCACGCGGACCAGGGGCGCCCCGTCCCGTCCGGCCCCATCGCGAATCGCGGCCACGCTGTCGTCGACCGTCCGCCGGAAGGCGGTCACCGTCTGGACCCAGGCCTCGTCGCCGATCACCGAGCGCAGCGAGTCGGCCTGTTGGGCATCCAACAGCGGCGCCGTGCGCCAATGCTCCTGATCCCTGGCAGCGGGAGATGGGGCAGCGGGCGATGGAGCGGAGGGGAGGACGGAGGATGGGGCAGGCGGCGGGACGGGCGGCGGCAAGATGGTGGTCCGCGCCGGGGAAGACCGCTCCGGCCCCGCTTGCACAGGCTCGGCGCGGTGTGATCCGCCCTCCGCCCCGGCCTCCGCCGCCTGCGGCGCGGCGACCGTTCTCAGCACCTCATACAGGTCGGCCGACACGATGGGCTTCGTCAGATAGGCGGTCATGCCGGCGGCGAGATATTCGGCGCGATGGCCGGGCATGACGTTGCCGGTCAACGCGACGATCGGCAGGCGGGCCGCCTCGCCCGGCATGGCGCGGATGTGCCGGGTGGCGGTGACGCCGTCCATCACCGGCATCTGCACATCCATCAGGACGAGGTCGAAGCCGCCCTCCTCCACCAGCCGCACCGCCTGCAGCCCGTCCTCCACCGCGGTCACGCGATGGCCGGCACGGCGCAGCATGGTGACGACGATGTCGCGGTTGATCTCGTTGTCCTCTGCCACCAGCACATGCAGTCTCGCCGCCGCCGATCCGTGGGCCGGCGTTCCACCGCCCGCCGGCACCGGTTCCGGTGCGCAGGGCACGGAGAGCACGCCGGCCGACGGATCGGCGGCGGGTTCGCAGCGGACGGTGAACCAGAAGGTGCTGCCCTTGCCCTCGGCACTGGTGACGCCGATGCGCCCGCCCATCAGCGTCACCAGCTCGCGGCTGATCGCCAGCCCCAGCCCGGTGCCGCCGAAGCGCCGGGTGGTGGAGCTGTCGCCCTGGGTGAAGCGGCGGAACAGGGTCGGCTGCACGTCCTCCGGGATGCCGATGCCGGTGTCGGCCACCTCGAACCGCAGGAAGAAGGCGCCATCCCCCGGTAATTCCCCGTCCAGCCCGACCCGCACGGAGACGCCGCCGCGGTGGGTGAACTTCAGCGCGTTGCCCACCAGATTGACCAGCACCTGCCGGATGCGGCGCAGGTCGGCGCGCACGCGGTCGGGCACTGCGGGCGCCACCTCCCGCGTCAGGATCAGGCCGCGCCCGCAGGCGGCCGGCTCCAGCAGGTCGATGCTGTCGCCCAGCACGGCGCGCAGTTCGAAATCCACCGGCTCGACCTCCGCCTTGCCGGCCTCCAGCTTGGACAGGTCGAGGATGTCGTCGATGATCTGCAGCAGCGCGTTGCCCGACCGGTTGGCGACGTCCAGCAGCTGACGCTGGTCGTCGTTCAGGTTCGGCCCCTCCACCAGGGCCAGCGCGCCCAGAACCCCGTTCATCGGCGTGCGGATCTCGTGGCTCATGGTCGCCAGGAATTCGCCCTTGGCGCGGTTGGCCTGATCGGCCGCCTCCTTGGCGCGGCGCAGGCTGGCCTCGATCTCGCGCTGGGCGGTGACGTCGCGGAGCGCGCCGGTGACATAGCGGCGATCGCCCTCGCGCCAGCCGGCCAGCGTCACCTCCAGCGGGAACTCGCTGCCGTCCTTGCGGCGGCCGGTCAGCTCCCGCATCTCCGACCGCGGGGCCGAGGCGTCGCTCCCGCGGTAGGTGGCCAGCAGCCCGTCATGCACCGCGCCGACGGCGCTCGGCATCAGCCGGGTCATCGGCCCGCCCACCACCTCGGCGGCGCGATAGCCGAACAGCCGCTCCGCCGCGTGGTTGAAGGCGTCGACGGTCCCATGCTCGTCGATGGTGACGATCGGCTGGCCGACCGCATCGAACATGGCGCGGTAGCGCGCTTCGCTGGAGGCCAGCCGGTTGGCGGCCAGCTCCCGCTCGGTGACGTCGGTGGCGGAGCCGCGGTAGCCGCGGAAATGGCCGTCCTGGTCGAAGATCGGGCGGCCGCTGACGCTGAAATAGCGCAAGCCGGCCGCCGTCATCACCCGGTAGCGGAAGTTCCGGAACGGCTCCCGCCGCTCCATCAGCTGGCGGTGCCGCTCCCACTTGGCGGTATCCCCCGGTTCGCGCAGGGCCACATCCTCCCGCCGCAATCCGATGGGCAGCGTGCCGTTGGCGACGTGCGGCACCAGCGGCCCCGCCAGATGCGAGAATCGCAGGTCGGCATCCATCTCCCAGAACCAGTCGGAGGCGGTCTCCGCCTGATCGCGGAAGCGTTCCTCGCTCTGGGCCAGCTGGCGGGCCAGTGCCGCCAGCCGCGCCGCCTGCCGCGTCGCCAGCAGCCCCATGCCGACCAGCACGAGGCTGCAGGCCGCCGCCGCCAGCAGATAGAGCCGCTGCCGCGTTCTGGTATCGGCCAGGAAGGATGCCTCGTCGAAGGCGGCGATGACGATCAGCGGATAGGCCGTCAGGGTCCGGAAGGACTGAAGGCGCGGAGTGCCGTCGATCACGCTGGCGACGCGCAGGAACCCGGTGGGCTGGCGGCGCGCCATGAGCTGAACCGGCGATTCGCCGACATCCCGGCCGACGATGCGGTCGTCCATCTGCGAGCGGGCGCGCAGGATGCCGTCGGTGCCGACGATCGCCACCGCCCCGTTGGGGCCGACGTCCAGCTCCTCCAGCGAGCGGCTGAAATAGAAGGGGTCGATCGACGCGACCAGCACCCCTGCGAAGCTGCCGTCGCTATTGTCGACGCGTCGCGTCAGCTGGATCGACCATTTGCCGGACGCCCTGCCGAACACCGGCTTGCCGATGAACAGCCCGGCATTCGGGTTGTTGACGTGGACGCGGAAATGCTCGCGGTCGGCCAGATGGATGCGGGCCGGCGCATCCTCCACGCTGGTGTGGATGAGGTCGCCGCGCTCGTCGATCACCGCCAGTTGGAGCAGGATGCCCGACCGCTCCACCGCCTGGCGCAGGATGCGGGTCAGGCCGGGAGTCCAGCTGTCGCCATGCTCGTGGTAGTCGTCGATCAGGAACAGCAGGATCTGGTCGGCTTCGGCCATGGTCCGGGTCGCCTGCTCGGCGACGACGCGGGCGAGGTTGCCGCTGTCGCGCTCGGCCCGCGCCATCGCCTCGGCATCGTCGTAATGGGCGAGCGCCAGGGCCGCCGCCCACAGCCCGGCGGCGATCACCAGGGTCGCCGTCCAGATGGCGGCGATGAAGCCATGCAGGTGAAGGCGCCCGCCCATCAGCGCCGCTCTCCCGCATCGTCCGCGTGCCGCGGACCGTTCGCATCGTCCGCGTGCCGCGGACCGTTCGCATCGTCCGCGTGCCGCGGACCGTTCGCATCGTCCGCGTACCGCGGACCGCCCGCTGCGAGCGCCGCCACCCCGCGCGCCAGCCGCGGCAGATCGACCGGCAGCGGCAGCAGCAGGTCGGCCGGACCGCCGGCCTCGGCGCCCAGCCCCGCGGAAGCGGGGCCCGCCGCGGCGTAGAGGACGCAGGGCAGCTCCGCCCGCAGCGCCTTCAGGCGGCCGGCCAGCGCTTGGCCTGCCGGAAGCGCGCTCAGTCCCGGACCGATCACCACCGCGTCGAAGAAGCCCGGCTCGTCGGTGACGACCTCCAGCGCTTCGCGGAGATCCTCGCAGACCGAAACCTCGAACCCCTGCCGCTCCAGCCCGGCCTGGAACCGGTCGCCGGACGCCGGATCGGCATCCACCACCAGGATCTTGTATGTCGGCGCGACATGGTGCCGCGCCGGGGCTTTCGCCGCGCGCGGGAAGGGCGCCGCCGGGGCCGGGGACCGGGACGCGGGAATGTGAAGCCACACCGCCATGCCTTCCGTCGGGTGGGTCAGCAGGCTGAGGCCGCCATCGTGACACCGCGCCGTCTGCAGGGCCGCCGGCCAATGGGCGTCCTCCGTCCCGGACGTCTGACCACGGCGGTAGCAGGTGCGGGCGGCCAGCAGGGGATCGGCCAGCCCCGCCAGCACCTCGTCCGCCAGCGGCGGGCCGTCGACCCGCAGTTCGAACAGGGCGTGCGGCCCCGGCAGCGGCGTCAGCAGCGGGCGGACGGTCCAGCCGGCCGCGACGGCATCGGCATCCGGATCGTCCGCATCCGCCGGAAAGAAGGCGCGCAGGCAGAGCCGGGCATCGCCACCCCTGCCGGTGGCCGCGAGGATCTCCGCCGCCAGTCCGGCCAGCGTCCGTGCCAGCAGGCCGGCGTTGCAGATGGGAGCGGGCGTCGCGGCGTCATGACGGATGGAAAGGCTGCTCGGCGACGTCGGTGCCATGCTGCGCAGGAGCGTCGCGGCCTCGTCCAGAACCGCCGCGGCCCGCTCGGGCTTCAGATGGACCCGCTCCGTCCTGGCTTCCGCCACCAGCCGGCGGAGGCCGGAGCGGGCGCGGTCGATGGCAGCGATGGCCCGGCCCGCATAGTCGGCCTGGGGCGAGCCCGCCGGCAGGTCGCAGACGAGGAAGTCGGCATAACCGGCAACCGCGCCCAGCGTGTTGTTCATGTCATGGACGATGGCGCCGGCAAGGCCGGCCCGGGCATCCATCGCAGCGATCTGCTGGCTGCGCAGCCGCTCGTTGGCCTGCCGTCCGCACTCCCGCAGCGCTTCCTGAAGGGCGGCGATCTCAAGAGCGGCGATGTGGGCGGGGTTCGTGGCGGAGGTTTCCGCGTCCGGCACGTCGGCCTGTGCGGAGGGAGCCGGTTCGGGATGGGCCTGCGGCCTTTGGTCTCCGGCAGGACGGCGGCGCACGCTCCGGATCGACAGAAGCGCCAGCCCGCCCGCCGCACCGCTGCCGGCCGCCATCAGGGGAAGCAGCCAGGGCACCGACTCGCGCAGGGGGCCGAGCGCGGACAGCAGAAGCACCGCCGCCCCGGCCAGCGCCGCAGTCGCGGGCACCGCCACGCCGCTGCCGGAAATGCCGGCCGGAACCGCGGGAATGGTTCGGCCCGCTCGCGGCCCGGACAGGGAATGGTCGGATGGGCTCATCGGCGACTCGAAATGCGGCGGTTGCGGTTGCGCCCGCCCCTGCGGCGCCGGACGAAGCCGGGCGGACGGGCCAACGGAGCGAAGACGGGGTAACCATACCAGAAAGGGCGGGCTCATGCTGCTGGGACCACCCCTATGCGGTCCCCCACGCGACGATGCCACTCATCGACCCGATCGGTCGGGGCAGCGGGGACCGGGCGGTGGGCTCAGGGCGACGCTTCGTTCAGGCTGCGCGACAGCAGGCCGGCCTGCTGGGCGCGGCGCACGGCGTCGGTGCGGTTGCGTGCTCCCAGCTTGCGCAGGATGCGGCGGGTGTGCAGCTTCACCGTCACCTCCTGAAGGCTCAGGTGCCGCCCGATCTCCTTGTTGGTGGCGCCGGTGGCGAGCATCGACAGCACCTGCTGCTCGCGGTCGGTCAGGGGGGACGACGGCGCCCCCTCCCCGTTCGTGGACGGTCCCTCGCCCTCCTCCGCCTCGTCGATGTCGAGCGACAGGTCGGTCATGTGCATCAGGTCGAGCGCCACGCATTTCGGCACGAAGCTGCCGCCTTCCGCCACCAGACGCAGGGCCTGGGCCAGGATGCGGCGCGGCGTGGTCTTCGGCAGGAAGGCTTCGGCGCCGCAGCGCAGGACCTCCAGCGCGGTCAGCGCATCCTCCGCCCCGGTCACGACCGCGACCGGCCCATGGACCCCCGACCGGCGCAGCACGCTGATCGGGTCGCTCCCCTCCGCGCCCGGCATGCGCCAGTCGAGAACGATGAGGTCGTAGCGGAAGACCGCAGCGGGGACGTCGTCGTCCAGCTTTCCGGCGGCCGGCAGTTCCAATAACGAACCGATGCAGCCGACCTCCGCATCCGGCCATGCCTGGCGGATCGACAGCTCGAGCGCGTCCCGGAACAGGGGATGGTCGTCTGCCACCAAGATCTTCATCAACCAGCCTCCGGCACCCTCGGCCAAAACTCATCCTAAGGTATCAACATCCCCTTATGCCGTCCGAAATCTTAAGTTTTCGTGGCTTTGCCATATTTCACGTCAGTCATATTCCGCCTGCGCGTCCGGCACGGCTTTTCGCGGGCCGCAGGATAATATCCCCGCTATCCCATTTCCCGCCCCCGCTATCCCAGACACCACGGGTGCGCGCGTGGGTGGACGTTTATGGTGAGGCTTAGCGAATTCCATCCGGCACAACCAGCCGGTGTGCGGCGGAAGACGGAAGCGGCGACCATGGACATGACACTTTACGAGCTGCGGCCCAAGCCAGCCCCGAAATCCGCTCCCGCCGCCGCTCCCGCCGGCTCCGTCCTGCTGGTCGACGACGATCCCGATTTCCGCGAGATGGTGCGCATCGCCTTCATCCGCGCCGGCTACCGCGTGCTGGAGGCGGAGAACGGCAATGCCGCGCTGGCCATCATGGCCGTCCATCCGGTCGATCTGGTGGTGACCGACATCATCATGCCGGAGGCCGACGGGTATGAGGTGATCCTGCGGCTGAAGGAGCAGAAATCGCATCCGCCGCTGATCGCGGTGACCGGCGGCAGCCTGCGCCTGCGGATGGAACTGCCGGGGATGGCCCGGCTGCTGGGTGCCGAGGCGGCCTTCGAGAAACCGGTCGATCTGAGGGCTCTGCTCGCCGAAGCCGGGCGGCTGATCGCCGCCCGCAAGGCGGCCGAACAGGAGGCGGAGACCGCAGGGTGAACATCCTCATCGTCGACGACGACCGCACCAACCTGTTCATCATGGCCGCCATCGTCCGCCGGCTGGACAACGCCGAACCGGTCACGATGGAAAGCCCGCTCGACGCCGTCGAGTGGCTGCGCGGGAACGAGCCCGACCTGATCCTTCTGGACCAGATGATGCCGGACATGGACGGCATGGAACTCCTGCGCCACATCCGCGACGATGGGCGGCTGGACAATGTCCCGGTGGTGATGGTCACCGCCAACACGGCCGTCGAGATCCGCGTGCGGGCGCTGGACGAGGGCTGCAACGATTTCCTGACCAAGCCGGTCGTCGTTCCGGAGGTGCAGGCCCGGCTGCGCAACCTGCTGGCCCTGCGCCAGAGCCGCGCCCTGCTGCGCGACCGCGCCGCCCTGCTGGCCACCGAGGTGGAGCGGGTGACCGCCGCCCTCCAGCGCCAGGGGGAGGAGCTGGTCAACCGCCTGTCGCGCGCCTCCGAATACCGCGATCCCGAAACCGGCGCCCATATCGAGCGGATGGCGCTCTATTCGCGGCTGATCGCCGAAGCGGCCGGCTGCGGCGCCGCCTATGCGCAGGAGCTGATGAAGGCGGCGCCGATGCACGACATCGGCAAGATCGGCATCCCCGACATGATCCTGCTGAAGCCGGGGCGCCTGACGCCGGAAGAGATGACGGTGATGCGCCAGCATGCCGCCATGGGTCACCGCATCCTGGCGAACAGCGACATCCCGCTTCTGCGGCTGGCGGCGGAAATCGCGCTCAGCCATCACGAGAAGTTCGACGGCAGCGGCTATCCCAACGGCGCGGCCGGGGCCGGGATCCCGCTGTCCGGCCGCATCGTCGCCATCGCCGACGTGTTCGACGCCCTGACCTCCACCCGACCCTATAAGCGATCATGGACTCTGGAGGAGGCGCGCGCCTACATGGTCCAGAACCGCGGCCTGCATTTCGACCCGCCCCTGCTCGACGCCTTCCTGTCGCGCTGGGACGAGGTCTGCAGAATCCACCACGAGAACGCCGACGAACTGCCGCATCCGGTCCCGCTCGACGTCTGAGCGAGGGTGGCCTTCAATTGACGATGCGCCAGGTCCCGTCGGGCTGCAGGCAGGCGGTGCCGTAGACCGGCTGCGACCGGCCGCCGACCATGGCGCGGCTCTGGTATTCGCGGCATTGCTGGCCGCTGCGCGAATAATAGATCGGGCCCGCCGGATCGACACCAACCGCGGCCGGCGGCGGCGTATAATATTGGACCACCGGCGGCGGGGGCGCATAGACGACCGGGGGCGGCGCGTAATACTGCACCACCGGCGGCGGCGGGGCATAGTAATGGTAGGGGCGGTAATAGCCGTAGCCGGGGAAAACCGGCCCGATGCCGATGCCGACCGACACCGACGTGCGCGCCTGCGCCGTTCCCGGAACCGACACCACCGCGGCGGCGGCCACGGCCGCCAGCATCACAGCACCCAGGGCGACCGCCCTCCGCACCGTCTTCATCATCTGTCTCCCGCCACGACGCGAGGCCGCGGTCCCGCCAATCGCATGGCTCCGGCAGGCATCATACACCTGTCCCGCGGCGCATCACAGGGGCTGCGCATGCGGGGCCCGTCGAGGGCGGTATGCCGGACGATCAGATATCGAGCGGCAGGTTGTCGGGGTCAAAGCCCAGCTGCTCCACGATGGCGCGGGCGAGCGGGATGCTGGTCTCGAACCGCCATTCGGCCATGCCGGGGCGGTATTCCGACACGTTGGGCCGGCCATTGGCAAAACGGCGCGGGTGCAGCTCGTACCAATAGATGTCGCTCAGCGACACGCCCTGTTCCTGCGCATAGGCTTCGGCGATGCCGGGCCAGTCATTCACGGCCGGCTGGGGCGACCCGGCCGCTTTGGCGATGTCGGTCTGTTCCAGGAAAGCGACGATGCGCTTCCCTTCGCGCTCGAAATCGGCGACCCGGATGGTGACGGGCTGCTTTCCTTCACGCTGATAGGTCCAATCGCGGTTCTTTTCGACCAAGGCCTTGTCCACGGCAAATGCTCCGGTTCACTCCTGCAAAGGCTAACCGACCGGCCCGCCTCAAGCCAACTGTTCCGTTGCCTTTCCCGGACCGGCGCAAGCCGTCGCGACCCCGCGCCATCCGGCACGGCGGATCAATGGTTACCAAAGCACGCCGCTTTTTCTTTGTACACGGGAATGTGACGCCCGGCCTGCGCCGGGCGCCTCGTCGCTCCTCTCCCTCAGTAGCCGCCGTCAGTATCCGCCATCAATATCCGAGAGTCATGCCGTCGGGGTTGCGCGGGTCGGAATAGCCGTACAGCCCATCTTTGCGCAGCTGGATGGTCTGGGTCCGGCCCATCGTCGGCTTCACCACCACCTTGTGGCCCATCTGCTCCAGCAGGCGGACGGTGTCGGGGCTGAGGCCCTTCTCCACCCGCAGCTCGTCGGGGGTCCACTGGTGATGGACGCGCGGCAGGGCGGCGGCCTCGGCCGGGTTCATGTTGAAGTCGATGTGGTCGATCACCGTTTCCATGGTGGTGGTGATGATGCGGCTGCCGCCGGGGCTGCCGGTGACCAGCCAGGGCTTGCCGTCCTTCAGCACGATGGTCGGCGACATGGAGCTGAGCGGCCGCTTGTAGGCCTGGATGGCGTTGGCGTCGCCACCGACCAGGCCGAAGGCGTTGGGCACGCCCGGCTTGGCCGAGAAATCGTCCATCTCGTTGTTCAGCAGGATGCCGGTGCCCTCGGCGACGATGCCGCTGCCGAAATTGAGGTTCAGCGTATAGGTGGTGCTGACGACGTTGCCCTGGCTGTCCGCCACCGAGAAATGGGTGGTCTGGTCGCTCTCGTAGGGCGCCGGCTTGCCGGGCTTGATGCTGCTGGCCGGGGTCGCCTTCTCCGGATCGATCTTCGCCGCCAGCTCGTCGGCGTATTTGCGCGAGGTCAGCCCCTTCACCGGCACCTTGGTGAAGTCGGGATCGCCCAGATACTCGGAGCGGTCGGCATAGGCGAGCTTCATCGCCTCCGCCATCAGGTGGATCGCCTTGGCGCTGTCGGGACCGTAGTCCTTCAGCGGCCAGCGCTCCAGGATGTTCAGCATCTGGATGATGTGCGTCCCGCCGGAGCTGGGCGGCGGCATCGACTTGACGGTGTAGCCGCGGTAAGTGCCGCTGACCGGCTCGCGCTCCACCACCTTGTAGGCCTTCAGGTCCTCCTTGGTGATGTAGCCGCCGTGCTTTGCCATCTCCGCCGCGATCTTCTCGGCGATGGCGCCTTCATAGAAGGCCTTCGGCCCCTGCTGGGCGATCATCTCCAGCGAGTTGGCCAAGTCGGGGTTGGCCAGCGTCTCACCGGCGGTCAGCGGCCGGCCGTCCTTGAAGAAGATGGACTTCGTGGCGTCCCACGCCGCCAGATGGTCGCGCTCGACCTCCAGCAGGCCGGCCAGCTGCGGCGTGACGGTGTAACCGTCCCGCGCCAGCTTGATCGCCGGGGCCATCACGTCGGCCAGCTTCATCGTGCCGTATTTTTCCAGCGCATGGGCCAGCCCGGCGACGGTGCCGGGGATGCCGACCGCCAGATGGGTGTAGAGCGAGCGGTCCGGGACCACCTTGCCCTGCTGGTCGAGATACATGTCGCGGAAGGCCTTGGCCGGGGCCATCTCGCGGAAGTCGATGGCGACGTCCTTGCCGCTCTTGGCGTCATGGACAACCATGAAGCCGCCGCCGCCGACATTGCCGGCGTTCGGCAGCACCACCGCCAGGGCGAAGCCGACGGCCACCGCCGCATCGACCGCATTGCCGCCGCGCTTGAGGATGTCGACGCCGATCTCGGTCGCCAGCCGGTGTTCGGAGGCGACCATCCCGTTCTCGCCGCGGACGGGATAGAAGATGTCGTAGCCGATGTCATAGCGGACCGAGGCCGGTGCGGAGGTGGCCTTCTGGGCGAGTGCCGGCACCGGCAGCACGAAGGCCGAACCGAGGGCCGAGCCGACGCAGAGCGCCGCCAGCGCCGCAACGGGCAAACGGGATCGGAAAGCGGGGAACCACATGCGGTGAATCTCCTGAGCGGGACGTCAGGTCGGGGGCCGCAGCCCGGATCAAGGCAGGATGTCACACCCGCCTTCCCCGGTCTTCACCCCGTCGCTGGTCTGCCCAACAATTCACCATCAGGGTTAATGGCGTCACGCATTCCCGTGAATGGAATGCGACAGACGGTGAACGGATCCGATCCGATGCACCGCCGGTCAGTAGGTCTCCGCCATGCGCGAATGATTGACGCCGCGCGACTCGCCATAGGAGCCCCCCTGGGAGCCGCTATGGCCCAACTGGTCATGCTGGTGGCCGGACAGGCGTTCCTTGACCGGGCAATGGCCGCTCATGCCGCGGGCGACCAGGGCGGCGCCGACCAGCCCCATGATGGCGCCGGGGATGCTGGCGCCCTTGCGCAGGCCGCCCGCCGCGACGGCGAGGCCGAGGCCGGTCGAGACGATGCGCTCGCCCATGCCCATGTTGGTGTGGCCTTCGAACACGCTGTCGTAAGCGTCGCGGATCGTGGATTGGGCGTTCATGGCTGCTCCGGGGCTGGAATGGACTGAAACCGCCCTTTCCAACGCCGCAGCGCCCCTTCCTGTTCCCTTGGGTCCTGTTCCCTTCAGCCTTCCACCGCCGCCATGTCGCGGATGGAGCGGACCAGCCGGGACGGCTCGATCGGCTTGGACAGCACGGTCAGTTCCACCTCCTGCGCTGCGGCGGTGGAGGTCAGATCCTCGGCATAGCCAGTGACCATCAGGATCGGCGTCGCATCGCGACGGGCGCGCAGGGTGCGGGCCATCTCCAGCCCTGTCATCCCCGGCATCATGTGGTCGGTGACGATCACGTCCGGCCGGAAGCCGTGGTCGAGCAGCGAGAGGGCCGCCGCCGCGTCGGCCGCCTCGCGCACCGCGAAGCCCGCCTGTTCCAGATAGCCGGCGGTGGCGCTCCGCACCAGCTCCTCGTCATCCACCAGCAGAACGGCGCAGCCCTCGCCGATGCCGGCCGCGTCCGCCTTCTCCGTTTCCGGCGCCGGGGTGGCGGCGATTCCGGTGAAAGCTGTTCCGGCGGAAGGCGCATCCGCCTCCTGACGGGCGCGCGGCAGATAGAGCGTCACCGTGGTGCCCAGCCCCTGCCGGCTGTCCAGCTCCACCCCGCCGCCTGACTGGGTCGCCAGCCCGTGCACCATGCTGAGGCCCAGCCCGGTGCCGCGCCCGACCTCCTTGGTGGTGAAGAAGGGTTCGAAGGCGCGCGCCTGCACCTCGGCCGGCATGCCGGTGCCGGTGTCGCGCACCCGCAGCACGACATAGTCGCCGGCCGCCATCCCAAGCACGGGCCCGGCGCCGACCGACCGGTTGCCGGCCAGGATCCACAGCGTGCCGCCGCCGGGCATGGCGTCGCGGGCGTTCAGCGCCAGGTTCAGCACCGCCATTTCCAGCTGGGTCGGGTCGATCATCGCCGGCCACAGGTCGGGGGCGACCTCCGTTTCGATCCGCACCGACTGGCCCAGCGTGCGGGCGAGCAGGCGGCTGACCCGCTCCACCAGCGCCGCGACGTCGACCGGGACCGGGCGAAGCTGCTGCCGGCGCGAGAAGGCCAGCAGATGCTGGGTCAGGGTCGCCCCCCGCTCCACCGCCTGCAGGGCCAGCCGCGCCGGGCCGGCGATGCGCTCGTCGTCCGTGCGGCTGCCGATGACATGCAGGTTGATGCCGATGGCCTGCAGCAGGTTGTTGAAATCATGGGCGACACCGCCGGTCAGCTGGCCGATCGCCTCCATCTTCTGGCTCTGGCGCAAGGCATGTTCGGCCTGCTCCCGCCCCTCCACCGCGCGGCGGGCGGCGTCGATCGCCCAGGTCGCCGCCTCGTACGCGCTGAACTGGCGGGCCAGCGCCCACAGCGACAGCAGCAGCGCGGCGATGCCGACGGCTCCGGCGGCGCCGATGGTCCAGGCCTGGATGCGCCACTCGTTCAGCACCGCGTCCATCCTGCGGGTGACGTTGACGACCAGCGGGTAGTCGGCCAGCGCCCGCGTCGCCACCAGACGGGCGCCGTCGTTCAGCCCCTTGGCGGACAGGAAGACGCCCGACTTCGCGCGTTCCAGCACCTCCAGGAACTGGCGCTGGCCCACCGCCCGGCCGATATCCGGCAACCTCGGATGGCGGGCCAGCAGGAGGCCGTCGCGCCGCCACAGGCTGATGCTGCCGTCGGCATCCGGCTGCAGCGCCTTGTAAAGCCTCTCGAAATAGCTCAGTTCGATGGCACCCAGCACCAGCCCGACGAAACCGCCGTCCGGGCCGCTGATCCGGCGTGCCAGATAGATGGTCCAGCTGCCGTTGCCGCGGTTGCGCACCGGTTCGCTGATGAAGGGGTCCGTGGTGTCGTGGTCGCGCAGATAGGCGAAATAATCCCGATCGGACACGTTGACCGGCGGAATCGGGTAATAGCGCGAGAAGTTGATCAGGTGACCGTCGGCGGCGATCATCGTCACCGCGTCCAGCTGCGGCAGTCCGGAGATCCGCGCCCGCAGCATCTGGTAGGTGTCGCGCCCGCCCATCCGGCGGACATAGTCTTCGGGCGTGGCGATGCCGTCCGCCTTCAGCTGCTCGATGATCGTGGTCAGGACCAGATCGACGCTCTGCGTCGCGCTGGCCGTCTGTTCGGCCAGCGACAGGTTCAGGGTGGACAGCTCGCGCTCCGCCCCCGCCAGTTCGCGCTCGCGCATGCTGACGATGTAGTGGATCGTCGCCGTCAGCAGCACGGCAACCGACAGCCCGCCGATCAGCAGCAGGATGCGCAACGGCCGGCTGGCGCGCAGATGGGCCAACCAATGATAGGCCGGCGGAACCGGTGTGCCGCCTGGTGTGCCACCGTCCGGCTGCGCGGTCCTTTCGGGAGAGATCAAAGCTTGCCTATGGTTTAGTGACGCACTGATCGACCGGAATGATCCAAAGGCCATAGCGCTGCGTCAAGCTTGTCAAGGTTAATGGGACCTTGACGATTTCAGAGTCCAGACCGCCGTTTCGCGGCGGAACGGGCGCTCAGGCCCGCACCCGCACCGTGGACGGCAGCTTCAGCACCGACAGTGCCAGCCCGGCGAAGACCAGCAGCCCGCCGCCCAGCTTCGCCGCGGTGAAGGTCTCGCCGAGCAGCAGCGCGCTGGAACTCATGCCGAAGATCGGCACCAGCAGCGAGAAGGGGGCGACCAGGCTGGCCGGGTAATGCCGCATCAGGAAGCCCCAGGCGGCGAAACCGAACAGCGTCGCCGCCGCCGCGATGTAGACCAGCGATCCGACCCCGACCAGAGTCAGCGTGGTGAAGGCATGAAGAATGCGATCCGGCCCCTCCAGCGCCAGCGACATCGCCAGCAGCGGCAGCGGCGGGATCAGGCTGACCCAGACCATCAGGCTGAACAGGTCGGGCGCCTTGGCGTGCTTCATCACGATGTTCGACACGCCCCAGGCCGCTGCCGCCGCCAGCGTCAGCCCAAGGCCGAGCAGCGAGTCGCCCGCCGGCATCTCCAGCGCGATCAGCCCGACGCCGGCGAAGGCGACGACCATGCCGCCGATCTGCCGCGGCCCCGGCCGGTCGCCCAGCGCGAAGGCGGCGAAGATGGCGGTGAAGAAGGCCTGCGCCTGCAGCACCAGCGAGGCGAGCCCCGCCGGCATGCCGACATCGATGCCCAGGAACAGCAGCGGGAACTTCACCACGCCCAGCATCACGCCGATGCCGATCACGAAGCGCCAGGGCACCGGCGGCCCCTTGCCCCAGCCCAGCACCACCACCGGCAACGCCGCCAGCGCGAAGCGCAGGCAGGAGAAGAGCAGCGGCGGGAAATCGCGCAATCCGACCTTGATCGCGACGAAGTTGAAGCCCCAGACCGCGGCGACCGCCACGGCGAGCAGGATGTGGGAAGCACGCATGATCGGGAGGCTAAACGGGCGCCGCAAGGGCGGTCAATCGGCGACGGGGCGCGCCTGCCGCGTGGCTGACCTGCGCCCTGCCGCCACGATCAGGCTTCAGGGATCGGCGTGCATGATCCGGCATTCGTCCGACGCGTTGATCGCCCAGGACGATCCCGACAGCAGCATCGAACCGAGTTCCCCAAGGCCGCTGCTGCGGAAGCTGACGCGGTGGGCGCGGGCCAGCGGCTCCATCTCCTCCAGATAGCCCTTGGTCGGCACGGCGACGTAGAGGCTGCCGTTCGGTAGGCCGCGGGCGCTCAGCGACAGCCGCGTCCCCAGATCGGGGCTGACGGTCAGGTCGTAACGCTCGCCGGGCTTCACCACGGCCCCACTGTCCGACGGGGTGAAGCCCGACAGAATGAAGCCCGATTCGACCGAGGCGGTGCGGAAGGTCAGGCGCGGTGCGGCATTCTGCCCGACCGGGATCCCGCGCTCCGCGACGCAGAAGCGTTTGCCGCTCGGCGGTGTGTGGATGGTGACGGTCCAGCCCTTGCCGGAATTGAAGGGCTTGGCCGGCCCGTCCTCCAGCCCGGCGGCGGGCGGCGGCGAAGCCGGAGGAGGAGGCACGGTCTCGCAGGCGGAAAGCGCCAGCGCCAAGCCGGCCAGCAGGGCGCCGGCCAGCAGGGTCGAAGGCGTCGCCGCCCGGACGGCACGGCGGTCCCTGAAGGCCGGCCGCAGTCGGACGACGGGTGCAAGGTGCGGCCGATCCATCGCGGCGTCCTCCCCATCCCTGGTCATGATGCGGCGACTTCCATACCACGTTTGCATACGTCCGCGCGACGGTCGCGGGAACCGTCCGGGCTGTGCTAGAACCGGGAGCCCATTTCGCAGCAAGCCCCCGGTTGCCATGCCCCACGCCGACTTCATCCACCTGCGCGTCCATTCCGCCTATTCGCTGTCGGAAGGTGCGATCAAGGTGAAGGAGCTGGTCAAGCTCTGCCTGAAACAGCAGATGCCGGCCGTCGCGGTCACCGACACCGGCAACCTGTTCGGCGCGCTGGAATTCGCGCTGGCGGCGTCGGATGCCGGCGTGCAGCCGATCATCGGCACCGTCCTGGGCATCACCCGCGTCGGTCCCGCCCAGACCAAGCCCGGCCTGCCCGGCAAGGCGGCGGCCACCCCCGACCAGCTGGTCCTGCTCTGCCAGAACGAGGAGGGCTACCGCAACCTGACGGCGCTGGTGTCCAAGGCTTTCCTGGAGTCGGACCCGCTGGCCGGCCCGCAGGTGACGCTGGATGCGCTGGAGGGCCGGTCCGCCGGACTGATCGCGCTGACCGGCGGCCCCGGCGGCTCCCTCGGCCGGCTGCTGCACGAAGGGCAGAAGGATCTGGCGCTCGACGTTCTGGAGCGTCTGAAGCGCCTCTTCCCCGGCCGCCTCTATGTCGAGCTGCAGCGGCACGAGGGCGGGCGCGGCCATTTCGCCACGGTGGAGAACGCCGTCGAGCCGGCGCTGATCGACCTCGCCTATGCCCATGACCTGCCGCTGGTCGCCACCAACGACTGTTATTTCGCGACCGAGGACATGTACGAGGCGCATGACGCGCTGCTCTGCATCGCCGAGGGCGCCTATCTCAGCCAGGAGGACCGCCGCCGCCTGACCCCCGACCACCGCTTCAAGTCGGCCGAGGAGATGCGGCTGCTGTTCGCCGATCTGCCGGAGGCGGTGGACAACACGGTGGCCATCGCCCGGCGCTGCTCTTTCCTGCTGAAGCCGATCAAGCCGATCCTGCCGCCGTTTGCCTGCGAAGGCGGCCGAACCGAGGATGACGAGCTGCGCGCCCAGTCGCGCGCCGGCCTGGAGATGCGGCTGGAGAAGGTCGTCTTCACCCCCGACATGACGCCGGAACAGCGCGAGGAGACCCGCAAGACCTATTTCGAGCGGCTGGAGTTCGAGCTGGACGTCATCGTCAAGATGAAGTTCCCCGGCTACTTCCTGATCGTGTCGGACTTCATCAAATGGGCGAAGAACCACGACATCCCCGTCGGCCCCGGCCGCGGGTCGGGTGCCGGCTCCGTCGTCGCCTGGGCGCTGACCATCACCGACCTCGACCCGCTGCGCTTCGGCCTGCTGTTCGAGCGCTTCCTGAACCCCGAACGCGTGTCGATGCCCGACTTCGACATCGACTTCTGCCAGGACCGCCGCGAAGAGGTCATCCGCTACGTCCAGAACAAGTACGGCTACGACCGCGTCGCCCAGATCATCACCTTCGGTAAGCTGCAGGCGCGCGCCGTGCTGCGCGACG
>NZ_CAMLJP010000050.1 GCF_946480385.1 uncultured Azospirillum sp.
GACCGGCAGCAAGCGCCACACCGTGACGATGACGGCGGCCCAGGCCAACGGCTTCACCAGCGTCACCGGGGCCGTGACCGGCGATGCCTTTGCCATCGCCGGGGCGTCGCTGTCCGGCAGCGTCGGGTCGGGCACCGGCAGCACGCTGCAGGCCGGGCAGGTCCAGGCGGAGACGGTGAACGGCGTCACCCTGGTGCATTTCGGGCTGGATTCGACCGCCGGCGCCGACATGACCCTGCGCATCGCCGGCAGCTTCGCCGCGTCGGACATCAGCCTGTCGGGCAACACCATCACGCTGGGGCAGGCCGGCACCGGCGGCTCCACCGGCGGCGGCGATACCGGGGGCGGCACCGGCGGCAACACGGGTGGCGGCACGGGGGGAACGGCCGGGCTGACCCTGACCGGCACCGACGCCCGCGACTATCTGGCCGGCGGCAGCGGCAACGACACCATCATCAGCAACGCCGGCAACGACTATATGGTCGGCGGCGCCGGCAGCGACAGCTTCGTCTTCAAGCCGGGTGACGGCTGGGATTACATCGGCGATTTTCAGGCCGGCAGCGGCGGCGACGTGCTGAATGTCGCCGGCTGGAGCGGGCTGAAGGACTTCGCCTCGGTCATGGCCGTCACCGTTCAGGACGGCGCCAACACCGTCGTCCGGTTCGACAACGGCAACAGCGCCATCCTGGCCAACGTCACCCGCAGCAGCCTGACCGCCGCCAACTTCTCGTTCGCAACGGTCGGCGGTTCGACGGGCGGCGGCACCGGCGGGTCGACTGGCGGCCCCACCGGCCAGACCATCACCGGCACCTCGGCCGGGGAGTTCCTGGCCGGCGGCAGCGGCAACGACACCATCACCGGCAATGGCGGCAACGACTACATAGTCGGCGGCGCCGGACGGGACACCTTCGTCCAGAATGCCGGTGACGGCTGGGACTGCATCGGCGACTTCCAGGCCGGTACCGGCGGCGACGTCGTCGACCTGCGCAGCATCTCCGGCTTCTCCAGCCTGAACGACGTGCTGACCCACTCGGCGCAGAACGGCGCCGACATGTCGATCGACCTGGGAGCCTTCAACTCCATCAAGATGATGGGCGTCGACCGCAACAGCCTGACGGCGGAGAACTTCCTGTTCGCCAACCCGGTGGGCTGAGCTTTTTCCCTCTCCCGTCCCGGGAGAGGGAAGGGGCCCAAGCGGAGCTTGGGAAGGGTGAGGGGTGATCCAAGGAGCCCGAACCGCATGGTTCCTTGGAATACCCCTCACCCTCCCCACTTCGTGGGTCCCCTCCCTCTCCCGGGGCGGGAGAGGGCGTTACGCTTACCGCTTCACCGCTCCACCGCCACCGGAACGTTCAGGGCGTTGCGCTTCGACACCGCCTCGTAGACCGGCGGGAAGGCGGGGCGGTTGACGTAGCGGCCGGCGCCGCGCACGGCACGACTCTCGCCCAGCGCATGGACGATGCGGCCCTGGCTCAGCGTGTAGGCCGGGGTACCGGTGACGGTCATGCCTTCGAAGATGTTCAGGCCGACCTTCTGCATCTGGGTTTTGGCCGAGATGGTCTTGGTCGCCTTCGGATCCCACACCACCAGATCGGCATCGGCCCCGACGCTGACCGAGCCCTTGCGCGGGTAGAGGTTGAAGATCTTCGCCGCGTTGGCGGAGGTCACGGCGACGAACTCGTTCATCGTCAGCCGGCCGGTGTTGACGCCGTGGGTCCACAGCGCGGTCATGCGGTCCTCGATGCCCGCCGTGCCGTTGGGGATCTTGGTGAAGTCGTTGCGGCCCATCGCCTTCTGCTCGGAGCAGAAGCAGCAATGGTCGGTGGCAGTGGTGTGCAGGTGCCCCGCCTGAAGGCCACGCCAAAGCGCGTCCTGATGCTCCTTCGGGCGGAAGGGCGGGCTCATGACATGGCCGGCGGCGAAGTCCCAGTCGGGGTTGCGGTAAACGCTGTCATCGATCAGCAGATGGCCGGCCAGCACCTCGCCGAACACGCGCTGACCGTCGTTCTGGCCGCGCTCGATGGCGGCGAGCGCCTCCTTTGCAGAAACGTGGACGATGTAGACCGGCACGCCGAATACCTTGGCGACCTGGATGGCGCGGTTGGCGGCCTCGCCCTCCACCTCCGGCGGGCGGGAGAGGGGATGGGCCTCGGGACCGGTCAGGCCCTGCGCCAGCAGCTTCTTCTGCAGCTGGAAGACCAGTTCGCCGTTCTCGGCGTGGACGGTGGGAATCGCGCCGAGTTCCAGGCAGCGCTGGAAGCTGTTCACCAGCGTCTCGTCGTCGGCCATGATGGCGTTCTTGTAGGCCATGAAGTGCTTGAAGCTGTTCACGCCATGGTCGGCGACCAGCGTGCCCATGTCCTGACTCACGCTCTCGTCCCACCAGGTCACGGCGACGTGGAAGCTGTAGTCGCCGGCCGCCTTCTCCGCCCAGCCGCGCCAGGTGTGGTAGGCCTCCATCAGGCTCTGCTTCGGGTTGGGGATGACGAAGTCGATGATCATCGTCGTCCCCCCGGCGAAGCCGGCGGCGGTGCCGCTGAAGAAGTCCTCGGTCGTCACCGTGCCCATGAAGGGCAGTTCCATGTGGGTGTGCGGGTCGATGCCGCCGGGCATGACGTAGCAGCCGCCGGCATCCACCACCTCGGCCCCTGCCGGCACGTCGAGAGTGTCGCCCACCGCGGTGATGATGCCGTCCTGGCAGAGGACGTCGGCGCGGCGGGTGTGCTCGGCGGTGACGACGGTGCCGCCGCGGATCAGGATGGTGGACATGCTCGGGCGCTCCCTCAGAGGTTCGATGGGACGGAGTCGGTGGGCGTTATGAAGGTTTCTGGTTCAGGCAGCCCGGCGGCGCGCAGGACCATGCGCAGCACCTCCGCCGTCATGGTGGCGAAGTCCTGGCGGGTCAGGGTGCGGCGGCCCAGCACCTTGCGGATCTGGACGTCGAAGTCGGCGTAATGCTGGGTCACCGCCCAGATCATGAACAGGAACTGGCGGGCGTCCACCGGGGACATGCGGCCGGCGGCGACCCAGCCGTCGATGACCGCCGCCTTGGCGTCGACCAGTGACTTCAGGTCCTCGGCCAGGAAGGTTTCGACCTGGGTGCCGCCATGCAGGATCTCGTTGGCGAAGACCTTGGAGGCATGGGGACGGGTGCGCGACGCCTCCATCTTGGCGGTGACATAGGCGGTCAGCGTCGCCGCCGGATCGGCATCCGGGGTGAAGGAGGCGATCGGCGCCAGCCACATCCGCAGGATGTTGTCGAGCACCGCGCGGTAAAGGTCCTCCTTGGTGCCGAAATAGTAATGCAGGTTGGCCTTGGGCAGACCGGCCCGCTCGGCGATGTCGGCCATGGTGGCGCCGGCACAGCCGGCTTCGGCGAAGACGCGCTCGGCCGCCTTCAGGATGCGCTCGACGTTCTCACGCCGGATGCGGCCCTGGGGCTGGCCCTGGGGCTGGGTGGTGTCCGTGGTGTCGGCAGCCGTTCGCGCCATCGCTTTTGCCATTGCTGTTGCTGATGCCTTCTCAGCGGGAGCGTATCACTCCGCGGGCGCTTTCACCTGCTCGGCCATGGCGTTGGCGCGGTCCAGCACGGCGTGCAGCAGCACCTCGCAGCCGGCGGTCGACCATTCCGGGGTCGTCTCCTCGACCTCGTTGTGGCTGATGCCGTCGATGCAGGGGATGAAGACCATGGCGGTCGGCGCCACCTTCGACAGGTAACAGGCGTCGTGGCCGGCGCCCGAGACGATGTCGCGGAAGCTGTGGCCGGTGCGCTCCACCCCCTTGCGGACGGCGGCGACGCAGGTCTCGTCGAACTTGATCGGGGCGTAGTACCAGATCTGCTGGAAATCGGTCTCCAGCCCGATCTCGCCGGCGATGCGCTCCACCTCGGCGCGCAGTTCGCCGTCCATGGCGGCGAGGATGGCGTCGTCGGGATGGCGGAAGTCGACGGTGAAAAAGACGCGGCCGGGAATGACGTTGCGGCTGTTGGGGTGGATCTGCATCAGGCCCACCGTGGCGCAGGCCAGCGGGCCGTACTTCATGCCGATCCGGTTGACCGCGTCGACCACGCGCGCGGCGCCCAACAGGGCGTCCTTGCGGCGGACCATCGGGGTCGGGCCGGCATGGGCCTCCTGGCCGGTGAAGGTGATCTCGTACCAGCGTTGGCCCTGGCAGTCGGTGACGACGCCGATGGTCTTGCCCTCGATCTCCAGGATCGGACCCTGTTCGATGTGGGCCTCGAAATAGGCGCCGACCTTGCGGCCCCCGACCTCCTGGTCGCCGGCATAGCCGATGCGGGCCAGCTCCTCGCCCATCGTCTTGCCGTCGAGATCGGCGCGCGACAGGCCGTAGTCGAGGTCGAACACCCCGGCGAAGACGCCGGACGACACCATGGCCGGGGCGAAGCGCGACCCCTCCTCGTTGGTCCAGACCGCGACCTCCACCGGGGCCTCGGTGACGTAGTTCATGTCGTTCAGGCTGCGCACCACCTCCAGCCCGGCGAGCACGCCATAAACGCCGTCATACTTGCCGCCGGTCGGCTGGCTGTCGAGATGACTGCCCATGATGACCGGGGGCAGGCTGTCGTCGCGGCCGGGGCGGCGGGCGAAGATATTGCCCATCTTGTCGACCGACACGGTGCAGCCGGCCTCCTCGCACCAGCGCACGAACAGGTCGCGGCCCTGTTTGTCGAGGTCGGTCAACGCCAGCCGGCACACGCCGCCCTTGGGCGTGGCGCCGATCTGCGCCATGTCCATCAGGCTCTGCCACAGGCGCGAGCCGTTCACGGCGACATTCTGCGGGGTGGACATGTTGCTCTCTCCTGAAGGTCGTTCTTATTCGGCGGCTGATTATTCGGCGGCTTCTGGGACGCGCATCGGGTTGCGGGCGTCGTTGGGCCAGGTGACGTAGGGCAGGTCGGTCTGCTCCGGCACCATGGTGATGCAGTCCGGCACCGGGCAGACATGGTTGCACAGGTTGCAGCCCACGCACTCCTCGTTGACCACGGTGAAGACGCGGCGGCCTTCTCCTGCGTCGATGCGGATCGCCTGGTGCGAGGTGTCCTCGCAGACGATGTGGCAGCGGCCGCAATCGATGCACAAGGCGGGGTCGATCACCGCCTTGGTCGAGAAGTTCATGTTCAGGTCGTTCCAGTTGACGACGTTGCGCACCGCGCGGCCGCTCAACTCGTCGAGGGTGCGGTAGCCCTTCTCGTCCATCCAGTTGGACAGGCCGTCGATCATGTCCTCGACGATCTTGAAGCCGTAGGTCATGGCGGCGGTGCAGACCTGGACGTTGGTGGCGCCCAGCGCCAGGAACTCCGCCGCGTCGCGCCATGTCGTGATGCCGCCGATGCCGCTGACCGGCAGGCCGCGGGTATCGGGGATGCGGGCGATCTCCGCCACCATGTTCAGCGCGATCGGCTTCACCGCCGGGCCGCAATAGCCGCCATGGCTGCCCTTGCCGTCGACCACCGGGGTCGGCGCCATGGCGTCGAGATCGACCGCGACGATCGAGTTCACCGTGTTGATCAGCGAGATCGCGTCGGCGCCGCCGCGCTTGGCCGCTTCGGCCGACCACAGGATGTTGGTGATGTTGGGGGTCAGCTTGACGATCACCGGCAGGTTGACGGCGTTCTTCACCCAGCGGGTGACCTGCTCCACCATCTCCGGCACCTGCCCGATGGCGGAGCCCATGCCGCGCTCGCACATGCCGTGCGGGCAGCCGAGGTTGAGTTCCAGGCCGTCGGCGGCTCCGGTCTCGGCGATGCGGCGGGCAAGGCCGGCCCAGGCGGTTTCCGTCATGGTCGCCATCAGCGAGACGACCATGGCGCGGTCGGGCCAGTCGCGCTTGACCTGGATGATCTCCTGCAGATTGACGTCGAGCGGCCGGTCGGAGATCAGCTCGATGTTGTTGAAGCCGATCATCCGGCGGTCGGTGTCGAGATGGGCGCCGTAGCGGCTGGAGACGTTGACCACCGGCGGGTCCTCGCCCAGCGTCTTCCACACCACGCCGCCCCAGCCCGCCTTGAAAGCGCGGACGACGTTGTAGGCCTTGTCGGTCGGCGGGGCGGAGGCCAGCCAGAAGGGGTTGGGGGAGCGGATGCCGGCGATGGTGCTGCGAAGATCGGCCATGATGTGGCTCCCTTTCCTCAGGCGGTCAGGTGGCTGTGGATGGCAAGGGCGGCGAGCTTGCCGTCCTGCACCGACTGGACCGTCAGATCCTCGCCCGTGGCGACGCAATCACCGCCGGCCCAGACCTTGGACAGCGTGGTGCGGTAGGCGTCGTCGATGGCGATCTTGCCGCCGGTGACCTGCAGCCCGTCGAGCGCGTCGGCCGACAGTTTCTGGCCGACCGCCTTCAGCACCATGTCGGCCTGGAGGGTGAAGGTCTCGCCAGTGCCGGCCAGCTTGCCGTCGGTCAGGCGGGTGCGTTCGAAGGTGATGGTGGTTTCGCCGATTTCCTTGGGCGCGGCGAAGGTCTTGAGGACGACGCCTTCGGTCTGGGCCAACTCCTGCTCCCAGGCGGTGGCGCCCATCTGGGCCCGGCCGCGGCGGTAGACCAGGGTGACGTCCTCCGCACCCAGGCGCTTCGCCTGGATGGCGGCATCGATCGCGGTGTTGCCGCCGCCGATCACCACGACGCTGCGGCCCACCGCGGGCGGCTGGCCGGGGGGAGCCTGACGGACACGCTCGATGAAGGCGGTGGCGTCCTCGACGCCCGCACGCTCCTCGCCGGGGATGGCGAGGCGGTTGTTGGAGCCGAGGCCGACGCCGAGGAAAACGGCGTCGAAATCGGCGCGCAGGCTGTCGAGCGACAGGTCGGCGCCGAGCTTGCGGCCATGCTCCACCGTGATGCCGCCGATGCCGAGGATGAAGGCGACCTCGCGCTGGGCGAAATCGTCGGCCATCTTGTAGGGGGCGAGGCCGTATTCGTTGAGGCCGCCGGACTTCGCCTTCGCCTCGAACACCGTCACCTCATGGCCGAGCGTGGCGAGGCGATGGGCGCAGGACAGGCCGGCCGGGCCGGCACCGACCACGGCAACGCGCTTGCCGGTGGCGGCGGCGCGCGGGAAGGGATGGGCGGGCTCGCCCCCAGATTCTTTGGCGATCAGGCGGTCCGTGGCGTGGCGTTGCAGCCGGCCGATGGCGACGGGGCGGTCCTCTGCCCGGTTGCGGACGCAGGACTGTTCGCACAGAGTCTCGGTCGGGCAGACGCGGCCGCAGGTGCCGCCCATGATGTTCTCCGACAGGATCGTCGTCGCGGCACCCTTCAGGTTGCCGGTGGCGATCGAGCGGATGAAGGCCGGAATGTCGATCCCGGTCGGGCAGGCCTTTATGCAGGGCGCATCGTAGCAGAACAGGCAGCGGTTGCTCTCGGCCAGCGCCTGCACCGGCGTCATCGCCGGGCTCAGGTCGGCGTAGGGCGAGGCGCGGCCGTCTTCGGCAGGATCTTCGGCGGTGGAAAGCGTAGCGATCAGGGTCATGGCGGATGGCTTCCCTTCGGTCGCAGAGCGGCGTGTCTACCGAAGCGTCAGCAACCCGCGTGCCAAGAAAACCAACCAGTACTGCCAACGAAGACGGGCGGCGGAAAAGCTGACTGTTCGGTCAAGAACTGACGGTATGGACAGGCATGGTCCGATCATGCCAGCCATGCGGATTGCACGCAACTCAGCCTTTTGGCGCCTCTTTTGGCGGCGATACGCAAGAAACGCATGGGAATGTGCGGATACGGAAACCGGAAATTTCGCCGTATCAAAGGGTTGCATCGGAAAGGCGCTGCCTTCAATTTCGGCAGCGCGCCTATGCAACAGGGATCGGGGTGCCGCCATGTCCGCTGCGTCCAGCCTGCTGATCGACCGCACCGCCACGCCCATCGGCGAGCTGATCGTGGTCGCCGACACCGACGGCGCTCTGCGCGCGATCGACTGGACCGACCATGAGGACCGGCTGCACCGGCTGCTGCGCCTGCACCATCCCGGCGGTTACGAACTGCGGCCGTCCGCCGATCCGGGCGGGCTGACGCGGGCCATGGATGCCTATTTCGCGGGCGAGCTTGCGGTGATCGACCGGCTCCCGGTGCGCACCGGCGGGACGCCGTTCCAGCGCGCGGTGTGGGCGGCGCTGCGCGGCATTCGCTGCGGCGGCACCATTTCCTATCGCGAACTGGCGGCGCTGGCCGGGCGCCCGGCGGCGGTACGGGCGGCGGGGCATGCCAACGGCGCCAACCCGATCAGCATCGTGGTGCCCTGCCATCGGGTGATCGGCTCCGGCGGGGCGCTGACCGGCTATGGCGGCGGGATGGAGCGCAAGCGCTGGCTGCTGGCCCATGAAGGCGTGGCCGTACGGTAGGCGCGCGCCTACCGCTTTTGCGCAGCGCACTTTGCGGCTCCGCTTCGGTTGTTGAAGGGAGAGGCGACGCAGCCGGTCAGCCGGCCGGCGCCGTCACCACGCCAACGAAAGGGAGCGCCATGAGCGACAAGAACGACAAGAGCCGGACCGCAGGCGACAACGAGCGCATGAAGGGCGTGATCGACCAGGCCAAGGATCGGGCCGCCGGCGACCTGTCCGGCCACGAGCAGGACGGGCGCAAGGGCGGCGAGCAGACCAGGCGCGCCGTCGACGCCATGTCCACCGGCAACACGCCGCGGAGCGGCGACGACCCGCAGCACATCACCGGCGACACCATGCGCACGCCGATGCCGGACGAGACCGGCGGTGAAGGCGCCAAGCGGCGGGGCAAGGACAAGTAGGAACGCAGAAGGGGGGACGATCGCCGTCCCCCCTTTTTCGGTGGAGAACGGCCGTCGTCAGGCGCCGAAGCCGCCGTCGATGGTCTGGAACGAGCCGGTGATCATCGCGGCATGCGGGCCGGCGACATAGGCGGTCAGTTCAGCGACCTCGTCGGCATGGATGTGGCGCTTGATGGCCATGAACTCGCGCATGGCGGGCGCCATTGGCCCGTCGGCTGGATTCATGTCGCTGTCGGTCGGACCGGGCTGGATGGCGTTCACGGTGATGCCGCGGTGGCCGAAATCGCGGGCGAGGCCGCGCACCATGCTCTGGACCGCCGACTTGGTCATGCCATAGGCGGCGCCACCGGCGAAGGGCACGCGGTCGCCGTTGACCGACCCGATCACGATGATGCGCCCGCCATCGTTCATGCGCCGGGCCGCTTCGACCGACGCGTGGTAGGGCGCGCGCACGTTGATGTCGATCATGCGGTCGACGGCGTCGGGATCGAAGGTCAGCGGATCGCCGATGATCGCGGTGCCGGCATTGACGACCAGCACGTCCAGCGCGCCGCGGTCGGCGACGGTGGCGATCAGGGCGTCGCGGTCGGCGCTGTCGGTCTGGATGGCCTCCGCGCCGGTTTCGGCGGCAAGCGCCTCGGCGGCATCCTTCGACCCGGCATAGGTGAAGGCGACGGTGCCGCCGGCCTTGGCGAAGCGGCGGACGATGGCCTTGCCGATGCCGCGGCTGCCGCCGAGGACCAGGATCTTGCGGCCGGTGAACTCACCCATGATGTGCTCCTTGAGAAAATGTAGTGACCGCTATATAAATTCGGGCAGGGGGTTTGTGCAAGGAGAAAATATAGTGGTCGCTACAGAATCATCCCCAAAAGACTCATCCGGGCCGCGCGGGCGGCGGCGATCCTTCGATGTGGACGAGGCGGTCGAGACCGCGATGAGGCTTTTCCATGCGCGCGGCTACGACGCCGTCGGCGTCGCCGAACTGGGGTCGGAACTGGGGATCAAGCCGCCGAGCTTCTATGCGGCCTTCGGCAGCAAGGCCGGGCTGTTCGAGCGGGCGTTGCGGCGCTATGCGGCGGGGGAGGCGAACATCTTCGCCCGTGCGAAGGTGGACGGCGGCAGCGTGGCCGAGGTCGTCGAGCGCACGCTGCTGCTGGCGGCGCGGCTCTATCCGGAGCGGAACGGGGTGGCGGGCTGCCTCGTGCTCGACGGCGCGCGCAACAGCGCCGACCCGGAGGCCTGCGCGCTGGCCGAGGCGATGAGGAAAGCCGGTGTGGCGGCGCTCCGCGACTTCATCGCCGGGGAGGCGCCGGAGCGGGCCGACGCGTTGGCCGACTTCGTGACGATTGCGATGCGGGGAATGTCGGCGGCGGCGCGCGACGGCGCCGACGAGGCGACGCTCACCACCTTCGCGGAGATGGCGAGCCGCGCCTTCCGCCGCGAACTGGCGGCGGAAGGGTGACAACCTGTTCAGGCCGGCATTGCCTCGCGCGGGATGATGGCGCCGCGGTGCTGGATGACGGCGGCGGCCAGCCTGTGGGCGGCGCGGGCGGCGTCGGCCGGACCCTCGCCGCGCAGCCGGGCGGCGAGATAGCCGGCGCTGAAGCTGTCGCCGGCCGCCGTGGTGTCCACCACCGTGGCGACCTTCAGCGCGGGAACCTCGACGGCCTCGCCATTCTCGATCACCACGCAGCCGGGCTGTTCCAACTTCAGCACGATCTCGGAGACGCCGGCGTCCCGCACGCGTGCCAGCACGGCGTCGGCATCGGCGTCGCCATAGAGGTCGCGCAGGTCGGTGACGCCGGGCAGCGCGATGTCGGTCAGCCGCAGCATGCGGTCGAAGGCGACGCGGGCGGTCTCGATGTCCGGCCACAGGCGCGGGCGCCAGTTGGTGTCGAAGGCGACCTTGCCGCCGCGTGCCCGGACCCGCTGCAGCACCTCGAACAGCCGCTCGCGGCCCTGCTCGCCCAGGATGGCGATGCTGATGCCGGAGAGATAGACGATGCCGTAGCCCTCCAGCGCCTTGGACAGCTCCGGCGTCTGGGGCAGGGCGAACAGTTCGCGCGCCGGCGCGCGGTCGCGCCAGTAGAGGAAGCGGCGCTCGCCGCTGGCGTCCGTCTCGATCAGGTAGAGGCCGGGCAGGCGGTTCGGCACGCGCAGCACATGGCCGGTGCCCACCCCTTCGGCGGCCCAGGCGGCGATCATGTCCTCGCTGATGGTGTCGTCGCCGAGAGCGGTGACATAGTCGACCGGCGTGCCCAGACGCGCCAGATAGACCGCGGTGTTCAGCGTGTCACCACCGAAGCCCATGGTCAGCGACCCGTCCGGCCGCCGGAACATCTCGATCATGCATTCGCCGAGCGCGGCGACGCGGTTGGGCGTGTCGGTCATGCTTGTTCTCCGCAAGCCGGGAATGCCCCGGCAAATCCTTATTATTTCATGCCACCGCAGCGCGGCGTTCCCGTGCCCGCATCCGTTCGCGGTGCGCGGTGTAGAGGCCGCTGGCGATGATCACGCCGGTGCCGACGAAGGTCCAATGGTCGGGCACCGCGCCGAAGACGAGGAACCCCAGCGCCGTGGACCAGATCAGCTGCACATAGGTGAAGGGCGCCAGCACCGATGCCTCGCCCTGGCGGTAGGCCAGGATCAGCAGCCATTGCGATGCCGTGTAGACCAGCCCGATGAAGACCCCCAGCAGCATCTCCCACGGCGTCGGCCAAGCGGCGTGCAGGGGAAGCAGCGCGGACAGAGCGATCAGGCCGGTCAGCGCGCTCCACACCATGGTGGTCAGCGGGTTCTCCTGCACCGTCATCTTGCGCGTCGCCACAAGGCCGAGCGCCCAGCTGAAGGCGGTCAGAATCGGCAGCAGCGAAGCCGGCTGGAAGCCCTCCGCGCCCGGCCGGATGACGATGATGACGCCAGCCAGCCCGACCAGCAGCGCCGCCCAGCGGCGGATGCCGACCTTCTCGCTCAGCAGCAGGATCGACAGCACGGTGACGAAGACGGGGGAGACGAAGCTGATCGCCGCGGCCTCGGCCAGCGGCAGATGCTGCATCGCCATGATGAAGAACAGCGCCGAGCCCAGCATGCCCAGGCCGCGCAGGACCTGAAGCCCCGGCCGCGTCGTCTTCAGCACGTGCAGCGAGCCGCCGCGCAGCGCCAGCGGCATCACCAGCGCGGTGAAGACGACATAGCGCATCCAGGCGATCTCGGCCGGCGGCAGGGTCCGGCCGAGATATTTCGCCGTGGCGTCGGAGCAGGACAGGCAGGCCACCGCCAGCACCACCAGCAGGATCGCCCGCATCGGCTCCGTGCCCTTGGACACCGATCCAGTGGGCTGGATCGGGGTCTGCGGCGCGTTGACCGGCTGGGGGCCGGGATCGCGGTGGGGGCCAGAGAGAGGGGTGGAACTGTCAGGCATGGTGCCGGCTCTTCAACGGTTTCCGATAAGGGGGCGGACCCCTCACATAACCGCTCCCATCTGCCAAGGAGCAAATTCATCGGCGCCGACGCCGAGTTCCTCGCTCTTGGTCTTGCGGCCCGACGCGGTGTCGAGCACCAGCTCGAAGATTGCGCGGCCGACCTCCTCGATCGAGGCGTCGCCGGTGGCGATGGCGCCGCAATCAATGTCCATGTCGTCCGGCATCCGGCGGAACAAAGTGCTGTTGGTCGCCAGCTTCAGGCTGGGCGTCGGCTTGCAGCCGAACACCGAGCCGCGGCCGGTGGTGAAGCACAGCACGTTGGCGCCGCCCGCCACCTGCCCGGTCGCCGACACCGGGTCGTAGCCGGGGGTGTCCATGAAGACGAAGCCCTTCTCGGTGATCGGCTCGGCATAGCGGTAGACGGCGGTCATCGGGGTGGTGCCGCCCTTGGCGACCGCGCCCAGCGACTTTTCCAGGATGGTGGTCAGGCCGCCCTTCTTGTTGCCGGGCGACGGGTTGTTGTTCATCTCGCCGCCGGTGCGGCTGGTGTACTCCTCCCACCAGCCGATGCGCTCGACCAGCGCCTCGCCCACCTCGCGGCGGACGGCGCGGCGGGTCAGCAGATGCTCGGCGCCATAGACCTCCGGCGTCTCGCTCAGCACGGCGGTGCCGCCGTTGCGGACCAGCAGGTCGACGGCGTAGCCCAGCGCCGGGTTGGCGGTGATGCCCGAATAACCGTCGGAGCCGCCGCACTGCAGAGCCAGCGTCAGGTGGCTGGCGGGCAGGGTCTGGCGGGTGACGTCGTTGATCTCCGGCAGCAGCGCCTCGATCCGGCGGATGCCCTCGCGGGCCGCGGCGGCGGTGCCGCCCATGTCCTGGATGCCGATGGGGATGACGCGGGCGCCGGCCTCAAGGCCGGTGGCCTCCATCAGCTTGTCGATCTGGTTCACCTCGCAGCCGAGACCCAGCAGGATCACCGCGGCGAAGTTGGGGTGGCGGGCGTAGCCGGCGATGGTCCGGCGCAGCGTGTCCATCACCTCGCCGCTGCCGGCCATGCCGCAGCCGTAGCCGTGGGTCAGGGCGACGACGCCGTCGATGTTGGGATAGGCGGCCAGGGCCGACCCGCGGAAATGATCGGCGATCATCCGCGCCGCCGTGGCGGAGCAGTTCACCGAGGTCAGCACGCCGATGTAGTTGCGGGTGGCGACGCGGCCGTCCGGGCGAACGATGCCCTGGAAAGTGGCGCGCTCGGCCTCCGGGATCGGTTCCACCGGGTGGACGTCGGCGCCGAAGGCGTAGTCGCGCTCGAAATCGCTGCCCATGCCCATGTTATGGACATGGACATGGTCGCCCGGCTGGATCGCCGCGGTGGCGAAGCCGATGACCTGATTGTACTTGCGCACCGGTTCGCCCGGCGCGATGGCGCGCACCGCGACCTTGTGCCCGGCCGGCACCGGTCCGGTGGTCGCGACGCCGGTGTCCTCAGTGGGGCCGGGCAGGGCGGTGCCGGGCTCCAGGTCGGCGCCGGCGACGACGACGTTGTCGGCGGGGTGCAGGCGGATGGTCAGCGATGCCATGGGAAGATGTCCTTGAGAAGACGTGATGTCCGCTCTCCCCCGCCTGAGCGGGGGAGAGGGAGGTTCAGCCGATCACAGCTTGTAGGCGTTCTTGGCGAGGCGGTAGGCGAGGTCGACGGCCAGTTCCGCGGCTTCGTCCTCGGCCAGCCGGTGTTCGGCGACCAGACGGGCGAGGAAGCTGCAATCGACGCGGCGCGACACATCGTGGCGGGCCGGGATCGAGCAGAAGGCGCGGGTGTCGTCGTTGAAGCCCACCGTGTTGTAGAAGCCGGCGGTTTCCGTGATCATCTCGCGGTAGCGGCGCATGCCCTCGGGGCTGTCGTGGAACCACCAGGCCGGGCCGACGCGCAGCGCCGGATAGTGGCCGGCCAGCGGCGCCAGCTCGCGGGCGTAGCTGTCCTCATCCAGGGTGAACAGGATGATGGTCAGGTCACGCTCGTTGCCGAAGCGGTCGAGCAGCGGCTTCAGCGCCCGCACATACTCGGTGCCGCTCGGGATGTCGGCGCCCTTGTCGCGGCCGAAGCGCTGGAACACGAGGTCGTTGTGGTTGCGGAAAGACCCGGGATGGATCTGCATGACCAGACCGTCCTCCAGGCTCATCCGCGCCATTTCGGTCAGCATCTGGGCGCGGAACAGCTCGGCTTCCTCGGCCGTGGCGCCGCCGCGACGCACGATGTCGAACAGCTTCTCGGCTTCCCCGCGGGCCAGATCGGCGGTCGCCGCCGTCGGGTGGCCATGGTCGGTCGAGGTGGCGCCATAGCTCTTGAAATACTGGCGACGGTCGGCGAGCGCGGCGAGATAGCCGTCCCAGGTCGCGGTGTCCTTGCCGGTGATGCGGCCCAGCTCGGCGAGGTTCTCGCGGAAGCCCTCGAATTCCGGATCGACAACCGGGTCGGGACGGAAGGCGGTGATGACCCGGCCCTTCCAGCCGCTCTCGCGGATCGCCTTGTGGTGCACCAGCGGGTCGAGCGGCGATTCGGTGGTCGCCAGCACTTCGAGGTTGAAGCGCTCGAACAGGGCGCGCGGGCGGAACTCCGGCTTGCGCAGGCAGTCCTCGATCTGGTCATAGATGCGGTCGGCGCTGGCAGCGCTCAGACGCTCGGTGACGCCGAAGACCGTCTCGAAGGCGTGGGTCAGCCACATCGAGGTCGGCGTGCCACGGAACAGGTGCCAGTTGCTGGCCAGCAGGCGCCAGATCGCGCGCGAATCGGACGAGGTCTCGCCACCGTCGCGGCGCGGAACACCCAGCTGCTCCAGCGGAATTCCCTGGCTGTAGAGCATGCGGAATGCATAATGGTCGGGCTTGACGAACAGGCTGGCCGGGTCGGGGAAAGCCTCGTCCTTCGCGAACCAGGACGGATCGGTGTGGCCGTGCGGGCTGACGATCGGCAGGGCGGCGACTTCGCCATACAGGCGGCGCGCGATGTCGCGTTGCGTCGGGTCGCTCGGGAAAAGACGGTCGGGGTGAAGCATCGGAAGCCTCTACGCTGCAAGAGAAGGACAAAAGCAGGGTGGGGAAAAGGCGGGGTCCGTGCGGGGGACCGTCCCTACCGGCTGGCTGTATAATATTAATATATCAGATTAGATTGCAAGCCCAATCGTTCCCGTTCCGCGGCATCGGCGCCGGTGCGGCCTGCGCCCAGTCGCCGCACCCGATCCTTTTGAGAGGACGGCGATGGATTTGACCTTGGTGAAGGGGGACGGGTAGATTGTCGGGTATGACGAACATCCCACGGGCGGCGCAGTGCTGCCCGGTTACATGCCTGCCGGAATGGAGCCATCGGTGAAGAAGGTCGCGACGACAGAGGATGAAGGCGGCCTGGTCTCCGCAACCGTGCGCCGCGCGGCAGCCCCGGCCGCGGCGGTCCGTCCGCCGCGCCGCGCCGCGACTGTGGCGTCGCGCATCTACCGCGATCTGCGGGCGGAGATCGTCTCGCTGAAGCGTAAGCCCGGGGACGCCATTGCCGAGAAGCAGATCGCCGAGGCCTATGGTGTCAGCCGCACGCCGGTGCGCGAAGCGGTGCTGAAGCTGGCCGACGAGGGACTGATCGAGATTTTCCCGCAGTCTGGCACCTTCGTGTCGCGCATCCCGCTGGACGCCCTGCCGGAGGCCTTCGCCATCCGCAAGGCGCTGGAGGAGGCGACGGTGCGCTATGCGGCGGCGCGGGCCAGCCGCAGCCAGATCGCGGCGCTCCGCGCCAATCTGGAATTGCAGCGGGAGATGCAGGAAACCGCCAACTATGAAGGTTTCCATCAGGCCGACGAGGCGTTCCACGCGCTGATCGCCGACATCGCCGGCTATCCCGGATTCTGGACGCTGATCCAGCAGACCAAGGTGCAGATCGACCGTTACCGCCTGCTGACCCTGCCGGTGCGCGGCCGCATCGCCGAGGTGATCGCGGAGCATGCCGCCATCGTCGAGGCGGTGGCGGCCAACGATCCCGCGGCCGCCATCAAGGCGCTGGACGACCATCTGGACGACCTGCAGATCTCGATCGCCGACATCCGCCGCGATTATCCGCGCTATTTCACCGCGCCGGGAGATCCGGCTTAAAGGGCCGGTCTAAACGGAGTTCGGGGGCTTACTTCGCGTCGGCTGCCGCGGCGTAGGCCACCGGCTCGCCCAGGAAGTCCTCGCGGATCGGCGTGAAGATGTCGAGCAGCACGCCCGGCTCCAGCGCCACCACGCCATGCAGCACGTTGGACGGCACCATATAGCCGTCGCCGGCGTTCAGGCGCTGGGTACGGCCGTCGATGGTGACGTCGAAGGAGCCCTTCTCCACCACGGCGCACTGCACATGGGGATGGCGATGCTGCGCGCCGATGGCGCCGGCCTCGAACTCCACCCGCACCATCATCATCGTGTCGTTGTAGCCGAGAATCTTGCGGCGCACGCCGTCGCCCAGATCCTGCCACGGAATGTCGCCCGCGGTGACGAACACGTCGGTGGTCATCCCTTGATTTCCTCCCCCAATGGAAAGCCCTCCTCCGCCCGTGAGGGGCGGGGAGGGCCGTTATCGTCAGCGCGCCAGCCAGCCGCCGTCGACGGGCAGGATGGTGCCGTGGATGTAGTCCGCGGCTTCCGACGCCAGGAACACCGCCGGGCCGCCGATGTCGGACGGCACGCTCCAGCGGCCGGCCGGGATGCGGCCGAGGATCTCGGCGCTGCGGCTCTCGTCGGCGCGCAGAGCCGCGGTGTTGTTGGTGGCGACATAGCCCGGCGCGATGGCATTCACGTTGATGCCCTTGCCGGCCCATTCGCAGGCCAGAAGCTTGGTGATGCCGGCGACGCCGCTCTTGGACGCGGTGTAGGACGGAACGCGGATGCCGCCCTGGAAGGACAGCATGGACGCGATGTTGATGATCTTGCCCTTGCGGCCTTCATTGATGGCGTAGCGGCCGAAGGCTTGGCAGAGGAAGAACACCGTCTTAATGTTGATGTTCATCACGAGGTCCCAGTCGGCCTCGCTGAAGTCGACAGCATCGGCGCGGCGGATCAGCCCGGCGTTGTTGACCAGGATGTCCAGCTTGCCGAACGTGCCGACCGTCTCCTCCACCAGCCCCTGGACCGGGGCGATGGAGGTCAGGTCGGCATGGATGCCGTGGAACTTGCGGCCCGCCGCCTCGACCAGACCCTTGGTCTCGTCCAGCGACACCACGTCGACGGCGGCGATGTCGGCGCCGGCCTGGGCCAGCGCCACGGCGATGCCCTGGCCGATGCCGGTGTTGGCGCCGGTGACCAGCGCCACCTTGCCGGTCAGGTCGAACGAAATGCTCATGGTCGGTTTCCGTTCTTATAGGTTCGTTTGCTCTCGGTGGCGCGTCAGCGCAGGCGGTCCATGGCGACGAAGTCCATGTCCGTGAAGTCCTGGTTGTCGCCGCCCATCGCCCAGATGAAGGTGTAGTTGCGGGTGCCGACGCCGGAATGGATCGACCAGGGCGGGGAGATCACCGCCTGCTCGTTGGCGACCACGAGGTGGCGGGTCTGCTCCGGCTCGCCCATCAGGTGGATGACGCGGGCGTCATCGGGCAGGTCGAAGTAGAAATAGACCTCGCAGCGCCGGTCATGGGTGTGGCACGGCATCGTGTTCCACATGTTGTTCGGCTTCAGCACCGTCATGCCCAGAACCAGCTGCGCGGTGCGGACCACGTCCGGGTGGATCATCTGGTAGATGGTGCGCTCGTTCGACTGGGCCGGGTCGCCGAGATGCACGGCCTTGGCCTGACCGATCGAGATCTTCATCGTCTCGAACCGGGCATGGGCGGGGGTGCTGTTCAGGTAGAACTTGGCCGGCTCGCGGCGGTCCAGGCTCTCGAACGTGACGTCCTTGCTGCCCATCGCGACATAGAGCGCATCGCGCGGCGCCAGTTCATACACGGCACCGTCGACGGTGACGCGGCCGGCGCCGCCGACATTGACCACGCCCAGCTCGCGCCGGTCGAGGAAGTTGGGCGAGCCGATTTCCTTGGACGATTCCAGCTTCACCGGGCCGGCGACCGGCATGGCGCCGCCGACCACGAAACGGTCGATGTGGCTGTAGGTGAAGACGGTCTCGTCGGCCTCGAACAGGGTCGGGACCAGGAAATGGTCGCGCAGCGTCTTGGTGTCGAAAGCGCGGACGGCATTGGGGTGGGAGGCGTGCCGGACGGAGATTTTCATGGGGTGGTCCTTTCAAATCTGTGCAGCCGGCTGTCCGGCAGGTCTGGCGCCATCATACTAATATACTAGTAAGCAGGGCAAGGGTTAATGATGGAAATCCGGACATTTCATCAAGCGGAGGGTGCGACAAAGTTGCTTTGAGAGGGCGAACCGAGGCGGGGTGGGGGACCCGCGTTGCGCTGGCGGGCGACCTAATATATTAGTGGACGGTCCTCGTCCGGAGTGTCCATTCATGTCCACCGAGCAATCTGGCCGGCAATCTGGCCAGCAGCCCCGCAAGCGCATCGCCCTCGTCGCCCATGACGCCCGCAAGGCGGACCTCATCGCCTGGATCGGCGCCAACATCGCGGCGCTGGACGGCCACGCCTTCTGGGCGACCGGCACCACCGGCCAGAAGGTGCGCGACGCCCATCCCGGCCTGGACGTGACCCCGCTGAAAAGCGGTCCGCTGGGCGGCGACCAGCAGATCGGCGCAATGATCGCGGAGGGGCGGATCGACCTGCTGGTCTTCTTCGTCGACCCAATGACCGCCCAGCCGCACGACGTGGATGTGAAGGCGCTGACCCGGCTGGCGACGCTCTACAACATCCCGATGGCCTGCAACGAGGCGACGGCCGACATGATCGTCTCCTCCGCCCATTTCGCCAGCGGCTACGCCCCGCGCGCCGCCAGCTTCACGGCATACGAGACGCGCAAGGTGTGAGCGCGTCCCGCCATCGTCAGGCGGTGAAATACATCAGGCGGTGAAATACTGCGGATAGGTCTTCTGGACGTCGGCGATGCCCAGCTGCAGGTCGGTCAGGTGGTGGCGCAGTTCACCCACCGCGCGGTCGGGGTCGCGGTCGGCGACCGCCTCGACGATGGCGCTGTGTTCGCCCAGCGCCTTGTCCATCCTGCCGGCCGCCGGCAGGGTCAGGTGGCGGTAGCGGTCGATCTGCCGCTTCACCTGCTGGGTCACCGCCCAGAAGCCGGGATAGCCGGAGATCTCTGCCAGCAGCGCGTGGAACGCCTCGTCGGCATCGTGGAAGCCGTCGAGATTGCCGGCCTCCTTCATCTCGCGCTGCAGTTCCAGGTTGGCGCGCAGCCGCGCGATCTGGCTGCCGGTCGCCTGTTCGGCGGCGTAGCGCACCGTCGCCTCCTCCAGCGCGCGGCGGATGGCGATGGCCTCCGGCAGGGCGCTGATCGGGATACGGGCGACGAAGGTGCCGGACTGCGGGAACACCTCCACCAGACCTTCGTCGGCAAGCTTCAGCATCGCCTCGCGCACCGGCGTGCGGCTGACGCCGTAGGCCTCCGCCACCTCCTTCTCGATCACCGGCTCGCCCGGCTTGCGGCGCAGCGAGACGATGTCGTCGCGCAGGTCGCGATAGATGGTGCCCGACACGGTGGCGCCGCGATGGGCAGGTCTCGCGGTGGCGCTGGCGGGCCGGCGGCGGCGGCGGCGCGCCGGTGCGGCCACGGCCACCAAATTCGAATCGCCCGCATTGGAATCCATGGTCGTCCCGATCCTGTCCTTCGGCCTGATGCCGCAGTTACTAATATATATCGCTGCGCTTCCATGGGCGAAAAGCCTTTTGCCGCCGGAAATTCATGGCCGCCCGGTAACAGGTCCTGTGACAGCTTGGGACAGGCGGTTCAGCAGGGTTGCATCGGCCCCGCTGCTTGTTTCACTCTCCACAACCTACCCATTCGTATACCCACCTTTACACCGCCCATTGCGAGCCCGATCCGCATGACCGCTGCGCCGACCACCCCCTCGCCAGCGGAAAGACTGTTCCGCAAGGCGGCGCTCGACCGCCTGTCGTCGCCGGAGGAGCTGGACCGGCTGGTCACGCTGACCACGCCGCGGGGCTGGCTGGCTTTGACCGCGCTGCTGGGGCTGCTGGGGCTGGCGCTGGTGTGGGCGGTGGTGGGGACCATCCCGACGCGGGTGACCGGCTCCGGCCTGCTGGTCAGCAGCGGCGGCCGGGTGTTCGACGCGGTCGCCAGCGCGTCCGGCGCGCTGGTCGCGCCGCTGGTGAAGCCAGGCGACACGGTCACCGCCGGCCAGTTGCTGGCCCGCGTCGACAAGGCGGAGCTTGAACAGACGCTCGACCACGCGCGGGCGGTGGTGAGGGAGCGGGAGCAGGATCTGGCGCGCCGCACCACCCAGCTGGAGCGTGAGGCGCAGGCCCGTCGCGCCAATTTCGCCGCCCGCCGCGCCGCCCTGCGGCAGGTCGTGGCCGCCGCCGAGACGCGCGTGCAGTTCCTCGACACCCTGCTGCGCGGGCAGGAGGACATCGCCAGCCGCGGCTTCACCACCCGCCAGCGGGTGGAGGACACGCGCCAGGAGCTGGCCGCCGCCCGCCAGAAGGTCAGCGACGCCAAGAGCCAGCTTCTGCAGATCGACACCGAGGAGCTGGACATGGCCAGCCGGGCCGAGCAGACGCTGACCGAGGGGCGCGACCGCGTCGCCGATGCCCGCCGGCGGGTGGACGAGCTTGCCCTGCAGCTGGAGCAGGACACGCAGATCCTCAGCCCGACCGACGGGCGCGTCACCGAATGGAAGGTGGCGGAGGGCGCCCGCGTCGCCGCCGGCACCCCGGTGGTCAGCATCGAAAGCGGATCGCGCGGCCTGCAGCTGGTGCTCTATGTCCCGCCGGAGCATGGCAAGAAGCTGAAGCCCGGCATGGATGTCCGCATCGCGCCGTCGACGGTGCGCAAGGAGGAATACGGCACGCTGGTCGGCCGGGTCGCCGAGGTTTCGGACTTCCCCTCCACCCCGCAGGGCATGCAGGCGGTGTTGCAGAACGACCGGCTGGTGACGCAGTTCTCCGCCAAGGGACCGCCCTTCGCCGTGCGCGTCGATCTGGTGCCGGAGGCCGGCACGCCGTCCGGCTACCGCTGGTCGTCCGGTGCCGGTCCGGCGATGACCATCACCAGCGGCACCCTGGCCGAAGGCGAGGTGACGGTGCGCGAACAGCCGCCGATGGCCTTCGTCATCCCGGCCCTGCGCAAGGCGACCGGCCTGTGAGCGCAAAGCCGCCGGTTCGCAAACCGACCCGCGTGCGCACGCCCACCCTGCTGCAGATGGAGGCGGTGGAGTGCGGCGCCGCCTCGCTCGGCATCGTCCTGGCTTATTTCGGCCGCTGGGTGCCGCTGGAGGAGCTGCGCGTCGCCTGTGGCGTGTCGCGTGACGGCAGCAAGGCCAGCAACCTGCTGCGCGCGGCGCGGCGCTACGGCCTGACCGCCAAGGGCTTCAAGAAGGAGCCCGACGCGCTGGCCGACATGCCCTGGCCGCTGATCGTCCATTGGAACTTCAACCATTATCTGGTCTTCGAAGGCTTCAAGGGCGATCACGCCTATCTGAACGATCCGGTCACCGGCCCGCGCCGCGTCACCCGCGCGGAGTTCTCCGAGGCCTTCACCGGCGTGGCCCTGGCCTTCGAGACGGGGCCGGAGTTCGTCGCCGGCTCGAAGCCGCCGAGCCTTGCCGGCATGCTCGGGCGGCAGTTGACGCGGTCGCGTGCCGCGGTGGGCTTTGCACTGGCGGCCAGTCTGGCGCTGGTGCTGCCGGGCATCGCCCTGCCGGCCTTCACCAAGGCCTTCGTCGACGAGGTTCTGATCGGCGGGCAGCGCAGCTGGCTGGTCCCGCTTCTGCTGGGCATGGGCGCCACGGCGCTGCTGCGGGCGGCGCTGACGGCATTGCAGCAGTCGGCCCTGCTGAAGCTGGAGACCAAATTCGCCATGGTGATGGCCAGCCGCTATGTCTGGCGGCTGCTGCAACTGCCGGTGCCCTTCTTCGGGCAGCGCCATCCCGGCGACATCGCCGGCCGCGTCGCCGCGAATGACCGGGTGGCGCGGCTCTTGTCGGGAGAGATGGCGACGGCGGCGATGAGCCTGCTGACGGTGGTCTTCTTCGGGCTGGTCATGCTGACCTACGACGTGGCGTTGGCGGCGGTGACCATCCTGCTGGTGCTTGGCAACGTGCTGTTCCTGCGCGGCGCCTCGCGCGGGCGGGAGGATGCCGGGCGGCGCCTGCTGTCGGAACAGGCCAAGCTGGGCGCCGTCACCATCGGCAGCATCCAGGCGATCGAGACGCTGAAGTCGGCCGGGCTGGAGGGGCAGGCGTTCGAGCGCTGGGCCGGCTATCAGGCGCGGCTGTTGTCGGTGCGCCAGACTCTGGGGGTGCATTCGGCGATGCTGGCGGTGGCGCCGGCCTTCCTCAACGCGCTGGGCACGGCGGCGATCCTGGGGCTGGGCGCGGTGCGGGTGATGGACGGCGCGCTGACCGTCGGCGCGCTGGTGGCGTTCCAGAGCCTGGCCGCCAGCTTCTCCGAGCCGGTCGCCAGGCTGGTCGGCATGGGTGGGACGCTGCAGCGGGTGAAGGCCGACCTGCAGCGGCTGAACGACACGCTGGACCATGCGCCCGACCCGCAGTCCGGCCTTGCCGCCGAGGGGGCGGAGGTTGCAGACGGGCCGGCGCGGCTGAGCGGGGCGGTGGAACTGGTGGATGTGTCCTTCGGCTTCAGCGTGCTCGACCCGCCGCTGATCGAGGGACTGTCGCTGGCGCTGGCGCCGGGGATGCGGGTGGCGCTGGTCGGCGGATCGGGCAGCGGGAAATCCACCGTCGGCCGGCTGATCTGCGGCCTTGTCCAGCCCTGGTCGGGGCAAATCCTGTTCGACGGACGGGCGCCGGCGGAGATCCCGGTGGGGCTGCGCGCCGCCTCCATCGCCTATGTCGACCAGGACGTCTTCCTGTTCGACGGGTCGGTGCGTGACAACCTGACCCTGTGGGACCGCACGGTGCCGGAAGCGGCGCTGACCCGCGCGCTGGAGGATGCTGCCATCCTGGGCGAGGTCGCCGGGCGCCAGGGCCAGCTCGACGCGCCGGTCGCCGAGGGGGGCGTGAATTTCAGCGGCGGCCAGCGCCAGCGGCTGGAGATCGCCCGCGCGCTGACCGGCAACCCGTCGATCCTGGTGCTGGACGAGGCGACGGCGGCGCTGGACGTCGCGACCGAAAAACTGATCGACGACAATTTGCGGCGGCGCGGCTGCACCTGCATCATCATCGCCCACCGGCTGAGCACGATCCGCGATTGCGACGAGATCATCGTGCTGAACCAGGGCCGGGTGGTGGAGCGCGGCAGCCACGAGGATCTTCTGGCGCGCGGCGGCGAGTATGCCTCGCTGATCGCGGCGGGGTGAGGCGATGGACGTTCTGGAAAGCCCCGCGACCCTGCAGGCCGCCATTCTGGTGGAGGGCGGCAACCACCGGCCGCTGACGCTGGACGACCCGCGGCTGGGCTGGCGGGTGGAGGACGGCTATGTCGACCTGTTCCACCTTGCGAGTAACAGCGGGCGGCGGCGCCACCTGTTCCGGGCGGAAACCGGGGCGCTGCTGTTCGGGGTCGGCAAGCAGGAGGACGCGACGCTGGTGGCGGTCGGCTCCATCGGCTCGCGCCTCAGCGGGGTGGAACGGGAGGCACTGGCCGGGGCGGAGGATTTCCTGCCCCATGCCGAGGCCTGGATCCTGCGCCTGACCGATGCCGCGACCGGTGGCGAGGCGGTCTGGCCCGACCGGGTGGCGGAACCGGGCGAGCGCTCGCTCGGTCCCGGCGAAAGGCTGTATGCCGATCCACGCCGGCCGCTGTGGCTGACGGTGACGGAGGGGGAGGCCGCTTGGCTGGGCAGTCCGGCGACGGCGGCCGGCGAGCCGCCGCTGCCGATGGCCGACCGCGCCTGGATTGAAAGCGCTGGTGGGGCAGCTGTTTCGGTCACCGAGGCCTGGCCCGATGCCGCCGCGCTGTGGCCGGCCTTCGACCGCTTCCATGCGCTGGTGCTGGACCGCATCGGCGGGCGCATCGCCGCCCAAGCCGAGAGCGAGGCGAGGCGCGCCCTGCGCAGCCGGGATTCGGCACGGGAGTCGCTGGCCCAGGCGCTGGGCGGCCTGTCCGACCTCGTCGACGGGCGGGCGAACACGGCCGTTCCAGTCCTTGGCGACCCGCTGTCGGGTGCGCTGTCCGCGCTGATGGCTCAGATGGGGCTGGAGGAGCCGCTTCCCCGCATCGATGCCGCCGGCAAGCCGGCCAATGAAATGCTGGACCTGATGCTGGCCGCCGCGCGCCTGCGCGGTCGCAAGGTGATCCTGCGCGACGGCTGGTGGCGGAGCGAAGGGGCGCCGATGCTCGGCTGGCTGGAGGAGGGCAGGGTGCCGGTGGCGCTGCTGCCCACCCCGGCCGGCTTCGACATGCTGCATGCCGGCGGCCGGCGTCGTGTGACGCAGGATCTCGCCGACGGCATGGCGGCGGAGGCGCTGCATCTCTACCGCCCGCTGCCGGCCCGCGCGCTGGGTGCGGCGGAGGCGATCCGCTTTCCCCTGCGCGGTCTTGGTGGCGACGGGATGCGGCTGGGGCTGAGCGGGCTGGCGGCGGCGGTGCTCGGGCTGCTGGTGCCGGTCGCCACCGGCTTCCTGTTCGACAGCGCCATCCCGCGCGCCGACACCGGGCAGCTGGTCTTCATCATCGCCGGACTGGTCGCCGCCGCCATCGGCGGAGCGGCCTTCGACATTGTCAAGGTGATGGCGGTGCTGCGGCTGGAAAGCCGGATCGACGGGGTGATGCAGGCGGCCTTCATCGACCGGCTGTTCGCCCTGCCGGTCGGCTTCTTCCGCCGCTACACCGCCGGCGACCTCGCCGACCGGGCGCTGGGGTTGCAGACCGTGCGCGAGATTCTGGCGGCCAGCACGGTGACCGGTCTGCTGGGCGCGCTGTTCGGGTCGATCAGCCTGGGGCTGCTGGCGGTTTATGACTGGCGCCTCGCCCTGATCGCGACCGCGCTGGCGCTGCTTTCGGCGCTGGTGACCGGGGCGCTGTCCTATGGCCAGCTGCGGCACGAGCGGGAGCATATCCGCCGTCAGGGCCGGCTGGACGGGCTGGTGCTGCAACTGATCGTCGGCATCGGCAAGCTGCGCGTCGCCGGGGCGGAGCCGCGGGCGATGGCGGAATGGGCGCGCGGATTCTCGGCGCAGAAGTCCCGCGCGGTGGCCGCCCAGCGCTACGGCAATGCGCTGGAGACCTTCCACGCCGCCTTCCCGACCCTGGCGACCATCGCGGTGTTCCTGGCGGTGGCGCTGCTGATGGAATCGGACGCCAAGCAGCAGGCGCTCCAGGCGCTCGCCGCCACGCCGGGGCAAGAGGCGCCGGCCGCCTTCTCCACCGGCAGCTTCCTCGCCTTCATCACCGCCTTCGGCCAACTGCTGGCGGCGCTGACCGAGATGGCGCACGCCCTGACCAAGAGCCTGACCGTCCTGCCGCTGCTGGAGCGTGCCCGCCCGATCCTGGAGACCGCGCCCGAGGTTCTGGCCGGCCGCGACGCGCCGGGCGAATTGCAGGGCGGCATCACCTTGAGCCGTGTCAGCTTCCGCTACGCCCCCGATGCGCCGCCGGTGCTGCACGACCTCAGCCTGTCGATCGAACCGGGGGAGTTCGTCGCCATCGTCGGTGCGTCGGGCAGCGGCAAATCCACGGTGATGCGCCTGTTGCTGGGCTTCGAACGGCCGGACCAGGGGGAGGTGTTCTTCGACGGACGCGCCGCCGAACGGCTCGACCTTGCCGCCGTGCGCCGGCAGATCGGCGTGGTGCTGCAGAACGGGCGGATCACCTCGGGCAGCCTGTTCCAGAACATCGTCGGCACCGCCCCGCTCGGGCTGGACGATGCGTGGCACGCGGCCCGGTTGGTCGGGCTGGACCGCGACATCGAACAGATGCCGATGGGCATGCACACGGTGCTGATGGATGGCGGCGGCACCCTGTCGGGCGGGCAGCGCCAGCGGCTGATGATCGCCCGCGCCCTGGTCCATCGCCCGCGCGTCCTGCTGCTGGACGAGGCGACCAGCGCGCTCGACAACCGCACCCAGGCGGTGGTGACGGCGTCGCTCGCCAAGCTCAGCGTCACCCGCGTGGTGATCGCCCACCGCCTCAGCACCATCCGCGACGTCGACCGCATCCTGGTGCTGGAGGCCGGGCGGCTGGTGCAGGCGGGGCGGTACGAGGATCTGATGGCGGTGGACGGACCGTTCCGGACGCTGGCCAGCCGGCAGTTGCTTTAGGGGGAACGATGCGCAAGGTCCTGTATATTCTGGGAAATCTCAGCGACGAGGACATCGAGTGGATGGCCCGCGCCGGCCGGCGGCTCGATCTGGCCGGCGGGCAGGTGCTGGTGCGCCAGGGGGAGGCCTCGGACTCGCTCTACATCGTGCTGGAGGGTCATGCCACCGTCGATGTCGCCGGGGTCGGCACGGTGGCGCGGCTGGGCAGCGGCGAGGTGGTCGGCGAGGTGTCCTTCGTCGACTCGGCCCCGCCCTCGGCCACCGTGTCGGCGGACGGGCGCTGCATCGTTCTGGCGCTGGCGAAGCGGGAGATCGAGGCGCGGCTGCGCAGCGACGGCGGCTTCGCCGGGCGCTTCTACAAGGCCCTGGCGATCTTCCTGGCCGACCGCCTGCGCGGCACGGTCGACCGGCTGAAATTCGGCAAGGGCCAGTCGATGGACGGCGGCCGGATCATGGAGGACGAGCTGGACGAGGGGCTGCTCGATCAGGTCTCGCTCGCCGGCGCGCGGTTCGAGCGGATGCTGCGAACGCTGATGGCGGCGCGGGGGTAGGGGGCGCGGGAAGCGCCCCCATCCTGCTGCTTACAGCTTGGCCGCCGCGTCGAACACCGCGTGGCTGTAGGCGCCTTCCGGCTTCTTCGAGATGACCGGGGTGGAGGCGCCCGACATCAGGATGTCGACCGTGCGGTCGAAGTCGGCCGGGTCGAGATAGCCGGTGCCCTTGGCGCCGCCGTCGATCAGCTTGGCGACCTCCTGCATCATGGTGGTCTGGTGTTCCTCGGTCTGGGCGCCGGTGGTGTCGTTCTCCAGCACGATCTTCACCGCCTCGGCCTGGTTCTTGGCAGCGTATTCCCAGCCCTTGGCCGAGGCCTTCACGAACTTCGCCAGCTTCTCGACCGTCTTCGGATCGGACAGCGCCTTTTCCGTGGCGTAGAGGCCGTCCTCCAGGGTGGCGACGCCCTGGTCCTGATACTTGAAGACGGTCAGCTCGTCGGCCTTCATGCCGGCTTCGATCAACTGCCAATATTCGTTGTAGGTCATGGTGGAGATGCAGGAGGCCTGCTTCTGCAGCAGCGGATCGACGTTGAAGCCCTGCTTCAGCACCTTGACGTCCGGGCTGGAGCCGGAGGTAGAGTAGCCCAGCTTGCTCATCCAGGACAGGAAGGGATATTCGTTGCCGGAGAACCAGACGCCCAGCGTGTGACCCTTGAAGTCCTTCGGGTCCTTGATGTTGGCGTCCTTGCGGCAGGTCAGCATCATGCCGGACTTCTGGAACATCTGGGCGATGTTGACCAGCGGCACGCCCTTTTCCCGGCTGGCGAGCGCCGACGGCATCCAGTCGACGATCACGTCGGCGCCGCCGGCGGCGATAACCTGGGTCGGGTTGATGTCGGGGCCGCCGGCCTTGATGGTGACGTCCAGCCCGGCGTCCTTGTAGAAGCCCTTGGCCGCCGCGACGTAATAGCCGGCGAACTGGGCCTGGGTGACCCATTTCAGCTGGAGCGTCAGCGGATCGGCGGCGGCGGCCGGCGCACCCCAGCCGGCGAGGCCGGTGAGCGCAGTGGCGGCGAGCAGGACGGCGGAGGCAAGGGTCTTCATCGCGTTCGATCCTCTTCTGGCTGGAGCTTGTTTTGGCGTGAGGCGGTCAGCGTTTGCGGAAAGACGGGTGCCAGGCGGTGACATGCCGCTCCGCCAGTGCAAGCGCACCGTAGAGCAGCGATCCGGTCAGGGCGGCGACGGCGATGGTCGCCCACACGATGTCCAGATTCATCCGGGCAACCTGGGTGGAGATGCGGAAGCCCATCCCCACCACCGGCGTCCCGAAGAACTCGGCGACGATGGCCCCGATCAGGGCCAAGGTCGAGTTGATCTTCAGTCCGTTGAACAAAAAGGGCAAGGCGCAGGGAAGCCGAAGCATCGCCAGCGTGCGCCAGTAGCCGGCACCGTAGGAGCGCATCAGGTCGAGCTGGATGCGCTCGGCGGATTGGAGACCGGCCAAGGTGTTGATCAGCATGGGGAAGAAGGTCATCACCACGATGACGGCGGCCTTCGATTGCCAGTCGAAGCCGAACCACATCACCATGATCGGCGCGATTCCCACCACCGGCACGGCGCTGGCGAGGTTGCCGAGCGGCAGCAGCCCGCGCGCCAGGAAGGGCACCCGGTCGGCCAGGATCGCCACGAGGAAGCCGGCGCCGCAGCCGATCAGATAGCCGCGCAGGACGGAGATCAGCACGGTCTGGCGGAAATCATCCCACAGGTCGGCGGTGTTGGCGGCGAAGGCGGTCAGCACGAGACTCGGCGGCGGCAGCAGGATCGTCGGCACCTGGAAGCCGCGGGTCAGGATCTCCCACAGCATGACCAGCGCCAGCCCGAACAGGGCGGGACCGGCCAACCGCGCCGGACCGCTCACCCCCGCCAGCAAGGCCAGCACCCGCCACAGCAGCAGCGTCGCGCCGGCCACATAGAGCCAAAGCCCACCGGCGTGGGCGAGCGCGTAGCCCTGGTTCAGCAGCACCAGCGGTGCGGCATAGGCGGCGGCGATACCGGCGAGCAGGAGCAGGGCCTCGCCCAGGGCGGAAGCGGGCAGGCGCCTCGCCAGAATGGTCGCGACGGTCAGCGCGAAGAGGGCAAGGGCCACCGGGATCTGCGGCAGATACAGGGCGGTGCCGTCGAGCGTGGCGAAGGGCAGCAGCGGGGCGGCCAGCATCACCAGCGGCCAAGGGGACATGGTGGGGCGCGCCTTGGTGGGACGGCTCATCGCGCACCTCCCCGGCCGCCCGGCACCAGCGCCCGTTCGGCGAGGCCGACGGCGGCGACCAGGGTGACGCTGAGCAATGCCGCCATCACCAGCGCGCTCCAGATCTGCACGGTCTGGCCGTAATAGGAGCCGGACAGCAAGCGTGCGCCCAATCCCGCCTGACCGCCGGTCGGCAGCTCCGCGACGATGGCACCGACGACGCTGGCGGCGACCGCGATCTTCAGGCTGGTGAACAGATAGGGCAGGGAGGCCGGCAGGCGCAGCAACCGGAAGGTCTGGGCGGTGCCGGCGCTGTAGGTGCGCATCAGGTCCAGCGTCAGCGGATCGGCGGAGCGCAGCCCCTTCACCATGCCGATGGTGATCGGGAAGAAGCACAGGTACATGGCGATGATCGCCTTGGGCAGCAGGCCGGTGAAGCCCAGATTGCCGAGGATCACCACGATCATCGGCGCAATCGCCAGGATCGGCACGGTCTGCGAGGCGATGACCCAGGGCAGCAGGCTCGATTCCAGCGTGCGCGCCTGGACGATCCCCGCCGCCAGCGCCACCCCAAGAACCACGCCCATGCCGAAGCCGGCCAGCGCCGCCCCGGCGGTGACGCCGGTGTGGTAGAGCAGATTGCGGATGCTGGTCACCGGATAGCCGGTCAGGGAGTTGTAGAGGTCCAGCGCCACCTGATCCGGCGTCGGCAGGATCGGGCGCTTCATCGCCAGCGTGGCGCGGATCAGGTCGGCGGTGGTCCAGTCATGGCCCGCGCGGTTCAGCGCATCGGTTGCCGTCGGCGCGTTCAGCCAGACCGCGCCCGCGTACCACAACACCAGCACCGCCAGCGCCATCACGACGACGGGGAGCGTGCTTTTAGTCGTCATAGCTGTGGCCCTCCATCAACCCTTCGCGGACGCGGTGGGCGATGCGCTGGAACTCCGGGCTTTCGCGGATGTCGAGTGTGCGCTCGCGCGGCAGGTCGCGGTCGCAGTCGATGACGTCGAGGATGCGGCCGGGGCGCGGGCTCATCACCACGATGCGGGTGGAGAGGAACACCGCCTCGGCGATGGAGTGGGTGACGAAGATGCAGGTCTTGCGGGTGCTCAGCCACAGGCGGGTGAGCTGCAAATTCAGGTGGTCGCGGGTGATCTCGTCGAGCGCGCCGAACGGCTCGTCCATCAACAGCAGGTCCGGATTGAAGGCGAGCGCGCGGGCGATGGACACCCGCTGCTGCATGCCGCCGGACAGCTGCCAGGGGAATTTGCGCTCGAAGCCCGACAGGCCGACGAGGTCCAACTGCTCGCGGGCGAGGGCCTGACGTTCGGCCTTGGGCAGCCCCATGATCTCCAGCGGCAGCATGACGTTGCGCTCCACCGTCCGCCACGGATAGAGCGCCGGGGCCTGGAAGACATAGCCATAGGCGCGCTTCAGCCGTGCCTGTTCCGGCGTCATGCCGTTGACCGTCACCTCGCCGGAGGTCGGCTGTTCGAGGTCGGCGACGACGCGCATCAGCGTGGTCTTGCCGCAGCCGCTGGGGCCGATCAGCGAGATGAAATCGCCCTTGGCAATCGACAGGCTGACGTCGCTCAGCGCGTAGACCGGATGATCGGCGGCCTGATAGGTCAGGGTCAGGTTGCGGATGTCGACGATGGTGCGCGGCGCATGATCTGCACCCGGCGGAACCAGAGTGAGCGGTGCGGGCTGGGCGGCTGGCACGGCGGTCGTCCCTTCGCGTTGTCGTCTGTTGCGGAGGACGGGAGCAAGAAGCGAGCCAGATCGTGCAGCGGTGGGGAAGTTGGCTGGTAGTAGATTGATTTTACGAAGAGAAAACTTGTCCATTGGGACAGGAACTGACGGGACGGACAGTGGTCCGGCGGGTGTGCTTTGCGAGGAGCGCACAATTTTCGGGCTGAGGCTGTATCGGTGGTGAATTTTCGGGCAAGGAGCCATTCCCATTCCCACCCCTTGCCAGTCCTGCCCAGTCCCCGCTAACTGTTCGGACAGCCGACAAACGCACGGGTCCCATGTTCGACAGTTTCCTGCTCGCCTTCACCGCCCTGTTCTCCATCGTCAATCCGCTGGCGATGGCGCTGATCTTCAGTCAGGTGACGGCGGACAGCAGTCCGCGCGACCGGGCGCGGCTGGCCGGGCTGGTCAGCATCTATTCGGCCATCGTCATGCTGACCGCGCTGTGGGCGGGTGCCTATGTGCTGAACTTCTTCGGCGTGTCGATGGCGGCGCTGCGGATCGCCGGCGGCTTCGTGGTGGCCGAACGGGCCTGGGCGCTGCTGTCGGCGCCGGAACGGCACGAGGCGCGCAAGCAGGAACAGGCCGCCCCGACCGGCGACAACGACCAGCTGGCGGAATCGGCCTTCTTCCCGATGACGATACCCTTCACCACCGGGCCGGGCACCATTTCGGTCGCCATCGCGCTGGGATCCACCCGCCCGACGCGCGGGGCCGGCGGGCTGATGGAGTTCTTCCTGGGCATGTCGGGGGCGGCGCTGGCGATCGCCGCCCTGGTCTGGCTGTCCTACCGCTCCGCCGACCGCATCGTCGCCTTCCTGGGTCCGACGCGGGTGCGGGTGCTGACGCGGCTGTTCGCCTTCCTGCTGTTCTGCGTCGGCGTCCAGATCCTGCTGACCGGTGTTCTGGACGCCTTCCCGCTGCTGTCGCAGAAGGGCTGAGGGCGAAGGGCTGACCTCAAGCCTTCGGGCGCAGGTCCTGCACGCGCTTGGCCTTGCCGATGGAGCGGGCGATGCCGCCGGGCTCGACCACCTCGACGCGGGTGCTGATGCCGATCAGCGACTTGATCGAGTGCTGCAGGTGCTTGGCGTGGCCGTCCCATTCCGACGGGTGGATGTCCTCGTGCATCTCCACCCGGACGGCGAGGTTGTCCATGTGGCCGTCGCGGCTGACCACCAGCTCATAGTGCGGGGCGAGCGCCGGGATCTTGCAGATCAGCTCCTCGACCTGGGTCGGGAAGACGTTCACGCCGCGGATGATGAGCATGTCGTCCGACCGGCCGGTGATCTTGTCCATCCGCCGCATGCCGCGCGCCGTCGGCGGCAGCAGACGGGTCAGGTCGCGGGTGCGGTAGCGGATGACCGGCATGCCCTGCTTGGTCAGGGTGGTGAAGACCAGCTCTCCATAGGAGCCGTCGGGCAGCACCTCGCCTGAGTCGGGGTCGATGATCTCGGGATAGAAATGGTCCTCCCAGATCACCGGGCCGTCCTTGGTCTCGACGCATTCCGACGCCACGCCCGGACCCATCACCTCCGACAGGCCGTAGATGTCCACCGCGTGGATGTTGAAGGTGCGCTCGATCTCCTCGCGCAGAGCGCCGGTCCAGGGCTCGGCGCCGAAGATGCCGACGCGCAGGCTGGTGCTGCGCGGGTCGATGCCCTGGCGGCGCATCTCGTCGGCGATGTTCAGCATGTAGGACGGCGTGACCATGATGATGGTCGGCTTGAAGTCCTGGATCAGCTGGACCTGCTTCTCGGTCTGGCCGCCCGACATCGGGATGACGGTGCAGCCCAGCCGCTCCGCCCCGTAATGGGCGCCGAGGCCGCCGGTGAACAGGCCGTAGCCGTAGGCGATGTGCACCCGGTCGCCGCGCGTGCCGCCGGCGGCGCGGATGGAGCGGGCAACGACCTCCGCCCACACGTCGATGTCGCCCTTGGTGTAGCCGACCACCGTCGGCCGCCCGGTGGTGCCGCTGGAGGCATGGACGCGCACGATGTCCTCCATCGGCACGGCGAACATGCCGAAGGGATAGGCCTGGCGCAGATCGTCCTTCACGGTGAAGGGGAACAGCGCAAGATCCTTCAGTTCCTTGAAGTCGTCGGGATGAACGCCCTTCGCCTCGCACTTGGCGCGGAAGGAGGCGACGTTGGCGTAGGAGTGGCGAAGCGACCATGCCAGCCGCTCCGTCTGCATCGCGACGATCTCGTCGCGGCTGGCGAACTCGTAGCGGTCCATGCCGGGTTTGGTGCCCTCGCTGACGCCGGTATCGGTCATGATGGACATGGTGCGTTTCTCCCTTCGTACTGATGCCCGGCGCTTGACGGCCGGTGTTGCCGATTTTCGTTCAGACCCGCTCCACCATCATGGCGATGCCCTGGCCGACGCCGATGCACATGGTGCAGAGCGCGCGGGTCGCCTTGCGGTCCTCCAACTCCATCACCGCGCTGGCGACCAGACGGGTGCCGCTGGCGCCCAGCGGATGGCCGAGCGCGATGGCGCCGCCATTGGGGTTCACATGCTCGGCATCGTCGGGCAGGCCCAGCATGCGCAGCACGGCGAGGCCCTGCGCGGCAAAGGCCTCGTTCAACTCGATCACGTCGACATCGCCGATGGAGAGGCCGAGGCGGGCCAGCAGCTTCTGCGTCGCCGGGGCCGGGCCGATGCCCATCACGCGCGGGGCGACGCCGGCCACCGCAGTGCCGACGACGCGCGCCCGTGGGGTCAGGCCGTAGCGCTTCACGGCTTCGGCCGAGGCGACGATCACCGCGGCGGCGCCGTCATTGACGCCCGATGCGTTGCCGGCGGTGACGCTGCCGCCTTCCTTGCGGAAGGGGGTGGAGAGCTTGGCCAGCGCTTCCAGCGTGGTGTCGGGGCGCAGATGCTCGTCGGCGGCGACGATGGTCGGCTCGCCCTTGCGGCGGGGGATGGAGACCGGGACGATCTCGCGGGCCAGACGCCCCGACTCCTGGGCGCGGCCGGCGCGCTGCTGGCTGCGCACCGCGAAAGCGTCCTGGTCGGCGCGGGAGATGTTGTGGTCGGCGGCGACGTTTTCCGCCGTCTCCGGCATGCTGTCGATGCCGAACTTCGCCTTCATCAGCGGATTGACGAAGCGCCAGCCGATGGTGGTGTCGAAGATCTCCGCCTGACGGGAGAAGGCGCTGTCGGACTTGCCCATGACGAAGGGGGCGCGGGTCATGCTCTCCACGCCGCCAGCGACGATCAGTTCGGCCTCGCCCGCCTTGATGGCGCGGGCGGCCATGCCGATGCTGTCCATGCCGGAGCCGCAGAGGCGGTTGACCGTGGTGCCGGGCACCGTCTCGGGCAACCCCGCCAGAAGGGCGGCCATGCGGGCGACGTTGCGGTTGTCCTCGCCGGCCTGGTTGGCGCAGCCAAGGATCACGTCGTCGACGGCGGACCACTCGACGCCGGGATTGCGCTCCATCAGGGCCTTCAGCGGCACCGCGGCGAGGTCGTCCGGGCGCACCGGGGCCAGCCCGCCGCCGTAACGGCCGAAGGGGGTGCGGACGGCATCGCAGATGTAGGCTTCACGCATGGTTCGCTCCAGAAACTATCAGATGGGGATCGTGACCGTGGCCGCCAGGGGGCGGCGCCTTTGATGGCTTCAGGCCACCGGAATCACGGTCCCCGCGATGCGCGCCGACTGGCCGCGGAACAGGCCGACCACCGTGCCGTCCTGGTTGGTGACGGTGACGTCGTAGACGCCGGAGCGGCCGCGCTTGTGCACCTCTCGGCATTCGGCGGTCAGCACATCGCCCAGCTTGGCCGGAGCCGGGAAGGTGATGGAGCAGCCCGCCGCCACCGTCACCTCGTTCGCCGCGTTGCAGGCATAGGCGAAGGCGGTGTCGGCCAGCGTGAAGGTCATGCCGCCATGGCCGATGTCGTGGCCGTTCACCATGTCCTTGCGCACGGTCATCGCCATGCGGGCATAGCCGGGGGCGATTTCCAGCAGTTCGATGCCGTGGGCCTGGGCGCAATGGTCGCGCTCGTACATGCCGCGGCCGACCGCTTCGGCGAGGCTTTGGGGGTCGGTGTGGGTCTCAGCCATGGAAGCGGTTTCCTCCAGAAATCTTGCGGCGCAGCAGGGCCGAGGCGCGGTAGCGGTCCTCGCCATAGGTGCGGGCCAGCGCGTCGAGCACGGCCAGCACATGGGGCAGGCCGATGCGGTCGGCCCAGGCGAGCGGACCCAGCGGGTAGTTCACGCCCTTGGTCATCGCGATGTCGATGTCGGCTGCGCTGGCGACGCCCTGCATCGCCGCGTCGGCCGCCTCGTTGGCGAGCATGGCGACGGTGCGCATCACCACCAGACCGGGGGCGTCGTCGATCACCGACACCGCCTTGCCCAGCACCTGGAACAGCCCGGCGGCGACGGCGACCGCCTCGGACGGCGTGCCGTCGGCGGGGGCCAGAGCCATGCGGGTGGCCTTGGCGTAGTCCAGCGCGAGGTCGAACAGCACCAGCGGGGCAATGCCGTCCTCCGCCGCACGGGCGGTGGCGGTGCGGCCATCGGTGAGGACCAGGGTGACACCGTCCACCACGAGCGTGCCGGGACCGGCGGTCTCCTCGACGGCGATACCGGCCTCGCGCAGCAGCCCGACCAGGGACGCGGCGGGGCCGAGGTTGCCCTGTACGGTGACACGCTGCGGCTTGACGGCCGGCTCGGCGCTGCGCGGCGTCGGCTTGGCGCCGCCGGGGCTGTGGTCGTAGAAGCCGCGGCCGGTTTTGCGGCCGAGGCGCCCGGCCTCGACCAGTTCCTGCTGGATCAGCGAGGGCTGGAAGCGCGGGTCGCCGAAATAGGCGGCATGGACGGAGCGGGTGACGGCGAAGTTCACGTCATGGCCGATCAGGTCCATCAGCTCGAACGGCCCCATGCGGAAGCCGCCGGCCTCGCGGGCGACGGCGTCGATGGTGGCGGGATCGGCCGCCTGTTCCTGCACCAGCCGCAGCCCTTCGGCGTAGAAGGGGCGGGCGACCCGGTTGACGATGAAGCCGGGGGTGGAGCGGCAGCGCACCGGGCTCTTGCCCCAGGCCTTGGCCGTGTCGAACAGCGTGTCGAGCACCGCCGGATCGGTGGCGAGGCCGCTGACGATCTCCACCAGCGCCATCAGCGGCGCCGGATTGAAGAAATGCAGGCCGGCCAGCCGTTCCGGCCGCTGTACCCCGGCACCGATGGCGGTGACCGACAGCGACGAGGTGTTGGTGGCGAGGATCGCATCCGGCCCGACGATGCCCTCAAGCTCGGCGAACAGGCGGCGCTTGACGTCGAGGTCCTCGACGATGGCCTCCACCACCAGCCCGGCGGGGGCGAGGTCGGACAGGCCGTTCACCGCGCGCAGACGGTCGACGGTGGCGTCGCGTTCCGCCGCCGTGCGCTTGCCCTTTTCGACCAGGGCGGTCAGGGCCTTGGCGATGGACTCGACGGCGGCCTGGGCGGCGCCGGGGCGGGTGTCGACCAGCAGGACCGGGTGGCCGGCCTGGGCCGCGACCTGGGCGATGCCCTGGCCCATGGCGCCGGCTCCGACCACCGCGACGGTGATGGAGGGATCGAGCACCGCCATCACCGCCCCTCGAACTTCGGCGAGCGCTTCTCGACGAAGGCGGCGACGCCCTCGCGATAGTCGTGCGTGCGGCCGGCCTCGCGCTGGAGATCGCGTTCCAGGTCGAGCTGGGTGTCGAGGTCGTTGGCGGAGGAGGCGTTGAGCGCCTGCTTGATGAGGGCCAGACCGCGCGTCGGCTGGGTGGCGAGCTGGCGGGCGAGCGCGCCGGCCTCCGCCATCAGCGTGTCGTCGTCCACCGCCTTCCAGATCATGCCCCAGGCTTCCGCCTGCTCGGCCGAGACCTTGTCGCCCAGCATGGCGAGGCCCATGGCGCGGGCATGACCGACCAGACGCGGCAGGGTCCAGGTGCCGCCGCTGTCGGGGATCAGCCCGATCTTGCAGAAGGCCTGGATGAAGCTGGCCGACCGCGCCGCCAGCACGATGTCGCAGGCCAGCGCGATGTTGGCGCCCGCCCCGGCGGCGACGCCGTTCACCGCGCAGACCACCGGCATCGGCAGGGCGCGCAAGGACCGGACCAGCGGGTTGTAGTTGGTCTCGATCGACACGCCGAGGTCGGGGCCCTGGGCGCCCGGCGCGACGGCGCGGTCGGACAGATCCTGCCCGGCGCAGAAGCCGCGCCCGGCGCCGGTCAGCAGCAGGCAGCGCACGGCCTTGTCGTCGCGCACCTCGCCGACGGCCTCGCGCAGCTCCTCATGCATCGCCGCGGTGAAGCTGTTCAGCCGGTCGGGCCGGTTCAGCGTGATGGTGGCGACGCCGTCGGCGATGTCGAGGAGGATGGTCTTGTCGGTGGTCTGCCGGTCGCTCATTGGGCGGCCTCCAGAACCGGAACGCGGCTCTGCACCACGCGGAAGCGGTTGGCGACGAAGGCGAGGTCGCACAGCGCCGCATTGGCCGCCGGGTTGGCGCCGGTGCCGTGGAAGTCGCTGAAGGCCGCCGACTGGTTGACGAAGACGCCGCCGGTCAGATTGACTGACAGGGCGACGCCGGCCTCGACGAACAGGTCGGTCGCCTGCTCAATCACCTGCGGGTCGGTGCTGTAGAGGCCGGTGGTCAGGGCGCCCTTGGTGCGGGTCAGGCGGGCGGCGCGCTCCAGGCTGTCGGCGGTGCTGTCGGTCTTCACGATGATGGAAATCGGGCCGAACAGTTCATGGCCGTACTTGTCCTCGTCGGCCGCATCCATGGTCAGGATCAGCGGCGTGCGGATGCGGGCGTCCGGGAACTTCGGATGGGTGATGGCGCGAGACGGCAGCACGACGGTGCCGAGCTTGGCAGCCTCGTCGATGCGGGCGAGCGTGGCGTCGGACTGGATGGCGCCCAGCACCTCCACCGCGCGTTCCGGGTCGGACAGGAACTTGTCGACGCCGCCGGCCAGCGCCGAGACGACCTGATCGAAGCTCATGCGGTCAGCGCCGGCCTGGATGCCGTCCTTGGGCACGAAGATGACCTGGGTCGTCGTGCACATCTGGCCGGAATAGAGGCTGAGCGTGAAGGCGAGGTTGCGCACCATCCCCTTGGGATCGTCGGTGCCGTCGATCACCACCGTGTTGACGCCGGCCTTCTCGGTATAGACCTGGGCCTGACGGGCGTTCTGCTCCAGCCAGTCGCCGAAGCCGGTGGAACCGGTGTAGTCGATCACCGCCACTTCCGGACGCAGCGCCAGATCCTTGGCGACGGTGTCGCCGATCGCCAGCGTGACGAGGTTGGGGTCGAGCCCGCACTCTGCCAGCACCTCGCGCGCGATCTTCACGGTGATGGCGAGCGGCAGGATGGCGGTCGGGCCGGGCTTCACGATCACCGCATTGCCGGTGACGAGGCTGGCGAACAGGCCGGGATAGCCGTTCCAGGTCGGGAAGGTGGCGCAGCCGATGACCAGCCCGACGCCGCGGCCGACCACCTCGAAGCGCTTGTCCATCACCAGCGGCGGGTTCTTGCCCTGCGGCTTCTCCCAGCGCGCCGCCGGGGTCTGGTCGGTCATCGCCTTCCAGCCATAGGCGACCGCCTCAAGCCCACGGTCCTGGGCGTGCGGGGCGCCGGCCTGGAAGGCCATCATGAAGGCCTGCCCTGTGGTGTGCATCACCGCGTTGGCGATCTCGAAGGACCGCGCGTTCAGACGCTTGAGGATTTCCAGGCAGACGCCGGCGCGGCCGTTCGGCCCGGCCTTGCGCCAGCCCGGCATCGCCGCCTTGGCCGCCTTCACCAGCGCATCGACGTCCGACACCGGATAGGTGATGCCGAGGTCGAAGCCGAAGGGCGAGCGCTCGCCACCCACCGTGCCCCCCTTGGTGCCGGTGACGCCCGGCTGGTCCAGCTCGAAGGGCTTGTCGCGGTAAGCCGCGAAGGCCGCCTCGCCATCCGCCGCCGCCGTCTCGCCATAGGCGCGCGGGCTCGGCATTTCGGGGAAGGCCGACCAGTAGGCGCGGCTGCGGCAGGCTTCGACGGCCTTCTGCAGCGTCGCCTCGTGCGTCTCGAACAGGCTCTGCGGGGTGGTGGTCATGGCGGGGCGTTTCCTTTTTCTCGTTGATTTAGGCGGCGTCGAAATCGATGACGACCCGTTCGGTCAGCGGGCGCGACTGGCAGGTCAGGACATAGCCGGCCTCGACCTCCCACGGCTCCAGCGAGTAGTTCTCGGCCATCTCGACCTTGCCTTCGCGCACCTTGGCGCGGCAGGTGCAGCAGACGCCGGACTTGCAGGAATAGGGCAGGTCGGCGCCGTGCCGGTGGGCGGCGTCGAGGATGCTGTCGCCGTCATAGGGCAGCGTGAACTCCTTGCGCTTGCCGTCCTGCAGGATGGCGATGGTCGCGGCGTCGGTGGGGGTGTCGGTCGCCACCTTCCTGACCGTGGGCCGCGCGGCGGTCGTGGTGCCGAACAGCTCGACATGGATGTTGGCAGGCGGCGTGCCGCAGGCGGCCAGGGCGTCGCGCACCTCCTCCACCATCGGCTGGGGACCGCAGAGGAAGGCGGCGTCGATGTCCTCGGCCTTCAAGGGACCGGCGCAGAGTTCGCGCACCAGACCGGCGCCGATGCGGCCGCCGAGCAGCCCGGCCTCTTCCGGCTCGCGGCTCAGCACATGGTGGATGACCAGCCGGCCGATATAGCGGTTCTTCAGGTCCTCCAGCTCTTCGCGGAATATGATGGAGGAGACGGTGCGGTTGCCGTAGACCAGGACGAAGCGGCTCTTCGGCTCCTGCGCCAGCACGGTCTTCAGGATCGACATCACCGGCGTGATGCCGCTGCCGGCGGCGAAGGCGACGTAGGTGCGGGCGGCATTGGGGTCGATGGGGGTGTGGAAGCGCCCCATCGGCGTCATCACCTCCAGCACCGCGCCGGGGGCCAGCGACTGGTTGGCGTGGGTGGAGAACAGGCCGCCATCGACCTTCTTCACCGCCACGCGCAGTTCGCCCTCATCCACGCCGGAGCAGATGGAATAGGAGCGCCGCACCTCCTCGTCCCCGATGTGGGTCTTGAGGGTCAGGTACTGGCCCTGGACGAAGCGGAAGCGGTCGGCGAGATCGGCCGGCACGTCGAAGGCGATCGACACGGTGTCCGCGGTCTCCCGGCGGCACTCGCGGATGGTCAGCGGGTGGAAGCTGGGGGTGGTCATTGGGTGGTCCTTGGTCGGGCCGGTTGAGTGGTCGCGGCGGGCGCCCCACTCATCAATGGCATTTGAACACGTCGAACGGTTCGAGGCAGGCGTTGCAGGCGTGCAGCGCCTTGCAGGCGGTGGAGCCGAAGCGGCTGATCTGCCGGGTGTCCTGCGATCCGCAGCGCGGACAGGCGATCACCTCGTCCGGGGCGGTCAGCGACCGCTTGCCCGATGCCGGCGGCGGGACGATGCCGACCTCGGCCAGCTTTTCGCGGCCGGTGTCGCTGATCCAGTCGGTCGTCCAGGGCGGGGCGATCACCACCGAGACGCGGGCGTCGAGTTTGGCGCGGGCCAGCGCGGTTTCCGCCTCCAGCACGATCACGTTGGTGGCGGGGCAGCCGGAATATGTCGGCGTCAGGGCCACCGACAGCCGTCCGTCCGCGTCGGCGGACACCGCGCGGACGATGCCGAGATCGACGATGCTCAGCACCGGGATCTCCGGATCCATCACCCCGGCCAGCGCGTCCCAGGCGGCCTTCACGACCGCATCGGCGTCCGGCTCCGGTCCCCAGCAGCC
>NZ_CAMLJP010000051.1 GCF_946480385.1 uncultured Azospirillum sp.
TGCTACAACGACGTGGTGGCGCTCGGGCTGATGCTGGGGCTGGAGGCGCGCGGTCTCAGGGCCGGGCGCGATCTGGCCGTCACCGGATTCGACGACGTGCCGGAGGCCGCGCTCAGCCGGCCGGCGCTGACCACCGTCGCCACCTCCGCAAGGCAGATCGGGCAGGAAGCCGCCCGCCTGCTGCTGCGCCGCATCGCCGACCCGCAAGGCCCGCCGGAGCGGATCATCCTGCCCAGCCGGCTCGTGGTCCGCCAATCCTGCGGCTCCCCCAGCGACTCCCTGGGCGGCGCCCCCTCTCCTTCCCTCCACCACAGAGACCTGTCATGACCGATACCGTCGAGGCCCTGATCGCCGCGCGCGAGACCCGCCAGTGGCTGACCGGGCTGGACAACCGCCCCGCGACCGAAGCGGAGGCCTATGAGATCCAGGATGCCGTCGCCCGCCGCCTCGGCCCCGTCACCGCCTGGAAGGTCGGCGCCGCCACGCCCGACGCCGAGCCTTTCCGCGCGCCGATCAACGCCGCCACCGTCTTCGAGGGCACCGATCACCTGCCGGCCAAGCTGTTCCAGGTCATCGGCGTGGAGGCGGAGATCGCCTACCGCTTCGCCCGCGACCTGCCGGTGCGCGAGCAGCCCTACAGCCGGGAAGAGGTTCTGGACGCCGTCGCCTCGGTCCATCCCGCCTGGGAAATCGTCGACACCCGCTTCGCCGGGTTCGGCAGCCAGGACCGGCTGAGCCACATGGCCGACCAGTTCAACCACGGCGCCCTGATCGTCGGGCCGGCCATCGCCGATTGGCGCTCGCTCGATCCGGTGAAGGAAACGGTGACGCTGGAGGTCGATGGCGAGACCAAGGTCGATGTCGTCGGCGGCAACAGCGCCGGCGATCCGGTCCGTCTGCTGGTGTGGATGGCCAATGTCGGCACCCGCAGCTTCGGCGGCCTGCATGCGGGCGAGGTGGTGACCACCGGATCCTGCACCGGCACGATTTTCGTCGAACCGGGCAGCCGGTCGGTCGCCCGCTATGGCACCATGGGCACCATCACGCTGAAGGTGGATTGAGCGGAGAGTAACTCCCTCTCCCGGGACGGGAGAGGGAGTTATCCCCTCACGGCAGCAAGTGGCCCAGCCGCTGGCCGAGAGCGGTGAGGCCGCTGGAGGCCGGGACGTCGGCACCGGCGACCAGATCGACCGTCCGGCGGACGGCGCTGTCATAGTCGATGCGGAGCTTGCCGACGACGTCGCCGCGGTGGACCGGGCTCGGCAGTGGCTCGGCCAGGGTGGCGACGACATGCAGGCTGTTGCGGTCGGCCGGCGCCATGGTCACCGTCACGTCGTCGGCGACCGTCACCGGCACGCTGTCCTCCGCCCCCATCCACACCGGCGCCTGTTCGACCAACTCGCCCTTGTGCAGCAGGGGGTAGAGCTTGAAGCTGTTCCAGGCCCAGTCGAGCAGCCGGGTCGGCTCGTCGTTGCGCGACTGCGGGCTGGGCAGGCCGTTGACCACCAGAACCAGACGGCGGCCGTTGCGCTCGCCTGACGCGGTCAGGCCGTAGCCGCCGACCTCGGTGTGGCCGGTCTTAATGCCGTCAACGCTGACCGGATGGTAGAGCAGCGGGTTGCGGTTGCCCTGGCGGATGCCGTTCCAGGTGAAGGTCCGTTCCGACTCGTAATGGTAGAATTGCGGGAAGTCGCGGATCAGATGGGTGGCGAGGATCGCCAGATCGCGGGCGGTGGTGTAGTGGTCCGGGTCCGGCCAGCCGCTGGCGTTCATGAAATGGCTGTCGGTCATCCCAAGCTCGTGCGCCTTGGCGTTCATCAGCGCGGCGAAGGCGGATTGGCTGCCGGCCAGCCCCTCGGCCAGGGCCACGGCGGCGTCGTTGCCGCTGTCGATCAGCAGCCCGCGCAGCAGATCCTCCACCCGCACCTGACTGCCCAGCTTCAGGAACATGCGCGAGCCGCCCATCTTCCAGGCGGTCTGGCTGACCGGGAAGCTGGTGTCCAGCGTCGTCCGGCCATGGACCAGCGCGTCGTAGGTGAGATAGGCCGTCATCATCTTGGTCATCGACGACGGCGCCATGCGGGTCTCGCCGTTCTTGTCCAGCAGCACCTCCCCGTTGGTCAGATCGACCAGATAGGCCTGCTTGGCCGCCGTTTCCGGCGCGGTCAGCGCGACGGCAGGGGCCGAACCCAGAAGGGCGGCGGCGAGCGACAGGCAGGCGGCCAGACGGCGGAATGGATTGCGGAACGGGGCGGCGGAACGGAGCGGATTGGCGACGATCACCCTGCGGATCCTCTGAGGTGACGGATGGCTCTTTCGACGGCCGTTTCCATGGACCATCGCCGCGCCGTCTTCACCCCTTATTTTCGTATGGGCCGCAATTTTAATGTGGGACAGCGGCAGGGTCAGGCAGGGTCGAGCAGCCGCGGGCCGGCGCCGGCGTCGCCAAGCTCGTCCCACGGGTTGCGCAGGGGGCAGTCGCGGATCGACAGGCAGCCGCAGCCGATGCAGCCGTCCAGATTGTCGCGCAGCTTGGTCAGCTTGGTGATGCGGTCGTCCAGTTCCTCCCGCCAGCGCTCCGACATGCGTTTCCAGTCGGCGGTGGTTGGGGAGCGGTCCTGCGGCAGGGCGTTCAGCGCATCGGCGATTGAGGCGAGCGAGATGCCGAGCCGTTGCGCCACCTTGATGACCGCCACGCGCCGCAGCACGTCGCGCGAAAAGCGGCGTTGGTTGCCGGGATTGCGCCAGCTGCGGATCAGCCCCTGCGCCTCGTAGAAATGGATGGTCGAGACCGCCACACCGGAACGGCGCGCCACCTCCCCCACCGTCAGGTCCTTGTCGTACTCCTCCGGCGACAGCATTCCGGCCCCTCCCCTCTCCTGCAACCCTCCATCCCACCAATCTGACGGCTTTTTCGCTTGACCTCAAGTTCTATTGAGGTTTTAGGGTCGCCGGACTTTGCCGTCCGAACGGGCAAAGTGCCGATTGGGTAATCACGGGGATGGGGACCGAATGACCAGGGGAAAGTTTGCCGCCTTGCAGGAACGCTTGGTGGGATTTGGGGCGGGATTGGGTGAGCTTGTGTTCCGGCCGATCCTGCCCGGCGCCACGCTGCGCGACCGCATGATCGCCTGCTGCGGCGCGCTGCTGGGGATCGCGGCGACCGGATTGCTCTGCCGCAACATGCTGACCTTCATGTCCAGCGCGCCGGTTCTGGTGGCGCCGATGGGAGCGTCGGCGGTGCTGCTGTTCGCCGTGCCGGCCAGCCCGCTGGCGCAGCCCTGGTCGATCGTCGGCGGCAACACGCTGTCGGCCATCGTCGGCGTGCTGGTCGCCGCCGCCATCCCCGACCCGATGCTGGCCGGGGCCGCCGCGGTGGCGCTGGCCATCGCCACCATGTCGCTGACCCGCTGCCTGCATCCGCCCGGCGGCGCCGCCGCGCTGACTGCGGTGCTGGGCGGGCCGGCGGTGACGGAGATGGGGATCAAGTTCGCCTTCTTCCCCGTCGCAGTGAATTCCATCCTGCTGCTGACTGCCGGGCTGATGTTCCACCGGTTGTCCGGCCACCGCTATCCGCACAAGGCGGTCAACACCCACCGCACCAACGACCCGCCGGCGCAGCTGCGCCCCGGCCTGACCCAGGGCGACGTCGACGACGCCCTGCGCACCCTGGCCGAGACGCTGGACGTCAGCCGCGACGACCTGGGCGCCCTGCTTGTCAATGCCGAGCTGCACGCGCTGGAGCGGCTGCATGCCGACATCACCTGCCGGGAGATCATGTCGCGCGACGTGGTCACGGTGACGCCGGACACCCACCCGCAGGTCGCCCGCGCCCGCCTGCTGGAGCATGGCTTCCGCACGCTGCCGGTGGTGGATGGGCAGAATGCCGTCGTCGGCATCGTCGGGCACGAGCAGCTGTCGCATGGCGACGCCGTCCATCACGGATCGCGCGTCGGCGCCGTGATGACGCCGGCGGCGACCGAGCTGCCCGACACGCCGGTCTTCCGCCTGCTCGGCCGCCTGTCCGATGGCCGCACCCATGACGTGGTGATCGTCGACCAGAACCGCCGGGTGCTGGGAATGATCACCCAGACCGACCTGCTGGTGGTGCTGGCCCGCACCGCCCTGGCGCGCGCGGTGCAGACCGGGGTCGACGGGCTGAACGACGCCCTGCCGCGCGGCTATCTGCGCGACGTGGCGGCGGGTCAGGCTTAGCGGTTCGATACCGGCTCCCTCCCCCTTCGCCAGCCCTGGGGCGGAGGGGGACTGGAACGTTTGAAACGCCGTGAAACAGGATCCGGGGTTCTGTTCACCTGTTCCATCCGGGCGGAGTGGGTGGTTGGCGCGGCCGGCAACCCGCTGATATCCCGTCGGAAACCGCGGGAAGCCGGAGATCCGCGACGGACTGGACATGGTACACCCCCCTCGGTCGGTGATAGGTTCATAATCCTACCACGGAGAGGGCGAACGGATAAGCGGCTATGGGAAAATCGCCGCCGCAGGTTCGCTGTCACCGACGATTTTCCTTGAACTTTGGTGACGTCCGCCCGGTGTCGAAGGCCGGTGCGGTCAAAGCGCGATCTCGACGACGATCTTGCCGCCGGCACTGCCGTCGGTCAGGGCGGTGTGCGCAGCGTCGGCCTGCTCCAGCGAGAAACGCCGCGGATCGAGGCGGGGCAGCAGCTTGCCGGCTTCGACCAGGGCGGCGGCGCGGCGCAGGATTTCGCCATGGTTCGCCATTCCCTCCCCCGTCAGCAGGGGCAGCAGGGTGAAGACGCCGGAATAGGTCGCGGCGCGGAACGACAGCGGCGCCAGCGCATGCGTCCCCCAGCCCAGGCAGCTGACCACATGGCCGAAGCGCCGCACCGCCTGGAACGAGGCGTCGAGCACCGGCCCGCCGGCGGTGTCATAGACCAGATCGAAGCCACGGCCACCGGTGTGGCGGGCGACGTATGCTTCGACCGCCTCGGCCCGATAATCGATGGCGGTGGCGCCCAACTGTTCGACCAGCGCCAACTTCCCCGCCGATTCCGTCGCCCAGACGGTCGCGCCGAAGGCACGGGCGATCTGCACCGCCACATGGCCCACGCCGCCGGCGCCGCCCTGGACCAGAACCGTCTGGCCGGACTGCAGATTGGCGCGGTCGACCAGACCTTCCCAAGCCGTGATGGTGATCAGCGGCAGCGCGGCGGCTTCGCGCATCGTCAGATTCGCCGGCTTGTGCGCGAGCAGGTCGGCCTCGACCGCGGCGTATTCCGCCAGCGAGCCCTGCCGGCCACCAACGCCGCCGGTCATGCCATAGACCTGATCGCCGGGCTTGAAGGCGGTGACACCGGGACCGACAGCGACGACCTCGCCCGCCAGATCGATGCCGAGGATGGCGGGCAGCGGATGCTTCGCGTGGGCGGCGGCGCCGGCCCGGATCTTGGTGTCGAGCGGGTTGACGCCGCTTGCGGCGATGCGGACCAGCACCTGGCCGGGACCGGCCATCGGCCGCGCCACCTCGGTCAGGCGGAACGGGGCGTCATACGCATCCAGCACCAGCGCGCGCATCGTGTTGTTCGGATCCTGGGACATGACCTTGCTCCTCGTTGGGGTGCATCGTGGTGATGTCCCGAAGGATGTGCCCAACGCGGATGTTTGAAAAACAACGATACTGTTTGACCTCCATTCATTTATGTATGATGCGGCATGGAGTGGAGCGACCTTCGGATTTTCCTGGCGATTGCCCGCGAGGGCACGCTGGGCGCGGCGGCACGGCGGATCGGACAGACCCAGCCGACCATGGGGCGTCGTCTGCGCGCGCTGGAGGAGGCGGTGGGGCACACCCTGTTCCAGCGGACCAGCGACGGCTTCGTGCTGACCGACGAAGGGACCGCCGTGCTGCGCCATGCAGAGCGCATGGAAGAGGAAAGCCTTGCGCTGGAGCGCGAACTGGCCGGCCAAGGCGGACGGCTGGAGGGCTGCCTGCGGCTGTCGTCCTCCGACTGGTTCGGCCTGCACATGCTCACGCCGGTCATTCACGAGTTCACGCAGCGCCATCCCGGTGTGGTGGTGGAGCTGTTGACCGAGTCACGGCTGCTGAGCCTGTCCAGGCGCGAGGCCGACCTCGTGTTCCGCATCCGTCCGTTCGACGAGCCGGAAGTGGTGCAGCGCAAGCTGACCCGGATCGATTACGCCCTGTATGGGATCGTCGGCAGCCCGCCGCCGGAGGTGGGTGACGGCACCGGCTGCGCGCTGGTCACCATGGACGCCGCCTTCGGCGGCATGCCGGATGTGGAATGGCTGCGGCGGATGCTGCCGAATGCCCGCATCGCGTTTCGCAGCAACAACCGCGACGTCCAGGCTGCCATGGCCGCCTTCGGCGTCGGATTGGCGGTTCTGCCGCGCCCGATCGGCGATGCCCTGGACAGGCTGCGGGTCATCGACCTCGGCGAACCGCCGCCCGGACGCGATGTCTGGGTCGGCTATCACCAGGATCTCCGCCGGCTGGCGCGCCTGCGCGCCCTGCTGGATCTGATGATCGAGCGGTTCTCGTGACTGCCGGCCTGTGATGCGCAGCGTCACCAGAGTTCAAGAATCGGCGGGACCGGCGTCACCAAAGTTCAGCGGCGGGAGTCCGCAGGACATCAGGCGATGCGTGCCATCACCCGCTCGTTGATCGGCGGACGCGACGGGTAGAGGATCAGCCCTTCGGCCGCTTCCTCGACGCGGGCGTCCGGGTAGGCGGCCATGGCGTATTTCAGATTCGGGATGAACTTGGTCTTGAACTGGCGCACCAGGGCATAGCCGGCGCCGAACTGGCCATGCAGGGCCGCCCAGGTGATCGGGGTCGGCTTATCCAGCGAATGCAGGCGATAGGCCAGCCAGATATAGACGTCGAGCGCCATCGACTTGCCGCTGATCGCCTTCAGCGCCTCTTCCGCCACCGGGACCGGATGCTCGCGCAGAGCCTTGAAGAAGCTATCGCTGAGCCGCACCGTCTCGGTGAACAGCGTTCCCTGGCGGTCGTCGGGGCGGCGCAGCTGGATGGCGTCGGCGACGATCGATTCCTTGCTCTGCCGCCGGCCGCCGTCGGCGTCTGTGAAGAAGGTCAGATGGCAGGCGGAGAGCCGTGCCGCCTGATCCTCCACGTCGCGATAGGCCTTGCCGCAGATCGGAATGTCCATGCGCTTCAGCCAGTCATGCATGGAACCGCCCAGCTCCACCTCCGGATTGCCGGTCTGAATCGCGCGGGTCTGCAGATAGAGCAGGATCATGCGCGCCCGGCTGCCATAGGGGACGCCGATTCGGCGGGTGACGCCGTTGCGGTCCTCGATCACGCCGGGCTGGATCACCAGCTTCACCTTGTGGCCCGGCCGTTCCCAATGCTGGTCGTCGGGAAGCTGGCGGTGGGGCAGCGCCGTCTGGCAGAATCCGGCATAGGTGATGCCGAGCTTGCCGTTCTCCGCCGCCTGGACCGCGGCGGCGATGTCGATCAGGGGCCGTTCCTCGTCCGAAACGAGGGCCAGCGCGCCGTCGCGTCCGTGAGTCTCGATCAAACGATGAATGCTGCCCATGACGACCTCCCGCTTTTGGTCCCCGGTGACGGCGCCTTGGCCAAGCGTCCTGTGACCGGCCGGTGACCGAACCTGCCAGATACAACACCCCGGATCGTCGGGAAGGCAATTTGAACCTTGGTGACGCAGGCTAATTGGAAGCTATTTGGAACCAACTATTAGATTCGTCACCAAGGTTCAGGGGATAAGTCCGAGTCGCGTCACCACAGTTCAAGAGTGGCGTCACCAGAGTTCATGGGGAAAAACCGGGTCCCTGTGGACGAATCGGGTCTGCGGATTGCCTGACGGTTTGAACCTTGGTGACGCTGGACTTGTCGATTCGGCGGTGGAGTCGGGTGGTGGCGCCAGCGGGGCGTCACCAAAGTTCAAGGATTCCAGCGGGTAAGGTGAGCGGCGTGTTGGGCCTGTGAGAGGGACCCGCTCTCTGGTCCAGCCCGTGGACCATTGGAAAGCATGGGCTTTCCGTCATCCCCGCCAAGGCGGGGATCCAGGAGACGTTTCCCGTAAGCTCTTGAACCGGCTGGATTCCCGCCTTCGCGGGAATGACGCCGACCTGGGTTGGAGCCTGGGTGGAGGCTTGTCCCGTCCCTCATCATCGGTCCGCACTGTCCGGGCGTCACCAAAGTTCAAACGGCTGGTCGAGTCGATTCGAGACCCACGGCGTCACCAAAGTTCAAACCTCCGAACCGCTCCTGAACCGCCCGGCGTCACCAAAGTTCAGGAGTCATGCCGAGTCGGTCCGGCCGGAAGCGTCACCAAAGTTCAAATCCGGGCGGGCCATACCGTCGTCGGGGCGTCACCAAGGTTCAGGCGGCCTGCCGTCAGGGAACCGGCCGGCTGCGGCAGAGTTGTCTTGCCCTAGGGTAGGCCGGGAGGAGGGGGCGATATGGCGCGGAATGCGATGACGGCATCGGCCGGTAAGACCGAGGAAGGGGAATCGGGGAAGGTCGTCTTCGCCGCCATCGCCTCCAATCTGACGATCACCGTCACCAAATTCGTCGCGGCAATCTTCACCGGCAGCGCCTCCATGCTGAGCGAAGCGGTCCATTCCCTGGTCGATACCGGGAACGAGGCGCTGATGCTGGTCGGGCTGAAGCGGTCGAAGAAGCCGCCCGACGAGCGCCATCCCTTCGGCTACGCGCGCGAACTGTATTTCTGGACCTTCGTCGTGGCGCTGGTGATCTTCGCCGGCGGCGCCGTGGTGTCGATCTATGAGGGGGTGGAGAAGATCCTGCACCCGCAGCCGGTGGAGTCGCCCTGGATCAACTTCGTCGTGCTGGGCCTCGCCTTCGTGGCGGAGGGGATCAGTTGGACCATCGCCTTGCGCGCTTTCAACGCCAGCCGCGGCGACGCCGGGGTGATCGAGACGGTCCATGCCAGCAAGGACCCCACCATCTTCATCGTGCTGTTCGAGGATTCGGCCGCCCTGGTCGGCCTCCTCATCGCCGCCGCCTGCCTGGCGGCCGACCTGTTGCTGGACCAGCCGGTCTGGGACGGCATCGGTTCGGTCCTGATCGGGCTGGTGCTGGCGCTGACCGCCGCCTTCCTCGCCTACGAGACGAAGAGCCTGCTGATCGGCGAATCCGCCCGTCCCGACCTCGTGCGCGGGGTGCGCGCCCTGCTGATGGAGGATGCCGCCGTCGACCGGGTGAACGAGGTGCTGACCATCCATCTCGGTCCGCAGGTGGTGATCGTGACCGTCAGCCTGGATGTGCGGGACGAGGTCAGCGGCGGGCAGGTGGAGCGGGCGCTGGCCCGCATCGAACGGCGGGTGAAGGAGCGGTTCCCGGAAATCCGCCGAGTCTTCACCGAAGTGCGGGCGGCGGGCTTGAACACTGACTCCAACAGGAACGGGTGAGACCCATGCCACTGTCGATTCAAGCGGGCCTGTGGGGCCTGCTCAGCGGTTCGGCCCTTCTGCTGGGGGCGGGGGCGGCCTGGGTCGCCAACATTCCGCAGCGCGTGATCGCCGCGGTGATGGCCTTCGGCAGCGGCGTCCTGATCTCCGCCCTGTCCTTCGAGCTGATGGAGGAGGCGATCCAGCGCGGAGGCTTCATTGCCACCGCGCTCGGTTTCCTCGGCGGGGCGCTGGTCTACACGCTCGCCAACGTCGCCGTCTCCAAGGCCGGCGGCAAGCACCGCAAGCGGTCGGGCGGGCAGCAGAAGGCGTCGGACTCCGGTGGCGACAACGGGCTGGCCATCGCCATCGGCGCCCTGCTGGACGGCATCCCGGAATCCATTGTCATCGGCGTCAGCCTGATCGAAGGCGGGGCGGTCAGCATGGTCGCGGTCATCGCCGTCTTCCTCTCCAACGTGCCGGAAGGGCTGTCGAGCGCGGCGGGCATGCGCAAGGCCGGCAAATCCGTCGCCTATATCTTCGGGCTGTGGGCCGGCATCGCCCTGATCTCCGGACTGGCGGCGTGGCTCGGCTATGTGGTGTTCGCCGGGCTGGGCGACGCCGTGGTCGCGGCGACCCAGGCGGTGGCGGCCGGCGCCATCCTGGCGATGATCGCCGACACCATGATCCCGGAAGCCTTCGAGGCGACCCATGATTATGCCGGCTTCATCACCGTCGCCGGATTCCTCGCCGCCTTCACCCTATCCAAGATGGGCGAGTGAGGGCGTTTGTTGTGGCAACTCCGCGCAGGCTCCATTGACAAAGTTCCGGCAACTTGCTCAGACTCCGCGCGGCCGTATCCATGGGCCGCCGGAGTCGAGGGGGAGTTATCGGAATGCTGTCGACGAGGGGTGGGGGCGGGGGCGACGACATGCGCCAGCTGCGCGAGCGGCGCGGCGAGAACCAGACGCAGTTCGCCGAATGGCTGAACGCGCAGCTTGGCCGCAGCTACACCAAGGCGCGGATCAGCCGCTGGGAAAGCGGGGCGGAGCGGATCCCGCAGCAGCTGGTCGATTTCCTGACTCGCCACAAGGCGGACGAGCGGCCCCGCTCCGCAACCTATCTGGCCGTCGCCAACCAGAAGGGCGGCGTCGGCAAGACCGCCACCGCCGTCAACCTCGCCTATGCCCTGACGGAGGGCGGGGCGCGGGTTCTGCTGATCGACTGCGATTCGCAGAGCAATGCCACCGTCCATGTCGGTATCGGCAACGCCGCCATCGTCGCTTTGGAGCAGCAGCGCAAGACACTCTATTATGTGCTGCGCTCGGAAGAGCCGCTGACCTCGGTCATCATGCCGACGGCGGAGCGCGGGCTGGATCTGGCCCCGGCCGGGCTGTCGCTGGCCGACGCCGACGTGGAGCTGGCGGCGGACTCCACCGGCGGGCTGATCCTGCGGGAGAAGCTGGACGAGGTGCGCCACGCCTATGATTTCGTGGTGATGGACTGCGCCCCCAACCTGGGGCTGGTCACCGCCAACGCGCTGTCGGCGGCGGAGCTGGTGGTGGTGCCGGTGCAGACGGAAGCGCTGGCCCTGCTGGGCGTCAAGCGGCTGGTCGACACCATCGGCCGCATCCGCCGACGGGTGAACCCGTCCTTGCGCATCGCCGGCATCATCCCGACCATGTACAACGACCGGCTGACCCAGGACCGCGCGACCCTGCAGGAACTGCACGAATCCTATGCCGATCAGGTGCCGGTCTTCGCCCCCATCCCGCGCGCCACGGTCTACGGCAAGGCCGCCGCCGCCGGCATGATCACGCTGGCCGGCGATCCCAAGGCGCCGGGGGCCGAGACCTTCCGCGAGGTGGCGCGCCAGATCCGCGCCTATGCCCAGACCCGGGAGACGGCCCATGTCGCGTAAGTTCGAACGCAAGACCCGCGAACTGCTGGGCACCGCGGCGGAACCGGCGGGTGCCATGGCGGGCGGGCTGACGGTGGGCAGCGATCGGCTGTTCGGCACCTCGGCCGGCTTCCCGCATGTGGTGGAGCTTGACCTCGCCCGCGTCCACCGCAACCCCGACCAGCCACGCCGCCACTTCGACGAGGCGGAGCTGCGCAGCCTCGCCTCCTCGATCGAGCGGCACGGGCTTCAGAACCCGATCCTGGTCCACCCCCTGCCGCAGGGCGAGTATCTGCTGATCGGCGGCGAGCGCCGGGTGCGCGCGCATGAGATGCTGGGCCGCAAGACGGTCTTCGCCATCCTGACCTCCGGCGATCCGGACGAGATCGGGCTGATCGACAATGTCCAGCGCGTCGACCTGAACGCGGTGGAATATGCGGCGGCGCTGGCCCGCCTGATCGACAAGCACGGCTATACCCATGACGAGTTGGCCGCCGTGGTCGGGCGCGACCGCACCGACGTGACCAAGCTGCTGGCGATCATGGGCCTGCCGGCGGAGATGCGGGAGGAGTATGCGACGCAGTTCGCCCATGTCTCCCGCTCGGTGATGATAGAGATCGCCGCCGCGCCGGCCGAACTGCATGCCCGGCTGTGGGAGCGCGCCAAGGAGGGCGCCAGCGTCAAGGCGGTGCGGCAGGCCAAGCGCGACCATGCCCAGGGGGGCGCTGATGCTGTTCCGCAGGAACCGGATGCGAAGGAGGCGATGCGAACCTTGCAGGCCAGCGTGAAGCGCATCCTGCGCGACGTAGCCGTGGTGCGCGAACAGCGCCGCTACCTCGACCCCGACAACCGTGACCGGCTGATGCAGCTGCGGGCGGAGATCGACGCCATCCTGGAGGGGAGCGTTTAACACCACCCTGCCAATCTTACGTCTGAGAGAGGCTTGTCGGTTGCAGGTAGCCCCTCTCCCCCATAGGCGCTAACTTCCAGGTTCGTTTGCTGTCGAAGCCAAGCACATCCCTTATCGACCGTCATCCCCGCCTTCGAGCCTGTGAAGAAATCGAACGCCTATCGGAATCCTCTGCTCCGATAGGCGTCCACTTTTTCCGCTCGTCATCCCCGCGGAGGCGGGGATCCAGGCTGATCGGCAGATAAACCTTTGGAAAGCCTGGATTCCCGCCTCCGCGGGGATGACGGCCGAAGGACGCTTGCGATGAGTTCCGAAGGGAGGCGATTGAAACTTCAGGCGTCTCTCAGCGACTGCTCGATTCCCTCACAAACTCCTTCGCGGGGATGACGCCGAAAGAAGTGTAGACCCATTGGAAAGTGGGAAAAGTCCTGGAAGTTAGCGCCTATGGCCCCTCTCCCCTGGGGAGAGCAACCGTGTAGTTGTTTGAACCGCGGGTGCTCGCAGTCAAGGCTCGGGCTTGCGCCCGCCCGCCGGGCGGCGGAGGCCTTGACAGTTCCATGCCCGCGGTTCGTCGGCTTTGCAAGCCGGCGGCGGCGAGCGCCGACCGTCGGCCTCTCAGTCGTCTGCTCACATCAGGTCTTGCCGTGAATCAGCCTGGCGTTGAGGCGCACGATCGGTTTTCGCATCAGGCGGTCAGAGCAAGCTTCAGCGCCGGTTCGACCAGGGCTTTGGTCTCGGCCGGAAGCCGGCGCCTTAATCACGTCCCTCCGCGATTATGGGGCCGGACCCCAACGATTTCACCATCGGCCTCTGAACCGGAGCAAGACGATTACCGGGACATGAACATTTCTTCAGCTTTGAGCTTTACACTCTTTGCGGGGAGCCACAGCTCATAGTGTCGCGGCCGGTTCTTGGTCGCATCCTTGTAGAGGATGCTGAGATCCTGCAGCTTTACCTCCGGATCTGCTACAATGCCGTTGATCTCGTCGACGATTTTCGGCGCGTCGTTGGCGCATTCTTGAGGAGTGAAGCAGCGGAGTACGGCCTCCGGGGGGGCTTCGGGACTACTTCGATGCCGGGGACGATGATCTTCGAGCCACCCACGGATCTCTGCTCCAGCCTGAGTTCCAACTGACGGGCCACTTCCCGCGCACCGTCTGGAATCTGGATATAGACGCGCGGCGGCAAGCTGGAAGTTGGTCCGGACGGCGTCGGCTGCGGATCCTGGGCAGCGGTCTTGGCAGTATCCGCCAATTGACCCGCCTGTTGGGCGATAGAACTCACCGCAAGATTGATTTCCTGGGACTTATTTTCGAACGCCTTTACTTGGCCCGGATGGGCGGCCGGTTTGGGCACGATAGTGGCCCTCAGATTGGCCAAATCCGACTGCACCGAGGCAAGCAGCCTATTGGCTTCCTCCGCGGTCTCCTCCGCCCTGTCCCGAAGGTCGATAAGGTTTTCGCGTTCGGCCGTTGCCTCGGCTTGGTGGTTGTGATTACGATTAATTTCAAGTAATAGTTGTTGCGTTGCTGTCTGCAGCTCTGTGTTTTCCATCCAATAGTAATATAGCGCCACTATAGCAATCACAAAAAGCACAGAAAGAAAAATTAAGCTAAAAATTTTATTCTTTTTACTGCTTTCTGCGCGAAGCCGAGTTTCGCTTTTTCCTCCTGCCAGCGGTCGTAACTGGCTGCCATCAGCTTCTCGACATCCGCCCATTCGGCATCTTCTTTGGAATGGCCGCTTCCCTTTAGCCGTGCGCCTGTATCGTTCTGCCGGATACAATAGCGTGCTGCCCATGCGCGACGCTTGCCGATATCCTCGTACCATGCCCACCACTGCGCAGTGGTCCCGGGATCAAGGCACGCGGACTGATCGCGAATAAACGCCTGAGCCTGCACGGCCAGCGCACGCCAGATAAGGCCATCCTGGAATTCCCGATGCATCCATCCACGCGGCTTTCCGGACTTGGCGTCGGGCTTCGGATCGGAGATGCGCCGCCAGGAGCGGATCAGCGCTTCGTGGCTGATGTCGACCTCTGTATCGTCGGTCAGCGGCTCAGGCGGCTGAAGCACCAGGAAATTGCAGCCGGGGGCGCTGAACGCCTCGACAACCTGTGCCACCTTGATCCTGTCCATCCCCGCCACGGCAACCAGTTCTCCGAAGCGGCGTGGCCGCCGGATACCCCTACCCTCGCTGTCCTGGTCGATCAGGCTGCGGAACACCCACTCTGTGGCGCTTTTGAGGTGATGATCGCGCTTGCACAGCGCTGTCAGCACTTTTTCCGCGTGTTGCGAAAGGGCTCCTTCGCGTCCCCAGACATTGTCGAAATCCTCGAGAGTCACCGTCCAGCGGCCCGTTCCGCCGCTCCGCCTGCGGGCGCGGCGGAATGCCCGCATGAGAGTGTGCTGCAGGATTGGAAGAGCGTCTTCGCCGCGCCGGGCCATGCCGATAAGACGGTCGCCCACGGTGGCTTCCACCGTCCCACCGAACAACTGCCCGGGTTCGTGAATGGCACGCAGCAGCGCGAAATTATCCATCCGCGGCAAAAGGTACTGGCAGCGGTTGACAGTCTCGGCGAAGCCATCGAAGCGCGCGCATTCGCCGAGATAGTCCGACCGCAGGGTAAGAATCAAGAAGACGTTCTGCGCCGCCGTCCCATCGGGAGCGGCAGCCCCTTGCAAAATTTCGATGAAGAGTTGAGCTTTTTCACGGCTCACGTCCTTCGCCCAGCGGAAGAGCTCCTCGAACTGATCCACGAGTATGCACAAGCTGCCGCCGCCAGTCTGTTCCAGCGCCGCTTCAATGTCGTCGAGCACGCTGCGTCCGAAGGCCAGCCGGTCGTGCCAAGCCGATATCAGGTTTAGGTTTTCGGTCGCTTCCATTTTGGGCGGCGGACATGCCAACACCTTTGCGAGCGCCATCGCGAGATTGCGTAGTGGTCCACCGCTTGGACGTATGATGGCTTTCCTCCACCGTCTCCCATTGCGCGCGTGCTCAATGCTGAGGCTGGGGAACACGCCGGCGCGGATCAGAGAGGATTTGCCACATCCCGAGGCGCCGTGTACGGCAATGAGATGGTGCTTTGACAGACGGTCGATCACATCGTCAGTCATAACTTCGCGGCCGAAGAAGATTGCCCACTCGTCCTGCTCGAACGGACGCAAACCTGGGTATGGTTCAGAGGGCAGGTCTGCCGTGACATCCACTTCAATCAACGGGTTGCTCATGGGGCACCGTCGCCGCGGTCGGTGCCGATGCCAAGTTCCGATATAACCCGGTCCGGCCCCAATCGGGTAAGCTCGTTTCCACTCGGGGCACCTGATAGGTGTCTGCGATGGGCAACGGACCGCCGACTTTGTCGACGATCACCCAGGGGAGATTCACCCGCTCTTTCTGATGCAGTCGCTGGCGATCCTTGAAGGCGGACATGACCTGAATGCGCAGCGTGTTTTCGTTCCGAGCCCGGAGAAGAACCATCCCGTCACATTGTGCGTACTCCAGCAAACGTTGATCGCGCAAAGTGTGTAAGGGGGAGGCGTTTCCGCTGCTCGTCGGCAGGCTTTCTGGATTGACGATGGCGTGATTCATCAGTGTCGTACGAACGGCTGTCCAGGGATCTATGTCCTCTGGATCAGCCTGCAAATACAGGACGACGTCATTCGGTGGCTTCTGCCTCTCTTGGTAGTCACGCCGAGCCTGAGTTCTGCGATGAATTTCCCTGAGCTTTTCCTTGATTTCGATGAACGTGCTTCGGGTGGTCTCCGTCAGTGTCGGATCCGAGTGATTCATGATTCCTATAGGCAACTCGGTCGCATCGTCCACGTAGTCGCGGTAGAAGACCGGTTTACCCATCCGATCTTTCAGTTCCTCGGGCCAATCGGTATCGGGGACCGGCCCGAGCAGGAGCACGACGCAGTGCTGCGCCAAATTGCGTCCGTCCTTCCTGGTTTGGTCGAAGAAACATGCAAGTTCCTCTCGGCACCAGGTACTTGTCACGTAATAGGGACTCATCATGATCAGCATCACGGCAGATCGTCGGATTCTGTCCTGAAAAACATCGGACAGATGCTCACCGGAGCGGAGGTGGTCCTGGTCCAGAGAGTCTTGGAATTGTAAATTCGGATTTTTGTTGAGCACAGAGGCAAGCTGCATTCTTAGCGTACGCGCTACGTGCTGACTCCAATTCATCAGGAGCGGCGCTCCAGTTTCCTTCTCGGCCCGGGCATAGCTTACAAAGACATCGTACTCGTACGGCTCTCCGACGTAAGACACGTTGTCCCCCCCCGATAGCACGCTGGTATGTGGATACAGCTTATTCCGTGCGAGAAGTTTATGCCTTGATGTAATGGGCACGCAACCGTCACATAACTGCGCCCGCGCTCATACCTCCGTAGGTTTTTCTTTCGTACAATTTGGTGCGCAATGTGTCCGAGGCATTGCTCTGCCTGTCTTTGGATTAGTCTTAAAGTGCAGATCGGCTATAGCAGCCATTTGACGAATTGACAGCGAAACCTTCGTGAGTTGCGTTGGGGCGTCGCCGCCTGTGCTTTCGCACCGCCTCGACCGCTGCCCCGGTCAGCGCCTCGATCCCGGCGAAGAGGCTGCGCGGGGCGAGCAGGCAGGTGCTACCTGCTGCCGGGGCTGCGGGCGCTGGTCGATCTGGTGCGGGAGCTTGGAGGCGGGTGGTAAATGGGCGATGTGGGACGTCCCACAATTCCATCCGCCCATCTCTACTCCACCAGTCGCCGCCTCCAGAAGGGACGGTCCTGCCAGCGACGTTCCAGGCCGTACCAGGCGCGCAGATGGGCGCGGTAGGCGTCGCGGATCGGGGCGAGGCTGGCGGCGTAGCCGGGTAAGGCCGTAAGATCGCCGGACAGGTGGCGGTCGGCGGCCTCCGCCGCGGCCAGGCCGGTGTAGAGCGCGTTGAAGATGCCTTGCGACGACAGCGGGTCGAAGCCCAGTGCGGCGTCGCCGACCGCCAGCCAGCCCTCGCCCGAGGCGGGGGACAGGCTGCTGCTGTGGGCGGCGCAGAAGCCGCCCCTCCCCTCTCCCTGCCTGTCCGGTTCGAAGCCGCAGGCGCGCAACGAGTCCGAAAGCACGGAGCAGCCGGACAGCCGGCGCAGCAGCGATGCGGTGTCGCGGGCATCCGCCGCGGCGGGCAGGTCGGCGTCGGTGTGGAAGGCGACCACCCGGCGGCCTTCGGGCAGCGGGGCGCTGTACCACCAGCCGTCCGGCTCCGCCTCGATCCAGGTCAGGCCGGACTGGCGGCCGGGGGCGTCCCGGCCATGGACCCAGCCGCAGACCAGCCGGTCCGCCACCGCCCGCCGGGCACCGAAACGCTTGGCGAGCGGCGAGCCGCGCCCGCCGGCATCGACCAGCAGGCGGGCGTGGACGGGAAGGCGGCGGCCGGCGGTCTCCACCTCCAGCAGCCAGCCCTCCCCTGCCCTGCTCACCGACAGCGGCTGGGCCGGGACCAGCAGGGCGGCGCCGCGTGAGGCCGCCACCCGGCGCAGCCAGCCGTCGAACCGGCCGCGGTCGAGATGCCAGCCCGGCCCGTCGAGGTCGCGCAGATTGTCGGCCTCGACCGGCAGCGGCCCGCCCCACACCGACCGGCCGCCATGGCAGGGGGAATGGCCTTCGGTGAGGAAGGTGTCCCACAGACCCATGTCGGTCAGCAGCCGGCGCGCCGCCGGGACCAGCGATTCGCCGATGCGGACGGCGGGGCCGGCCCGCCGGTCCAGCACCAGCACCCGGTGCAGCGGCGCGAGGTTGAGGGCGAAGGCGGTCCCGGCGGGGCCTGCCCCCACCACGACCGCATCCGCTTCGATCATGCCCGTCCGGATCACCGCAGTCCGCGTGGGAAGCGGCGGACCTTGTCGATCCGGCTGAGGTCGACCGGCTGGGTCGCCCGCAGCCCGGCCCCGCCGCCCGACGGGGCCGGCGCCTTGGTGGACAGGGTGCGGTGGGCGGTGCGGACGGCCTTGGTGTCCACCGTGTCGTCCACGTCGGGGATCGGGATGTGCTGGTCCTCCACCTCGATCAACGGCGGGAACAGCTTGGCGCCTTCCGGATCGGTCGGGCCGGGATTGACCTCGACCACGCCGAGATGATCGAAGTGATGGATCATGTTGTTGATCTGGTCGGTGTAGCTGGTGGTGCCCAGCGGCGCCACCCAGGCGGCGCGGTTGGCGAAGGCGGCCAGACGCACCTGGGCTGGCTGGGCGGCGTCCATCACGATGTCGTAGTTCTCGCGGGTCAGCACCTCGTTCGGCACACGGGCCGGCCAGAAGGTCGGGACGTTGGGGTCGTAGCTGGGATCATAGCCGGAGCGGCAGCTGCCGGTGTCGGTCTGCCACGGCACCGCCATCCAGCGGGTGATGCCGCCGGGAAGCTGGCCATAGAGCGGGCCGTTGGGGATGGTCACGGTGTCGCTGGACAGGATGGCGCCCAGACCCGGCTCGACCCAGCCCTTCGGCGCATGGGCGAAGCGGAACGGCTCCATATACATGGTGGCGGCACGTACCGGCCATGTCATCTCGCAGCCGGGATGGAAGGCGTCGGCGAGGCAGAAGTCCATCGCGGCGCGGGTCAGCACGTCGCCCTGCTCGTCCAGCGGGACCTGATCGAAGTCGGTGTAGACCGGGACCTTGCCCCAATCATCGTCGAAATCGCCGGCGACCCACTGGTCGAGGAACTCCAGCTGGGTCTGGGTCAGCGAGGTGTATTGGCGCGGCGTCTCGGCCGGCGGGATGTTCATCGCGTCGCCATAGACCCAGGGCCAGGGCGTCGGCGACCAGCTGTCGACCGCGTCGTGGCGGAAGGAGTTCTTCAGCACCCGGCGGGTTTCCTGGTTGGCGAGGCTGCGGTCGCTGAGCCGCGCGATCCACTCCGGCTTGGTGAAGTCGTTGGCGGAGTTCCAGCCGAATCCGGCGGCGAAGCCGGCATTGACCCATTGCAGCCCGGTCATCCGCTCGAACACCGGGTAGATGTCGTGGGTGAAGGACGGGCGGGTGGGCTTCGGCAGGGTTCCGGCCTGGATCGCCACGTCGCGCATCAGGTCCCACATGGTGCGCACCGACTTGCGTTGCGGCCCGTAGTTCGGTGGGGCGACGACGATCCAGGCGGGGGTGACCGGCAGTTCCATGCCGTTCAGCTTCACCACCGCATCGACCGGGCCGTCGGAGGTGTCGTCGTGCCAGCCCTCGTTGTTGCCGAAGGTGATCGCCTTGGTGCCGTTGTAGGAGGCCGACTTGCCGCGCCCGCCGGTGACCAGCAGGCGATGGTCGCCCTTCTCGCACCACATGCGGCCGAGATAGACCGGCTCACCCTGGTGCATGAACTTACCGGCGACCAGTTCGTGGCTCTGGCGGCCGTGGCCGGCGTGGATGGCATGCTCGCCGGCGTCCAGCACCAGCGCCTGACGGTCGGCGACGGTCGGGTTGCGCAGCGTGGTCGGGTCGGCCGACGCCGCTTCCGGAATGTCGAGCGCCAGCTGGAAGCCGTACCAGGCCGACTTCTTGTTGGCGAGGTGGACCTTCCAGGTGATGTCGGCGCCGCTGTCGGCGGCGGTCAGCTCGCGGACGATCCGGCCCATGGCGTTGACGCCATAGATGCGGAAGCGCGCCGCCTGCGGCAGAAGCCGGCCCTCAGCGTCACGGTAGGGATTCCGTGCCGGGTCGTCGCCGGCCATCAGCGGCTTCGGGTTCGGCACCTCGGGGCCGACGACATAGCCCTCCGGCGCGTTGCCGATGCGGGCGACGCCGATGGGCGGGTAGATCACCGCCTTGACGATGCAGTCGTCCTTGGGGAGCGGCGGCGCCTGGTCGCGGGGCTGCGTCGGCTGCTGCAGCGGCTGGCCGTTGGCCTGATGGCGGACGTCGGCGCCGTGGTTGTAGACCACCTTGCGCACCGCGGCGATGCTGCCCTGCGGCGCCTGCTCCACCGGGGTGCGCCAGATGTTGAAGGCGAGCTCCTGACCATAGTCGCCCTGGCCGCGGGCGCAGACATCCTGCTTCGGCAGGACCAGAGTCGCCACCGGCTGGTAGGGGTATTGGTCGGTCGGCCATTCCTCCGTCGCCTTGTCCAGCGGATAGCCGGCGCTTTTCGGCACCACCTGCACCATGAAGGTGAAGCGGTAGTCGTCCTCCAGCAGCCGGTTGGCGAGGTCGGTGGCGAGGTAGTTCTTGTCGTCGGTCGGGACATTGACCGCCGGATGGCCGGGCGGCGGCGTTTCCGGCACCAGCGAGTATTTGGCGTAATGGTCGGGGCCGAAGGCGAAGGGCAGGATCGCCCAATATTGAGTGGTCAGAACGCTGCCGTCGACCTGGGCCGACATGGCGTTGAGAATGTCGTCGGTCTTCGGATGCTTCTTGAGATAGCCGGGATAGTCCTTCAGGACCGTGCCGGCATAGGTGAACTCGCACATCTCCTCCGCGTTGTCGACGAAGAAGACGGGAAAGTTCTGCATGATGAAGTCGGCGACGTCGCCCGTCTCGCCCAGCGCGTTGACCCCGTCGACGCCCCAGACCTTCAGCCCGATGCCGAGCGTCGAACCCAGATCGGGCGAAGTCGGACTGGTGTCGCTGGAGAAGCGGACCCAGGCCGGCAACTCGTCCTTGGCGAAGACGCCGACGCGCAGCGCCTCCGGCCGGTTGGGGTCCATCACCAGACGACCATGGGCGGCCCCGTGCAGCTTGCGGAACACCGCGCGTTCCGCCGGCTTCTGGCCCAGCGCGATGCGCTTCATCTGGCCCATGGCGATGAACATCTCGTCCAGCCGCTGGGTGGCGTTGGTCGCGCAGTCGAAGCAGGGGGGACTCTTGTTGGGGTCTTTGGCCGTCATTCGCTCCGTCTCCTGTATCGTCCGGCGGCGCTGCCGGGGCGGGGTGGGCATGTCCGGCGCGGTAGGTTGTGTTTGTTCGTTGATTTTCCCGCGCCGTGACTCGTGCTTACGCGAGCACTTCAAGGGTTTCCACCGGAAATAATCGGGTGGGCGCACATTTTTCGCGGACGGGAGAGTTAATGGTGATGGAGGGCTGCCGGAGTTGAGAATTTCGGCGGCTGTTCGTGCCGGTGATCCGGAAGTGCGGATGTGGGACGTCCCACAATCCCCGCGTTACGCTGCTCCCCTGCCCCATTGCCGTGTATGATGGGCGGACCGTTTTGCAGGGGTCCGACCAGAATGAGCGACAACTTCTTCGACATCGCCGCCGCACGCTTTCCCGCCGATGCCGACAGCAGCTTCATCGAGCTGGAGTCCGGCCGCCGCTACAGCTACCGCGACCTGATGGAGATCAGCGGCCGCTATGCCCGGCTGCTGGCGGAGCTGGGCGTCGCCAAGGGCGACCGCGTGGCGGTGCAGGTGGAGAAATCGCCGGAGGCGGTCTTCCTCTATCTCGCCTGCCTGCGGGTGGGGGCCGCCTATCTACCGTTGAACACCGCCTATACGAAGGTCGAGGTCGGCTATTTCCTGGGCGATGCCGAGCCGAAGGTCTTCGTCTGCACGCCGGGCAACGAGGCGGCGCTGGCCGACACCGCGACGGGCGCCGGGGTGGGCACGCTGCTGACGCTGGGGACCGGTGGCGACGGCAGCTTGGCCGACCGGGCGGCGGGGCTGGATCCGCAGTTCGACACGGTGGCGTGCGCGGCGGACGATCTGGCGGCGATCCTCTACACCTCCGGCACCACGGGACGGTCGAAGGGGGCGATGATGAGCCACCGAAACCTGTCCTCCAACGCCGCCACCCTGCACCGCATCTGGGGCTTCCGGCCCGACGACGTGCTGCTGCACGCCCTGCCGATCTTCCACACCCATGGCCTGTTCGTCGCCACCAACTGCGTGCTGATGAACGGCACCGGCATGCTGTTCCTGGGCAAGTTCGATCCGGACGCCGTGTTCCGCCTGCTGCCGCGGGCGACGGTGATGATGGGCGTGCCGACCTTCTACACCCGCCTGCTGGCCGATCCGCGGCTGACGCCGGAGGCGGCGGCGCATATGCGGCTGTTCATCAGCGGCTCCGCCCCGCTGCTGGCCGACACCCATCGGGAGTTCAAGGAGCGCACCGGCCACGCCATCCTGGAGCGTTACGGCATGACGGAGACCGGCATGCTGACCTCCAACCCGCTGGACGGCGACCGCATCCCCGGCACCGTCGGCTTCCCCCTGCCCGAGGTGTCGGTGCGGGTCGCCGACGAGAAGACGGGGGAGCCGGTTGCGGAGGGCGGGATCGGCGTGCTGGAGGTGAAGGGGCCGAACGTGTTTTCCGGCTATTGGCGGATGCCGGAGAAGACGGCGCAGGAGATCCGCCCCGGCGGCTGGTTCATCACCGGCGATGTCGGCCGGATCGACGAGCGCGGCTATGTCCACATCATCGGCCGCGCCAAGGATTTGGTGATCTCCGGCGGCTTCAACGTCTACCCCAAGGAGGTGGAGACGGTGATCGACGGCATCGACGGCGTGGTGGAATCGGCGGTGATCGGCATCCCCCACCCGGATTTCGGCGAGGCGGTGATGGCGGTGGTGCTGCGCCGGCCGGGCGCTGCGGTCGATGAGGCGGCGGTGATCGGCGCCTGCAGGGAGCAGCTGGCGAACTTCAAGGTGCCGAAGGCGGTGGCCTTCGTCGACGAGCTGCCGCGCAACGCCATGGGAAAGGTGCAGAAGAACCTGCTGCGGGAAGCGAACAAGGGGCGTTTCGGGGCCTAAGCGGACCTCCGGCCAGGGTCCCCAAGATATCGCTTGTCCGCCGTCCGCGACGGGAGCAATGCTCGGCCTTCTGTCACACCCTACCCCTTTCGAAGGGAGGGGTGCGGCTCCGGCTTTTTCCATGTGCGCCCGCGATGATGACCCTGTTCCGCCGTGCCGTCCTGCCGCTGGCGGCGGCCCTGCTCGCCCTGCCCGTTTCGGCCATGGCCGGCCAGCGCAGCTATGCCGCCACCCATGGCGCCGCTCCCTTCGTGACGGAGCATCTGATCCCCGGATCGGACCTCGACCTCGATCAGGTCGACCGCACCCTGCCGCAGGCGCGGGTGGTGGCGCTGACCATCGACGACGGGCCGGATGCCAATGATCCGCACATCCTCGACATCCTGCGGGCGCATGGGGCGAAGGCGACCTTCTTCTACATCGGCGCCAAGATCCCGGCGCATCACGACATCGCCCGGCTGGTCGCGGCCTCCGGCAACGAGGTCGGCAGCCACACCCAGACCCACCCGATGACCACCGACCTGAAGCCGGCGGAGCGCGAGTGGAACATCGCGCAGGCGGAGAAGGCGCTGGCGGCGGTCGGGGTGACGGCGACGTGGTTCCGGCCGCCCTTCGGCGATGTGGACGACGCGCTGGCGGCGCTGGCGCGCCGGCATGGCATGGCGACGGTGCTGTGGACCGCCGACAGTCAGGACTGGAAGGACAGCGGTGCCGACGTGATCCGCCACCGGATCACCGAACGGCTGGAGCCGGGCGCGGTCGTGCTGATGCACAGCACCAAGGCGGCGACCGTCGCGGCGCTGCCGGCGATCCTGGAGGAGGGGGAGAGACGCGGCCTGCGCTTCGTCATCATGAGCGAGTGGGAGGCGGCGATGCGGCAGTCGGTGACGCCGGAAATGGCGCTGCTGCATCCGGCACCGCGGCGGCGCTGAGCGCCCGCGCCGGGGTGGGGTCGGGGCCTGGGGTAGGGATGCAAGGATGTCTCATCGGCGGGGATGCCCGGCCGGTGTAGGATGGCGGCGAGCGGCCATCATTGCTCCGAGCCGCCGCCGGGAATACCGCCATGCCAGTCGAACCCTTCACCCTGATCCTCTCGCTGCTTCAGCAGATGTGCGTCTATCTGGTGATCGCCTATCTGCTGAGCCGCACGCCGCTGTTCCTGCCGCTGACCCATGTGACGGTGCGCTGGCCGCACAAGCTGGCCTGTTACGCGATCTTCTCGATCTTCTGCATCATGGGCACCTATTTCGGCCTGCACGTCGACGACAGCATCGCCAACACCCGCGCCATCGGGGCGGTGCTGGGCGGCATCTTCGGCGGGCCGTCGGTGGGGCTGGCGGTCGGGCTGACCGGGGGCTTGCACCGCTATTCGCTGGGCGGCATGTCGGCGCTGGCCTGCGCCATCTCCACCATGGCGGAGGGGCTGATCGGCGGGCTGGTCCACCGCCACATGGTGCGGCAGGGCCGGATCGAGCCGCTGTTCAACCCCTTGCGCGTCGGCGCCGTCACCTTCGTGGCCGAGGTGGTGCAGATGCTGATCATCCTGGCGGTGGCCCGGCCGTTCGAGGCGGCGGTGCATCTGGTCGAGGTGGTGGCGGCGCCGATGATCGTCGCCAACACGCTGGGCGCGGCGCTGTTCATGCGCATCCTGCTGGAACGCCGCGTGCTGGACGAGAAGCAGTCCAGCGCCTTTTCCGCCAAGGCGCTGAAGATCGCCGCGCGCTGCGACGGCGTGCTGCGCGGCGGCTTCAACAGCGAGAACAGCACCCGCGTCGCCCGCATCATCTATGAGGAGACCGGCGTCGGCGCCGTCGCCATCACCGACCGCGAGAAGCTGCTGGCCTTCATCGGCATCGGCGACGACCACCATCTGCCGGGCACGCCGATCAGCTCAAGGCAGACGCATCAGGCGATCGCCAGCAACCAGGTCATCTATGCCGATGGCAACGAGGTGGCCTATCGCTGCTCGATCAGTCCGGGCTGCCGGCTGGGGGCGGCGCTGGTGATCCCGCTGGTGGGCGAGGAGGGCGGGGTGATCGGCACCATCAAGCTGTACGAGCCGAAGACCAAGATCTTCTCCACCATCAACCGAACGCTGGGGGAGGGCGTGGCGCGGCTGCTGTCCAACCAGATCCTGGCCGGCCGCTACGAGCAGCAGAAGGCGCTGCTGGCGCAGTCGGAGATCAAGCTGCTGCACGCGCAGGTCAACCCGCATTTCCTGTTCAACGCGCTGAACACCATCTCCGCCGTCATCCGCAACGATCCGGAACGGGCGCGGCAGCTGGTGCAGAACCTGTCGACCTTCTTCCGCAAGAACCTGAAGCGCCCGAGCCAGATGGCGACGCTGGCCGACGAGGTCGAGCATGTCAGCGCCTATCTGCAGATCGAGCTGGCGCGCTTCACCGGGCGGCTGGCGGTGGAGATCGAGGTGCCGGACGAGCTGCGTTCCGCCCGGCTGCCGGCCTTCTCGCTCCAGCCGCTGGTGGAGAACGCGATCAAACACGGCACGGCTCAGCTTCTGGGCGACGGCCGGGTGCGCATCGCCGCCCGGCGGGAGGGCGGCGATTTGCTGCTGTCGGTGGAGGACAATGCCGGGCTGTACGAGGCGAAGCCGGGCGGCGACGGGCTGGGGATGACCATCGTCGACCGCCGCATCCGCAACCGCTACGGTGAGGCTTATGGTGTTTCGGTCGCCTGCGAGCCCGATGCCGTCACCCGCGTCACTTTGCGCCTGCCGCTTGAGGAAACCGTGCCCGCATGATGGCCGCCATGAATGTCCTGATCGTCGATGACGAACCGCTGGCGCGCGAGGAGCTGCGCCGCATGCTGGAGGAGGCCGCCGACATCCGCATCGTCGGCGAATGCGCCAACGCCATCGAGGCGATCGGCGCCATCAACCGGCAGGCGCCCGACGTGGTCTTCCTCGACATCCAGATGCCGCGGGTCAGCGGACTGGAGATGCTGAGCATGCTCGATCCGGAGCGGATGCCGCGCATCGTTTTCCTGACCGCCCATGACGAGTATGCCGTCCAGGCCTTCGAGGAACATGCCTTCGACTATCTGCTGAAGCCGGCCGACCCGGCGCGTCTGGAGAAGACCCTGCAGCGCCTGCGCCGACAGCGCGCCCCGCAGGAGGTCGGCGTGCTGCCGGGGGCGGCGGAGCTGCGCCACATCCCCTGCACCGGGGTCAACCGCATCACCCTGATGAAGCTGGCCGATGTCGAGTATGTCGTCTCCCGTCCCGCCGGCGTCTATGTGGTGGGAGAGGACGGGCAGGAGCGCTTCACCGAACTGACCCTGCACACCATCCAGGAAAAGAGCACGCTGTTCCGCTGCCACCGCCAGCATCTGGTCAACCCGGACCGCATTCGGGAAATCCGCTTCGTCGACGGCGGGCTGGCGGAGATTCAGACCAGCGGCGGCCATGCGGTGCCGGTCAGCCGCCGCTTCCTGGGGGCACTCAAGGAACGGCTGGGGATGGGGTGAAGCCGGCGATTGCCCGCTCCACCGCCGCTTCGGCATGGATGGCGGTGGTGTCGAACAGGGGAACGGCGCTGTCCTCCGGCTTCACCAGCAGCATGATCTCGGTGCAGCCGAGGATGACCGCCTCCGCGCCGCGCTCCACCAGCCGGGCGATGACCTCGCGGTAGGCCTGCCGGGAGGCGGCCTCGACGCGGCCCTGGACCAGTTCCTCATAGATGATGCGATGGACGGTGGCGCGGTCGGCCTCGTCGGGGATCAGCACCTCCAGCCCGTGGCGGTCGACCAGCCGGCCCTTGTAGAAATCCTGTTCCATGGTGAAGGCGGTGCCGAGCAGCCCGACGCGGCGGTGGCCGGCGGCGCGGATACGCTCTGCCGTGGGATCGGCGATGTGCAGCAGCGGGATGGCGACGGCGGCCTGCACCTCGTCCGCCATGCGGTGCATGGTGTTGGTGCAGATCACCAGGAAGTCGGCGCCGCCGCGCTCCAGCCGGCGGGCGGCGTCGATCATCAGGGCGGTGGCGTCGTCCCAGCGGCCGGCATGCTGCAACGCCTCGACCTCCGCGAAGTCGAAGGACCACATCAGGCAGCGCGCCGAGCGCAGCCCGCCCAGCCGATCGCGGACGCCCTCGTTGACGATGCGGTAATATTCGGCGGAGCTTTCCCAGCTCATGCCCCCGATCAGGCCGATCACCTTTTGCGACACCGGGCGGATCTCCTGCCTTGCAGTGGATGTGACGCGGGTAGGGCCGTGAATTGCTGCCCGGCCACTGGTGCCTTCTTCCTATCACGGCAACCGGCGGAGCGGGTAGGGCGGGATGGAACGGTCGTTGCCGGTGTTACCGAAGGGAGGATCCGGGACGGAGGGCGGCGATGGCAGGCGTGCGGCGGTGGTGGGGGATCGTGGTCGATGCGGCCTATGGCTGGATGAACGACGACGCGATGAGCATGGCGGCGTCCATCGCCTTCTACACCATCTTCTCCCTGGCGCCGCTGGCGATCCTGGTGATCGCGCTGGCCGGGCTGGTGTTCGGCGACGAGGCGGCGCGCGGCGCGCTGGTCGACCAGCTGACCGCCCTGGTCGGGCACGATGCCGGGGAGACGGTGCAGGGCATGATCGCACGGGCCGGGGAGCGGGAGACCGGAATCGTCGCCAGCGTCATCGGCATCGGCACGATCATCGTCGGCGCCACGACCGTCTTCGTCGAGCTGCAGACCGCGCTGAACCGCATCTGGCGCGTGGCGGCGCCGCAGGAATCGACCATCACATGGCTGGTGCGGGTGCGGCTGAAGGCGCTGGCGCTGATCGGCGCCATCGGCTTCCTGCTGATCGTCTCGCTGGTGGTCAGCGCCGCCCTGGCGGCGGCCGGCCGCTGGGCCGCCGGCTATCTGCCGGCGATGCCGTCGCTGCTGTGGCTGGTCGACATGGTGACATCCTGGGCGGTGCTGACCGGGCTGTTCGCGATGATCTACCGCATCCTGCCCGACACCTACATCCGCTGGACCGACGTGTGGCTGGGGGCGGCGGCCAACGCCTTCCTGTTCGCGGTCGGCAAGTTCCTGATCGGCTTCTACATCGCCACCAGCGGCGTGGTGTCGGTCTATGGCGCGGCCGGATCCTTCGTGCTGATCCTGCTGTGGGTCTATTATTCGGCGGTGATCTTCCTGTTCGGCGCGGAGTTGACCCGCGCCTATTCCGAACGCAGCGGCAGCCGGGCGCGGATGCCGGGGCTGAACCCGGAGGCGGGGCCCGGGGGAAGCCCTGGAGCAGGGGAGGGGGCTACCGCCCGCAGCAGCCGCGTCCCAGAGTCATCAGGATCTGCCGGGCCTTGAAAGACCGCTCGTCGAGCGGCTCCTCCTCCGGGGCGAGGCGCGCCTGGGCCTCGCGGTAGCGGTCATAGGAGTCGTCGTTGAACAGGCGACGCAGGTTGGCGAGGACCGTGCGCAGGGGAGTGCGGGGGCAGGGAGTGTCCATCGGAGACCTCTGGCGGGAGTCGGCGTTGTGGGACGTCCCACGTTAGCGCCGTTGCCGCACGCACGGGGCCGGTTTCCGGCGAGCGGCGGTTTGACCGTTTGAGCGGCGGATTCCGGGGCTTGAGCGGTTCCGGGGCATCCTACCGGCCCGGGCGGTCACCGTGGCCCTCGCGCCTCACTGACAAGCCAGTCGACGAAGCCGGCAACCAGCTTTCCCGTATCGGCCTGACGTGGAACGAGGGCGACGTACCCCGTCCTTGGAACCCGGATCTCGGGCAGTGGCGTCATCAGCCTTCCGCTGGCGACGTCGATGTCCAGCATCGGCAACGGGCCGATCCCGATGCCAAGCCCGTCCTCCACCGCCTGGCGGGTTACGTAAAAGTGATCGAAGATCTGGCGGGGATGCCCGGCAAGATGCTGGAGCCCTGCCGCCTCGAGCCAGCCGGTCCAATCGCCCGGACGGGTTTCGCTCGCGAGCAGGGTGTGCCCCTCGATGTCGGCGGGCCTCATGATCGGCCGTTGGGCGAACAGCGCCGGGCTCATGATCAGCGTGTCCACATCGTCCAGCACCGGAACGACGCGATGCTGGGGCCAAACATGCTCCCGCGCGGCCCCTCGCCGGATCGCCACGTCGACGCCGCCGCGTAACTCCTCAAGCACGGTCGAAACCGTCGTAACCGCCACTTCGACCTGCGGATGGTCGGCGTGGTAGCGGCTGAGCCGCGGGATCAGCCAGCGCATCGCGAAGCTGGTCGGGGCGCTGACACGCAGGATGCGGCGCGCGTCGGGCCGGCCGCAGGCTTCCGCCGCGACGGCCAGCCGGTCGAAGGAAAGGCCGACCTCGGCGGCGAAGATCCTCGCCATCGGCGTCGCGACCATGCGGCGCCCGTCCTTCACGAAGAGCCTCTGCCCGAGCCAGCCTTCGAGCGTGGCGATCTGACGGCTCACCGCGCCATGGGTGAGGCCGAGTTCGGCCCCGGCCTCGGCATAGCTGCCGGTCCGGGCGGCGACCTCGAAAATGCGCAGGGCGTTCAGGGGAGGAAGGCGGCGCATGAGCGATCCCTGGGGGCGATCCGTGAGGAAAAGGAACGGTATGCGTGAATCAAAGCATGCTAGTCGCTGAATTTTCACACGTATAGCATGCCTTCGCAATGAGACCAGCCGGGCAATGCCTGTGGCGCCTCCGGGAAAGCCAGCGAAGATGAATCCGAGACAATGGTGGACAGAGAAGAAGAAAAGCCTGACGAGCGCGTGCCTTGCCCATGCGCTGCATGACGGGTACACCGACGCCCTCTATGTTTTCCTGCCGGTGTGGCAGGCGCAGTTCGGTCTTTCCTATGCGATGCTTGCCGTCATCCGCGCCCTTTATTCCGGAACGATGGGAGGACTGCAAATCCCGGCCGATCGCGCCCTTCGCGGCCTGTCGCCGCGGGCGGCGCTGATCCTGTCGACTGTCCTCGCGGCGGCGGGCTTGCTGATCATGGCGTTGCCGTTCGGCTTGCCGGGTCTGTGCGTCGGCCTCGTCGTGGCCGGCATCGGATCGAGCATCCAGCACCCCTGCGGTTCGATGCTCGTCACCGTCAGTTACGGATCGGCATCGCGGCGTCCGCTCGGCATCTACAATTTCTCGGGCGATCTCGGGAAAGCCGCCCTGCCGGCGCTCGTCGCGCTGCTGTTGCCGACGCTCGGCTGGCAGCCGGTGCTGGGGCTGATGGCGGCGATCGGACTCGTCGTGTCGCTTGCCTTGCTGCCGCTGGCGCCGGCGGTTCCCATCGCCAGGGCCGCAAAGACGAGGACCAAGGCGGGCCAAGGCCGCGGCGGCTTCGGCATCCTGACGGTGATCGGTGCGCTCGATACGGCGACCCGCATGGGATATCTGCTGTTTCTGCCCTTCCTCATCCATGGTCAGGGCGGCGACACCGCGACGGTCGGACTGGCCCTCGCCCTGCTGTTCATCGGCGGCGCACTGGGTAAGGCGACATGCAGCCTGCTCGGGGAACGGCTGGGCGTCGTCGGCAGCGTCATGGTGACCGAAGCCGCCACGGCCGTGCTGATCGCGGCGACGCTGTTCACGGCGTTGACGCCGACGCTCGTCCTGCTGCCGCTGCTCGGCATCGTGCTCAACGGCACCTCTTCGGTGCTTTACGGCACCGTGCCGGAGCTTTCCAACGGCGACACCGGCCGGGCCTTCGCAGTCTTCTACACCAGCGTCATCGGTTCCGGCGGGCTGGCCCCGATCCTCTACGGTGCAATCGCCGATCACAGCAGCCAGACGACCGGCGTGCTGGCCTCGGCGGCGACCGCCGCCCTGATCGTTCCGCTCGTCCTGATGCTGAGGCCCCATCTGGGCGCCGCCGCCGCGGAACCGCAGGGGAAGCCCGCCCTCCCGCGCTCCGCATGACCGTTTCGCCGCGATAAGGAGATCCTTCGGACGACCACCGTCTCTCAGGCACCGCTGATTCTGATAACGGGTGGCGGGCGTGGCGTCGGCTGGGGGCTTGAGCGTCGCCGCTCGCCCCTTGCCGGCTGCCGCTTAGCACGTCCTGGCTGCCGCTCGCGGCATTCCACCACACTAGGCTAAGCGGCAGGCGTACACCGGCGGCATATCCTTCTCAGGAGAGCCGTCATGGATCACGCCCTAACCTTTGTGATCGCGACACTCTGCATTCTTGCGCTCTGCTACCGCTTTTACGGCGTGTTCTTCGTGCGCAAGGTTCTCCGTGCCGACGATTCGGAAGTCACCCCGTCCCACATGCTGGCGGACGGCCGTAACTATGTGCCCACCAAGAAGTGGGTGAATGCCGGGCAGCATTTCGCCGCCATCGCCGCCGCCGGCCCGCTGGTCGGTCCGGTGCTGGCCGCCCAGTTCGGCTATCTGCCGAGCTTCCTGTGGCTGCTGATCGGCTGCGTCATCGGCGGCGCCGTGCACGACACCGTCGTGCTGTTCGCCTCGATGAAGCACAAGGGACAGTCGCTGTCCGAGGTCGCCAAGGCCGAACTCGGCCCGGTGGCCGGCTGGTGCACCGGCCTGGCGATGCTGTTCATCATCACCATCACCATGGCCGGCCTGTCGATGGTCGTCGTCCATGCGCTGGAACGCAACGCCTGGGGCGCCTTCGCGGTGTTCATGACGATCCCGATCGCCATCGCGCTGGGCCTCTACGAGAAGATCACCGGCTCGTCCAAGGGCGCGACCCAGGTCGGCATCGCCGCCATCGCCGCGTCCGTCTTCGCCGGCCCCTACATCCAGGGCACGCTGCTGGGCGACTGGCTGACGCTGCATGCCGAGACGGTGGCCGTCATCCTGCCGGTCTACGCCTTCTTCGCCACGGCGCTGCCGGTGTGGCTGCTGCTGACCCCGCGCGGCTACCTGTCCAGCTTCATGAAGGTCGGCGTGTTCGGCGCGCTGGTCGTCGGCGTCGTCTTCATCAATCCGGAAATCCGTTTCCCCGCCCTGACCGACTTCATCCATGGCGGCGGCCCGGTGCTGAACGGCCCGGTCTGGCCCTTCATCTCGATCACCATCGCCTGCGGCGCCATCTCCGGCTTCCATGCCTTCATCGGGTCGGGCACCACGCCCAAGCTGATCGACAAGTGGAGCGACATCCGTCCGGTGGCCTTCGGCGGCATGCTGGCGGAATGCGTGGTCGGCGTCATGGCGCTGATCGCCGCGACCTCGCTGCATCCGGCCGATTACTTCGCCATCAACTCCGCGCCGGCCGCCTTCAAGGCCCTGGGCATGGACGTCGTCGACCTGCCGCGGCTGAGCCAGGACATCGGTCTCGACCTCTATGGCCGGACCGGCGGTGCGGTGACCCTGGCGGTCGGCATGACCGAGATCTTCACCCGCGTGCCGTGGTTCAACAGCCTCGCCTCCTACTTCTTCCAGTTCGTCGTGATGTTCGAGGCGGTGTTCATCCTGACCGCCGTGGACAGCGGCACCCGCGTCGCCCGTTACCTGATCCAGGACCTGCTGGGCGACGTCTATGCCCCGATGAAGCGGCTGGACTGGGTCCCCGGTTCGATCATCGCCAGCGTCATCGCCTGCGTGGCCTGGGGGTATCTGCTGACGTCGGGCGACATCAACTCGGTCTGGGCCCTGTTCGGCGTGTCGAACCAGCTGATGGCCTCGGTCGGCCTCATCATCGGCGCCACCATCATCCTGCGGCTGGCCCAGAAGCGGATCTACATGCTGACCTGCCTGGTTCCGCTGGCCTACCTGTTCGTGACGGTGAACGTCGCCGGCTACTGGATGATCGCCAACGTCTATCTGAACAAGGCGGCCAAGGGATACAACCCCTTCAACGCCGGCATCTCGATCATCATGCTGGTGCTGGGCTTCATCATCCTGATCGCCGCCTTCCGCAAGTGGAAGGAACTGCTCCAGGCCCGCGCCGTCGAGGTTCCGATGGTCGCCACCCCGGCCGAATGACGGTTCAGGTGTCGTAAAAAGCGAACGGGTCCTGTGGAGTGTTCCACAGGACCCGTTCGCTTTGTCCGTTCGGAGAGGGGAGGCGGGGGCGGCGGTCAGGCCGCGACGCGCTCTTCCTCTGCGTCCACCGCCACCGGCGGGATCCAGGCGATCAGCTCCCGCCCGGTGTTGGCGAGGCGCTTCGGCTCGATCCGGCCAATGACGCGGGTGCCTTCCTTGGCGATGCGCAGGATGTCGCCGTCCTCCGGAACCAGCGCGCGTTCGACGCCGCAGCTGCGGGCGAGGCGGGCGTGGGCTTCCATATGCTCGATGGTGCCATGGACCGGCACGGCGAAGCGGGGGCGGACCAGCCCGTACATGCGGGCGAGGTCGTCGCGCTTCGGGTGGCCGGAGACATGGACCGGCGCATCGGCCGGGGTGACGATCTCGACACCCATGCCGCGCAGATGCTCATGGATTTCAGCCAGGGCCTCCTCGTTGCCGGGGATGGCGCGGGCGGAGAAGATGACGGTGTCGCCCTCTTCCAGCCAGAGGTCGCGGTGCTCGTTGCGGGCCAGACGGCTGAGCGCCGCACGCTCCTCGCCCTGGCTGCCGGTGCACAGGAACACGAGGTGGTCGCGCGGGGTCCAGGAGGCCTCGCGGACATCCATGAAGTCCGGCACATGGTCGAGATAGCCGCAGGCCTGCGCCGCCTTTTCCATGCGCAGCATGGAGCGGCCGACCAGAACCACCTTGCGCCCGACCGCCGCCGCCGCTTCCGCCACCGCGGTCATGCGGGCGACGTTGGAGGCGAAGCCGGTCACGGCGATGGCGCCGGAGCGGCCGGCGAAGGCGCCGATCAGGCCGGCGCGGGCGTCGGCCTCCGAGCCGGTCGAGCCGGGCACGTCGGCGTTGGTGCTGTCGCACATCATGGCGAGCAGCCCTTCGTCGCCCAGACGCTTCAGCGCGGCGAAATCGGTGCTGCGGCCGACCAGCGGGTTGGGATCGAACTTCCAGTCGCCGGTGTGCAGGACCGTGCCGGCCGCCGTGCGGATCGCCAGCGACATCGGTTCGGGGATCGAGTGGGTGACGGCGATGGTCTCGATCCGGAAGGGACCGATGTTCAGCGTGTCGCCGATCTCGAAGGTCTGCACCTTGGCGGCGCGGTGCGCGCCCTTTTCCTTCAGCCGGTCCCGGATGATGTGGGAGGCGAAGGGGCTGGCATAGATCGGGCAGCGCAGGCGCGGCCACAGATGGTGGATCGCGCCGATATGGTCCTCGTGCGCATGGGTCACCACGAGGCCGACGACGTCCTGCATCCGCTCTTCGATGAAGGTCGGATCGGCCATCAGGCTGTCGATGCCCGGCGCCTCGTCGCCCATGAAGGCGACGCCGGCGTCGACGATCAGCCATTTGCCGGCGTGACCGTAGAGCGCCATGTTCATGCCGATGCGGGAACAGCCGCCCAGCGGAAGGAACAGGATCTCGTCCTTGCCCGGAACCGGGCCCGTGGGGCCGCCGCCATGGACCGTGTTGGCGGTCGGGCGGGAGCCGTCGAAATCATCACGCGGACGCGGGTTGCGATTGCGTGCGCGGTTGTTCGGCGCCATCCGGCGCCGCTTTGAATCAAACGTCATGCCTCTGTCGTACGTCTCACATAAGCCGGCATTCGACGCTGCCGGACGGGCGTGCATCGCTCGTCGATGCGGATCTCGGGGTGGGAGGGACCCGGCCGGAGGCGCCTTGGCGGCGGCCGTCGGACGGCTGGGATCGAATGTTTCGTCAGGGCTTATGTGGGCAAAGCGAGGCGTACGTCAAGGGCGCGCGTGAAAGGTCACACGAAATGGTGGGGCATTGCTGGGATGCGTGGGGCAGGAGGGGGCGCGCACAGGCGCCCCCGGTGCTCCATCAATGATTGTCGCGCGGGATCCCCATCGTCTGGGCGACGCGCTGGTACTTGACCGCCGGCTTCAGGACCATGCCCTCGTCCAGCTGGTCAACGATGCCGCGCTGGATTTCCTGCCACGGGGTCTGCGACGGCGGGGCGGGGTAGCCGCCGGCGGCTTCCAGGGCGGCGCGGCGGTCGGCCAGTTCGGCTTCGGAGATCAGGATGTCGGCGCTGCCGCGGCGCAGGTCGATCCGCACGCGGTCGCCGGTGCGCAGCAGGCCGAGGTTGCCGCCGGCCGCCGCTTCCGGGGCGGCATTGAGGATGGAGGGTGAGCCGGACGTGCCCGACTGGCGGCCGTCGCCGATGCAGGGCAGGGAATGGATGCCCTGCTTGATGAGGTCGGCGGGCGGACGCATGTTCACCACCTCCGCCGCGCCGGGGTAGCCGATCGGGCCGGCGCCGCGGATGACCAGGATGGTGTAGGCGTCGATGCCCAGCGACGGGTCGTCGATGCGGTGGTGGTAGTCCTCCGGACCGTCGAAGACGACGACCTTGGCCTCGAAGGCTTCCGGGTCCTTCGGGTTGGACAGGTAGCGCTCGCGGAACTCGTCGGAGATCACGCTGGTCTTCATGATGGCGGCGTTGAACAGGTTGCCGCGCAGCACGACGAAGCCGGCGTTGATCTTCAGCGGGTCGTCGATCGGGTGGATGACGCGGGTGTCGAGGATCTCGGTGTTGCGGCAATTCTCGCCGATGGTGTGGCCGTTTACGTTGGGGGCGTCCTCGCGGATCAGGCCCTTGGTCATCAGCTGGGCGACGACGGCCGGCACGCCGCCGGCGCGGTGGAAGTCCTCGCCCAGATATTCGCCGGCGGGCTGGAGGTTGACCAGCAAGGGCACGTCCAGGCCGTGGGTCTGCCAGTCGTCCACCGTCAGCGGCACGCCGATGTGCTTGGCGATGGCGTTGATGTGGATCGGCGCGTTGGTCGAGCCGCCGATGGCGGAATTGACGACGATGGCGTTGAGGAAGGCGTCGCGGGTCAGGATGTCGGACGGCTTGATGTCCTGGCGCACCATCTCGACGATGCGCTTGCCGGTCTCGTAGGCGGCCTGCTGACGCTCGCGGTAGGGGGCGGGGATGGCGGCGGAGCCGGGGAGCTGCATGCCCAGCACCTCCGCCAGCGAATTCATGGTGGAGGCGGTGCCCATCGTGTTGCAGTAGCCGGTCGAGGGAGCCGACGACGCCACCAGCTCGATGAAGCCCTGATAGTCGATCTCGCCGGCCGCCATCATCTGGCGGGCCTTCCACACGATGGTGCCGGAGCCGGTACGCTCGCCGCGGAACCAGCCGTTCAGCATCGGGCCGACCGACAGCGCGATGGCCGGAATGTTGACGGTGGCGGCGGCCATCAGGCAGGCCGGGGTGGTCTTGTCGCAGCCGATGGTCAGCACCACGCCGTCGAGCGGATAGCCGTGCAGAACCTCGACGAGGCCGAGATAGGCGAGGTTGCGGTCGATCGAGGCGGTCGGCCGCTTGCCGGTCTCCTGGATCGGGTGGACGGGAAACTCGATGGCGATGCCGCCGGCGGTGCGGATGCCTTCACGCAGGCGTTCGGCCAGAACCAGATGGTGGCGGTTGCAGGGGCTGAGGTCGGATCCGGTCTGGGCGATGCCGATGATCGGAGCGCCGGACTGCAGCTCCTCCCGCGTCAGGCCGAAGTTCAGGTAACGCTCCAGATAGAGCGCGGTCATGTCGGGGTTGGCGGGGTTGTCGAACCACGCGCGCGACCGCAGCCGACGCCCTGAATCCTGGGCTGAACCGGCGGAGGCGGAGGGGAAGGGAGTCTTCGTATCGGACATGTCGACACCGGTTTCAGGTTGGGGCGCGGAGCGGATGGCTGGGCGCCGGAGTTGGGATGTGTCCCGTCGGGTTGAATCGGTTGGGTTGGCTCAGGCCGCGCGCATGTCGGCCAGGAAGCGCGACACGCAGTCGCGCAGGTCGTCGGCCTCGCCGGACAGGCCGTCGGCGGCGGATTTGACCTGACGCGAGGCGTCGCTGGTGGTCTGAAAGGCGTGGGTCACCCCGGTGATGTGGTCGCGGACGTCCTGGGTGCCGCGGGCGGCGCGCTGGATGCTGCCGCTGATCTCCTGGGTGGCGGCCCGCTGCTCGCCGATGGCGCTGGCGATGGTGGTGGAGACCTCGTTGACCTCGCCGATCACCTTGGTGATCTCGGTGATGGCGCCGGCCGCCTGGCTGCTGACGCGCTGGACGGCGGCGATCTGGGTCTCGATCTCCTCGGTCGCCTTGGCGGTCTGGGCGGCGAGGCTCTTGACCTCGTTCGCCACCACGGCGAAGCCGCGCCCCGCCTCGCCGGCCCGCGCCGCCTCGATGGTGGCGTTCAGGGCCAGCAGGTTGGTCTGGGCGGCGATGGAGCCGATCAGCTGCACCACGTCGCCGATCTGGCGGGCGACGCCGGTCAGGCTGCGCACCGTCTCGTCGGTGACGCGGGCGATGCCGACCGCCTGTTCGGTCACTTGGGCGCTATGGGCGACATGCTGGCTGATGGCGGCGATGGAGACGGCGAGTTCCTCGGCGGCGGCGGCCACCGTCTCGACGCTGCCGGTGGTCTCGCCGGAACTGCGGACGGCGTCGCTGGCCAGACGGCTGGTCTCGACGGTCGTCGACTGGATGGAGTCGGCGGTCGATTGCAGCTGGGTGGCGGCGCTGGCGACGCGGCCCAGCGTGCTTTCCACCATCCGCTCGAACTCCTGGGTCAGGCGGTCGATGCGTTCGCCCCGGCGGATGCGGGCCTCATGCTCGGCGGCCTTGTCGGCAGCCATGCGGTCGGCCTCGATCAGGCCGGCCTGGAAGACCTGCACCGCCTTGGCCATGCCGCCGATCTCGTCGCGGCGGTCCAGGCCGGGGATGGCGACGGAGCGGTCGCCGCCGGCCAGACGGGTCATGGCATCGGTCATGGCGACCACCGGGCGCGACAGGCTGCGGGCGATCAGCACCGCCGCGGCAAGGCCGAGGATCAGGCCGGCGGCCGAGGCGAGCGCCATCGCACTGCGATAGCCGGCGATGTCGGACATGGTGCCGGCGCGCAACTGATGTTCGTCGGCGACGCCCTGGTCGGTCAGGGTCCGCGCCTGTTCGCCGATGGCGGTGCCGAGCGGGGTGAGGGTGCCGGTGACCAGCCCATCGCGGCGCTGCGTCGTCTCCACCAGCCGGTCGAAGCCGGCGGCATAGGCGTCGAGCGTCTTCAGGAAGGCGGCGACCAGCCCGCGCAGGGCCGGGTCGGTCAGCGTCTTCGCCATGGTGTCGCCATTCTGGGCGGCGGTCTTCAGCTCGGTCCGGGTGGCGGTGGCGAGGCCGGCCGTGCCCTCCCCCTGGAAGCGGGCGGCAACGGTGCGGGCGGCCTGGACATGCATCGCCGCCTGGGCGGCGAGGTTCAGCGCCTCGACATTGCCGCTGCCCTTGGCGTTGGTCAGGATGGTGCTGAGCATGGTCTGCAGCTTAGAGCCGTATTTCGCCACCTCGGCCACCGCTTCGCTGCGCTGGGCGTGGGCGGCGCGGACAGCGGCGAAGCTGTCGCCGTACTGGGCGACGCTGGCCTTCATCTGCTCGACCGCCACCTGCTGGCGGGCGGTGTCGCCGCTGCCGGACAGGCGCTGGTCGACGGCGGCGACGAGGCTTGCGGCCTCCGCCGCCAGCGAAGCGACGGCATCGGCGTCCTCGTCGTGGCCGTTCAGCAGGAAGGCGGTGGTCTTCAGGCGCATGTCCAGCATCAGCGTCTGCATGCGGCCGAGATCGACCGCCTGTTCCGCCAGCATGCCGTTGCGGCGCACCACCGTCTCCGTTTCCGACAGGGCGTTGATGCCCACCCCGGCGACGGCGGCGAGGAACAGCAGGATTCCGGCGCTGCCGGCGGTGATCCGGTGGCCGATGCGGGTGCCGATTTGCACGCGGGTGGCGATGGACATGCGGGACCTCCCTGTTGCCGGACCCTCTCCCGGGGCCTTCTACCAGTCGAAGGAGTCGGTGCGGTGCCAGCGCCCGACCATGCAGGCGTCGGCAACCAGCGACAGCGGACGGGCGTCGACGTCGCTCGCCCCATCGCTGATCAACCGGTGAAAGTGGCGATAGATGCGCTGGTATTCGGTGTCGGGCTCGGCCAGGACCGGAACGCCGTCCACCAGCAGACGGGTGCCGCCATGGGTGAGGTCGAGGCGTCCGCCATCGGTCTCGATGACGATGGACCAGGTCTGCTCGCCCTGCTGGAGGAAGTCGAAATCGGCGGTGACGCGGCCGATGCGGGAACCGGGGGCCGCACTCATCTCCAGCGTCGCGGCGATGGGGGTGTCGCGGTTGGCCGGGACATGCAGGTCGGCGGAACGGACGAAGACCGGGGCGGGCAGGATGTCGGTCAGGATCGACAGGGCGTTGATGCCGGGATCGAAGACGCCGAAGCCGCCGGCCGCGAAGATCCAGTCCTGGCCCGGATGCCAGCGCCGCACATCCTCCTTCCAGGTGATGGCGACGCTGCGGATGACAATGTGGGCCAGCCGGCGGCGGGTTTCCTCGACCGCCGGGTTGAACTGCGAATGCCAAGCGGTGAACAGGGTGCGGCGGGCGGTGTCGGCCTCCGCCACCAGATCGTGAAGCTCCGACAGGGTTGCGGCGGGCGGCTTCTCGATCAGCACATGCTTGCCGGCCCGCAGTGCCTCGACCGTCAGCCCATGGCGGACGGCGGGCGGGGTGCAGAGCGCCACGGCGTCGAGGTGGGGCAGGGCCGCCAGCATCTCCGCCTGGGAGCGGAAGGTCGGAACGCCGCCGGTTATGTCGCCCGGGCCGATGCCATCCGGGCTGACCACGGCGGCGAGATCGAACAGGCCGGTGGCGGCAATGGCCGGGATGTGCTGGTCGCGGGCGATCTTGCCCAGGCCGACGAGACCGAGGGTGGGGAGCGTCATGGCGGTAAGTCCGGTCGGGGCGGAAAGCCTCAGGCCTTGCCCTTGTTGTAGACGTCGAAGCAGACGGCGGCGAGCAGCACCAGACCCTTGATGACCTGTTGCCAGTCGATGCCGATGCCGACGATCGACATGCCGTTGTTCATCACGCCCATGATGAAGGCGCCGATCACCGCGCCGGTCACGCGGCCGACGCCGCCCGAGGCCGAGGCGCCGCCGATGAAGCAGGCGGCGATCACGTCCAGCTCGAACGAGACGCCGGCCTTCGGCGTGGCGGTGTTGAGGCGGGCGGCGAAGATCAGGCCGGCCAGCGCCGCGAGAACGCCCATGTTGACGAAGGTGTAGAAGGACAGGCGGCGGGTATCGATGCCCGACAGCTTGGCGGCCTTCTCGTTGCCGCCGAGCGCGTAGATGCGCCGGCCGATGGTGGTGTCGCGGGTGACGAAGGCGTAGAGGCCGATCAGCAGCGCCATGATGATGAGGACGTTCGGCAGCCCTTTGTAGGTGGACAGCAGCCAGCCGACATAGGCGACCACCGCGAACAGCCCGGCGCTTTTCAGCACGAACAGGACCAGCGGCTCCTGCTCGATGGCGAAGCGGTGACGGCGGATGCGGGCGGCAACGCTGAAGCCGATCATGATCGCCGGGGTGGCCAGGCACAGCACGAGCGTGGTGGTGTGGAAGCCGGCGGTGCCGAAGATGTCCGGGATGAAGCCGGAGCTGAGGCGCTGGAACTCGACCGGGAAGGGGCCGACGGACTGGCCGGCCAGCAGCGCGAGGCTGAGGCCGCGGAAGACCAGCATGCCGGCCAGCGTCACGATGAAGGACGGGATGCGGAAATAGGCGACCCAATAGCCCTGCGCCGCACCGATGGCCGCGCCCGCCAACAGGCTGACGATGGCGGTGGGGATGAAGTGCCAGTGGAACTGGACCATCAGGATGGCGGCCAGCGCGCCGATGAAGCCGACGATGGACCCGACCGACAGGTCGATGTGCCCGGCGACGATCACCAGCAGCATGCCCAGCGCCATGATGACGATGTAGCTGTTCT
>NZ_CAMLJP010000052.1 GCF_946480385.1 uncultured Azospirillum sp.
TGGCGGCCTCTTCCCAATCCTTCGCCTTGGTCGCCTTCAGCGCGGCGATGGTGTTGACCCCACCGTCCTTCAGGCCACCCTGTTCAAGCAGCGTGTAGCGCAGCAGATCGCCTATGGCGTTATCGCCCTTGCCGAACTCCTTGTAGGGCACCGAGCCGCCGACATAGAGGCCCTTGGCCGCGGTCTGGCCGATGCCGAAGTCCTTGGTCAGCTTTCCGCCACCCGTGGCGGCAATCGAGAAGATGCCGGACAGGGCGGTGCCGAGCGCCTTGCCGGTTTCCGGGTCTCCTTCATTGTCGGTGAGGATGTTGCCGAAAGTCGCCGATTTGCCGCCCGCATTGATCGTCACGTCTGCCGACGCCGTCTTACCGACAGTGGCCTTCTGCGTGCTGAGCAGTCCCGTGATGAGGCCGACAGCCGCCGCGATGGCCAGACCAATGCCGCCGGTCATCGCGCCGATGCCCAAGAGCGAACCGCCAAGGTACGACGCCCCGGCTCCAAGGGCCGCGCCGGACAGGCCGCCAACCGCCTTGCTGTTGGTTGCCGTGCCGAGTGCGCCACCCAGCATGCCGCCACCAAGACCAGCGGCGCCCGCTCCCAAAAGGCCGGAAAGACCAGTCCCCGCCGCCACCTCGCCGGGGATTACCGAAGTGGCCCCGCCGCCGGTCAACATCCCGTTCGCCCCGGTCAGCACCGTGGTGGGCATCTGAGATGCCGTACCGATGCCAAGGTAAGTAGCGCCGAACGTGTCAATGGCCGAACTGATGCCGCCGGACAGGCCCAGCTTGTCCATGGCCCAACCGCCGGCCTTTGACAGGGCGGTGTTGGTCAGGCTGCCGGTCAGGCCGTTGGTGGCGGCCCCCGCCGCACCGGCGGGCGCCTGGATGCCGAACAGCGACGGCATCGCCCCAACCACCTGCGTAACGATGGGCAGGACGATATTGGCTTCCAGCGCCGCCACGGCGATCCGCTTGAAGATGGACTTGAAGACATCCACCACGCTGGTGGCCTTGCCGGGGTCCATCAGTCGGTCGTACAGCGCTTCCGAAATGTCGCCGCTGATCTCCTTCGCCGTCGCCTGGACTTCTTTCTGGAAATTGACGAGGGCCTGCGTGTCGGCGATCTGTTCCTGAAGGCGCACCCACTCCGCGATCTGTTCGGTCGTGGCGGACTTCGCCATCTGCGCGGCTTGCTGCTGGATCTGGAGCGACCGGAGCGCGCGATCCCGATAGGGTTCAGCCTGCGCCATCAGCCCGAGTTCGGTGCGCACCATGTCCAATTCGGCACGGGCGGTGCGCAACGCCTCTTCACCCTGCCGCGCCTTGCGGGCTTCGTCCGACCGCTTCGACAGGTGATCGTAATCGGCGGCCAGCTCGCGCAGCAGCTGGCCCAGCTCCGCCGCCCCTTCGGCTTCGGCCGCCTGTGCGGCACCCAGCAGCGCAGAGGTCTGAGCGGCAACCTCCGCCTGACGTTCCGCCTCCGCCTGCGCCGCCACCCCATCGCGGGCGGCGTCGGCAACCTTCTCTTCCCACTCCACACGAGTCTGGAGGTCGGAAACGGACTTGGCCCCATCGGCGGCGGCCTGCGCGGCGGCCTGCAAAACCAGCTGGCTGGTCATCGCCTCGACGCTGACCGCGGCATTGCTGGCGGCGGCGGCCTGCGCTTCCATGGCCGCCTTGTGGCGGATGGTGTACTCCACCGCATCGGCGGCCGACGAGGTGAAGCGCAGGAGTTCCTGCGTGTACTGGGTGTTGAGAGAGGTTTCCCGTTCAACGGCGGAACTGCGGTCATTTTCAGCCGCAGTCATCTCCAGCAAGGCTTCCTTGCGGCGCGTTTCAACCAGCTTCAGCCGAGCGGTGGAGTCCAGGTTCCGCCGATCCGCCTCGCGGTTTGCCTCCAATTCCGCGCGATTGAGGGCACGCTGTGCCGCGGTGCCCTTCATTGCGACGGACAGATCCTCATAGGCCTGACGCTCGTCGTTCAGCCACTTCTGGTTCGCCGCGCTCTGACCGATCTCCGGCGAAATGTCGTTGGCCGACCGGGTCAGCGGCGGGACGGTAGCCCTTCCGCCTGCCGGCCCGGTTTGCCGCTGGAGGTCGTAGTACCGCTGCTGGAGCGCCTGGAGCTGCTGACGGAGACTGTTCGCCACCGGCATGTCGCCATGCCCGCGCTCCACCATGCCAGCCAACTCGTCGCGCGTCCGATCCAACAACGCGCTGGTCTCCGCCAGATCGCGCGCCTTCTGGATTTCCTGCGGCATGCCGGCAACCCACCAGCTCATGCCCTTGAGCGCCTGCCCCAGACCGCGCATCAACGCTTGCGCCAGATCGCTGGAACCCAGCTTCTCAATGAGGTTGTCCCACTCCCGTTCCAGTTCGTGAAATGCATCCTTGGTATCGGATCGCATTTGCTTTGCCGCGTCGCCGAATTGCCGCTGAAGCGCGCTCATGGCAGTGGCAAGCACTCCGGCTTGATCCCCATGACGCCCCATCAGGGCGACACTCTTCGCCTCTTCGACAAAGAGGAAACCCAATTCCTCGTCCAGCTTCCGCACACCAGCGGCACCGCCAGCAAAGGCGTCGGCCAACTTCGCCGCCCACTCCTCCACGGCCCCACCTTTAACGGCCTGGACGTCCTGCGCAAGAGCGGCAAGCGACCGTACCAGGGCGGCATCGTTGATGCGGGAATTAAGGGAAACGGTGTGGACGGCCGACGTGGCATTCTCACGGCTAACGCCGCGGTCGTTGGCAATGTCCTGCGCCATCGACCGCAGGGCGGCGCCGGTGGCGTTGAGGTTGGGATTGAGGGCGCGGAGACGGATGTCCATCTCCCGCACTTCCGCCGAGATCTGCGCCGCGCGGTTCAGCGCCACCGCGGCACCGACAGCCAGGGCACCGAACCCCAGCGTCACCGCCGTCACCGGCGTCATCAGCAGCGACATGGCGCGCGACAGGCCGCCCACGGCCATCACCGCCTGCGGTCCCTGCTGGATGATCGGATAGAACAGCCCTTGTCCCGACGCGACCTGAACGACGAAGTCCTGCGCCTGATAGGACAGGTTCGCCATCTCGTGCGCGGCCAGACCGGACATCCGGCCCATCGTCGCGGCGCCGCTGTTGGTGGCGACCATCTCGGCACGCACGCGAGCCAACGCACGCTCCAGCGCCATCGTCTCTTCGCCGGTGCGGGCGAAGGGGCGCAGCGCTTCCAGCCGCAGCAACTCGGCTTCCAGCCTTTCGCCTTCGGTCCTCGTCCGGGCGATGATCTGCGCCAGTTGCCCCTGCGCCGCCACCGCGGCGCGGGCCGCATCGGTGGACTGCGCGATCTCGGTTTCGGTCGCCTCGATGGCGCGGGTGAGTGCCTGTGCTTCCGGGATCGACTGCGCGAAGGGGCGCAGGGCACGCAACTCCTCCAGGCGGGCGCGCAGCCGCTCCGCCGGCGTCGCCGTTTCCACCATGAGGGCAGCCAGCCGGGACTGCGCCGCCGCCGCGTCGCGGGCGGCTTCGCTGTGGCCCTCAAGGGCAGTCTCGGTGGACGTGATCGCGCGGGTCAGCGCGTCGGCCTCCGCCTCGGTGGTGGCGAAGGGGCGGAGGGCGGCCAGTTCGGTCAGCCGTCCCTGAAGGCGTTCCACCGGAGTGCGGGTTTCGTCGATCAGCGCCGCCAGCCGGGCCTGCGCGGATGCGGCCTGCCGGGCGGCTTCGCTGTGGCCCTCCAGGGCGGCTTCGGCCGCCGTGATGGCGTGGAACAGCGCATTGGCCTCTTCGGCCGACGTGGCGAAGGGGCGGAGACGCTCCAGCTCCGCCAGCGTCGCCTGAAGGCGTTCCACCGGCGTCCGGGTCTTCTCGACCAGATCGGCCAGCCGCTCCTGCGCCGCTGCCGCCGTGCGCGCCTCGTCCGAATGAGAGGCGATGGCGCGATCCAGTTCGGCCGTGGCGCGGGCAAGCGCGCGGGCTTGTTCGGCCGTGCTGGCGAACGGCGCCAGCGTCGCCAGCTCCGCCAACCGGGCCTGCAACCGCTCCACCGGCGTGGCAGTCTGGGTGACGAGTTGGGCAAGCCGGCGCTGGGCATCGCCCATCTCATCCAGATTGTCGCTCACCCGCCGGATGGAATTGACCAGTTCGGCCGTACCATCCGCCCGGAGCCGGAGAACCAGGGTCATGTCGGTCATTGCGGCCGTTCCCTCTCCAGGCGTTCCTGCCAGACTTCAAGCGCGACCCGTTCCATGTCGCGGATGTCGCCGAACAGCTCGGGGGTGGTGGTGATGCCCATCAGGGCGGCGGTCGGGGCGATGGCGCCGTAGTCCAGGCCGGTGGCCTGACCGTCCAGGCCGGCGCGGCGCCACTGGGTGCCCAGCGCCAGGAAGAGGTCCAGCGCCGGGCGGTTCTCCGGCCAGACGACATAGGGCGCGTCGTCGGCCGGGTCCTCGTCACCGACGACGCCGAAGAAGCCTTCCGCGTCGTCCCGGTTGTCCTCACCCCGCCCGGCGCCGCCCGATGCCCACAGCCGGACGGCGCCTTTCAGTTTCCCTTGCGGGCCTTGCCGTTGACGCCTTCGAAATAGGCGTCGATGAAGGCGGAGCGCACATAGGGGATGGCGATCAGCTTCAACAGGTTCTCGTCGGTGAACTCGAAATCCGGGCCGTTCTTGTCCCCCGTTTTGATGCCCTTCCAGCCGACCACCACCTGTTCCAGGACGAGGCGGGTGTCGTCGCAAATCTCTCCGGCGGAGCGGGCCGACAGGGCGCGGGCGGTGACCTCCGTCACGAACTCCGGCGGCATGACCTTGAACTCCACCTCCACCTCCTTGGCGACCTTGCGGAAGCCTTCGGTCGGGTCGTAGATGCGGGCCTTGTTCCAGAAGGTGTTTTCCTCGTTGAAGACGAACATGGGCGGCGTTCCTTACGGTTCGGGGGAAATCAGCGGGCGGTGAGGGTGAAATCGTCGTTGCCGGCGTCGGACGGCAGCAAGGTCAGGGTGGCGGAGCACGCCACTTCCTCGCCGTCCCGTTCCTGTTTCGGCTCGGTGATCTGGACGCGCAGGGCGGACAGGTCGACGACGTTGCCGGCGGCGGTGCCATGGACGATGCGCAGGGCGCCGGTCAGGTCGTCGTGAGCGGCCATCTCCACGTCCCAGTCGGCCAGCTTCGGATAGCGGAACTTGATGCTGGCCGTCGTGCCCGGCCGCGCCAGGATCACTTCGGCCTGATTGGGCCGGTCCTTGTACTCGAAGCTGTTCCCCAGATTGACCTCCAGGGACGTCAGCACGATGTCGACGCCGAACAGCGAAGCGACCGGGGTGTTGTCCTTCGACAGCACGAGACCCTTGGTGAAGCCGGCCGGCGCCGGGGTCGGCGGCGACTGGTCCAGCGGGCGTTCCCACAGCCCCTTGGTGTCGAAACTGATCTTCGGCACGTCCTTCTCCGTGAAGGACAGGGTGGCGTTGCCGCGCGTGCCCCGCTGGCGATAGAGGATGCCGTCCTTGAAGAAGTAGATGCTGCCCGCCTCGAAATCGTCCGAAACGGGGGTGTAGCGGGTCAGCGCCGCCCCCAGCGCGATTGTCCAGCTGTCGCCGACCGCCAGAGCCGTACCCACGGTCGGCACGATGGCGGCTCCGCCCGGCAGAGCCAGCGGCGTCGCGTCCGTCACCGTGACGTCGGTGACATTGTAGGCGGCGACGCCGTCCACCGCCGGGGCGGCGACGGTCACCTTGGCGGCGCCGCTGGCACCGGCGGTGGTGCAGGTGATGGTGACGACGCGGTCGACCGTGCCGGCATAGGCGGTGCCCATGGTGTAGGTCAGCGTCCCGACATTGCCGGCGGCCGGCGTGCCCGGCGACGCCTGCACCGTCGACGCGGCCGGGCGGATCGCCTCCCCCAGACCGACGCAACGCAGCAACGGGCTGTAGCCGGGGACGATGCCGGCGGTGCCCGATCCGGACAGTTCGCAGGCGAACTTGGACGAGCGGTGGACACCGACGTGGGTCTTCTCGCTGGCGCCCATGAAGCCGCGGACATAGCCGCGGTCGATCACCTGTCCGTCCAGCGGCACGCAGCTGGCGTCCTTGATCCGGATGGCATGGGCGCCGGTCGGGGCGGCATCGGTGCCATAGGTGGTCTCCACCTCAGCCAGAACGGTGGTCTTGCGCCAGAACAACGGGCCGGACATGGGTCACTCCTGAGTGTCGGTGGTGGAAACGGAGGCGGACGGGCGGCGCCGGTTGGGCGGGCGCTTGGGCTGGGGAGCCGGCGGTGCCGGCGCGTCGGCGACGGGCACGGTGCCGGCGCGGACGACGGCGCCGGTGGCGTCCAGGTGGTATCGGCCGCCCCGGCCGGTGTCGGTGGGGTCCATGGGTCAGCTCCAGATGCGGAAGGCGTTCCGGTAGCGCAGCAGCCACCACACGCTGTCGTCGACGATGTCGACCAGCGCGCCGCCGGCATATTCGATGGGCGTCTCCGCCTCCGGCGGCTGCCAGCCGGCCAGAAGCCCGTTGACGGTATTGCGCCAGTCGCCGATGACGTCGGCCGCCTTCACCCCTTTGAGGTCGCCGGCAGACCGCAGGATCAGCAGCACGCCGAAGGTCTGCGACACGGACTGATCGGTCGCGAGATAGGTGGCGGACGGCGCCGCGCTCTCCGCCTGGGGGAAGACGAAGGCGCAGGGCGTGGCGGGCGGGACACCCTTGACGGCCGACAGGCCGATGATGCCCTCCACCGCGCGCAGTTCGCGGCAGTCCTTCAGACGGGTGACGACAGCGGCCAGCATCACGCCACCCCGTCGCCAAGGGCGCGGCCGATGTGGGCGCGCAGGATGCCCAGCAGCATCGCCTCGTCGTCCCGGTCGATGCCGAGGAAGGGGCGCGGCGGGATGGTGACTTTCCTGCCCCTGCCGGCCATGCCGCCGAACTGATGGATGCGGGCATAGATGCGGTCGGAGCCGACCTCCACCCCGTCGCGCGTGGCGCGGTGGTGAATGCCGCCCTTCAGATGGCCGCGATGCTGAAGGATCTTCAGCGCCGCGACATAGCGGGCCGCCGGCTTGCGCAGGTCGCCCTTCATCGTGAAGGTCTTGGCCCGGCTGCCGATGCGACCGATGATCGTCTCAATCGACAGGGGCCGCCAGGGCCGGCCAGTCGGATCGGTTTCGGTTTCGAACCGCCGCATGGTGAAGGTCACCAGACCGGAACCGATGTCGTCGAAGGCCGCCGTCATGTCGCCGGCCGCCGCCGCCAGCCTGCCCAACGCCGCCTGGATGCGGTCGTCGGACAGCGAGACGGAAACGCTGAAGCCATTGGTCATCGGAAGCCCTCCAACGCGCGGGCGTCAAAAATGCGGGGCGGGATCACGCCTTTGACGCCACCACCGGGTGCGCCCGCCGCCGCGACACCGGCGACGGCCAGCGTCAGGCGTCCGTCGGCCGCGTCGCGCATCTGGCGCAGGGTGTCGTCATACGCCTTCTGCACCGGTTCGGTCGGGCCGCCCCGGTTCAGGTACAGGCGATGGCGGGCGATGTCGCAGGCCCAGCGCCGGACGATGTCGGGCACCGTCGCCAGCGGCGTTGCGTAGCGGGACGCCAGATAGCCGTCGATCAGCGACTGCGCGCCGGCAAGAGCGGCGGCCACCGCCACCTCGTCGATAGCGTCGGCCGGCGGGTCGGCCCGGTCGGTCAGCGCGATCAGGTCGTCGGTGCCGAAGGCGGCGATCAGGTCGGACAGGCCGGCATAGCTCATGACGCGCTCCTGCCGCGACCGGCCCGGCCGGCCGGCTTGGCCGCCGGCTTATCGGCGGTGGGGGGAATGGGGGTGGGAGCGGCGGCGGCCGCAACGCCGCCGCTCCCGTCCGCACCGGCCTGATGCCCAGTCGGGCCGGCGGCGGTCTCGTTGGGGGTGTCGGCGGACAGGAACAGCGGGGGCGTGTCGCCATCGCCGAAGTCCCGGTCTTCCGCCGGCCCGATCACGGCGCGCGTCACCAGCTCGTCCACGTCATCGTCGGACAGGACGTGGCCGGCGGCGATCAGGTCGCCCGGCATGAGCTTCCGGCCGGCGACCTTGACGGGCGACAGGACGGGATGGATGAGCACGCGCGCCATGGCCGCCCCCTTACTTGCAGTTCTGGATCAGGAAGCCGGCCGCCTCGCCGGTCAGGACCGGAGCGCGCTCGAAGGTGGTCGGGTAGAACCACGATGCCGGGTTGTTCTCGTAGTAGGGCTGTTCGACGAGCGGGTTGCCGTCCATCGTGTAGGTGTAGCCGTAGCTCGGCTCCTCCATGCCGCTGGGCACCTGCGGTGCGTAAGCCAGCACGCAGTCGTTGCCCCACACGTCCTGGAACTGCTCACCGTCGTGATAGACGGCCTCTCCGACCACGACGCGCTCCACTTCGATCATCCGGGCGAACTCGTCCAGGGTGACCGGCCCCTTCTCGACATACTTGCGCCGCTCCAGCACCTGCGGGTTTTCCGACGCCGCGCTCCAGGCGGAGGGCGACAGAAGGCAGACGTTCGGCCTGACGCCGGTGGAGGCGCGCACCGCCTCCTTGCCGTCCTTGATGTCGGTGACGGGCTTGCCGGTGTCGGCCGACCACTTGTCTCCGGCCGACAGCGCCAGCTTGTGGTTGACGTCATAGCGGGCCGCGTTGCGGGCGAGCTGCGACTGCTGGTGCTCCAGCGCCAGCATCAGGATCTTCATCACCCCGTTGATGGCCCGCTGACCGAGGTCGATGCCCGGCACCGCCGACGCATCGCGCATCCATTCGCGCGGCACCTTGCCTTCCAGGCGCTCCTGCTCCAGCGCGTAGGGCAGGCCCTCATAGCCGAACTGGACGCGCTTGGTGGCGCCGCCCGGCGCGCGGGCGGCGTTGTAGAGCATGAACGCCTCCTTGCCGAACTGGATGGTCTTGCCGCCGCTGACGGCCACCGGCACGCGGGGGAACAGCAGTTCGCCCACCAACTGCTGCTGGCGGTAGCCCTGCGCGTGGGTGGTGAGGATCGGGTCGACGACGCGGGCCGACCGGGTGTTGATGTCGGGCATGGAGGCTCCTTACCGGCGGAAGAGGACTTCGACGCGCTGACCGGGGCCGGTCGCGGCCTCCAGCGCATCGGCGAACACGAACTCGGGCAGATCGGCCCCCTCCAGCACGGCGCCGTTGGCAGCCGTGGAGGTGACGGCGGTGGCGCCGGCCTTGACGGACAGCGGGCCGGTGGCGGGGATCGCCCGGCCCTGCGCATCGGCGATCAGGCTGTCGCCGACATCGAAGGCGGCGCCCGCCTCCACCATGGCGGTGCCGACACAGGTGGCGGCGAACATCTCGCCTTCGGCCGCACTGTAGTCGGAGACGCCAGCGACCTTGGCGCCCTGGACGCCGATCTGCGCGCCGTCGAAGCCGACACACCGGCAAGCGGCGACGGACGCCGAAGCACGCCAGGACAGGGACATGAGGGATAGGGCCTGTGACATCCTGCGCTCCTTCTCAGACGCCGCCGACCGCGCGAACCGCGGTGGTGTAATCGGTGCCGGGGTTCTTGCTCTGGTGGTCCAGCGCCTTCAGGTGGATGGCGAGACGATCCGGATCGACGCTGTAGCCGGACGGCGCCGCGAAGGCGGCGGCGGGGACGTCCTTCCGGTCGGCCGGGGCACGCTCGCCGAAATCGACCGTCTGGGGCAGCTTGCCGAGAAGATCGCGGAACGCCTGCGACGGCGTCTTTTTGACGGCGGTGCCATCGGCGGCGGCGAAGGCGACCGTGTCACCGGCGACCGGCAGAGCCGCCATGAAGGCCAGCGTCTCGTCCTTCAGGCCGGCCGGCAGGCGCGCGTCCTTCACCAGCTCGTCAACGAAGGCGGCGTTGTCGGCGGCCTGTCGCCGGGCCAGATCGGCGGCGAAGGCCGCCTCGCGCTGGGCAAGGTCGGCCTCGCGCCGCGCCAGTTCGGCCGCGTCGGGGGTCTTGGTCATCGGGTCCTCTTCGGGGGCGGGAACGGGAGTGGCGAAGGCCGGGCTGTCCTCTTCCAGCCGGGCGGCATCGCCGATCAGATCGTCGACGCGCCAAGCCGGAATGACGGCGTCGGCCTTCTCCGCGCCGTCACGTTCGATCAGGTACTCGCGGAAACCGCGGAAGACGGTCGCAATGCCGCGGAGCGACCATGCCAGTCGGCCGGGTTCGACGGCGCCGAAGGCCACCACGCCGTCATCGTCGGCGCTGAAGGCGATGGGCTTCAGCCCGGCCACCGCCGGCACGGCGGCGCCAAGGAAGGCGACGTGGCGCAGATACCACGTGCCGGGCACCGGGTTGTTCGGCGCGTCCGGATGGAAGAAGGCGGCGGAGCGGGCCTTGAAGCGGCCGGCCTCGATGGCGGCGGCGAAGGCGGCGTCGACCTGTTCGGTCTCGGCGACCAGCCGGCCATTTTCCACAGACAGCGACTTGACCCAACCATAGGCCGGCAGGTCGTGCTTGGGATGGCCGACGCACAGCGGCGCCTGCACCAGAGCGGGATCGTAGGCGGTCGCGGTCTGCGCCAGATCACCGGCGGCGAACGACAGCGTTTCGCCGTTCATGGCCGTGTGGCGGCCGGGGGCGAAGATCTCGAAACGGGGAAGAGCGGCGGGCGTCGTCGTCACGGGTTGGGCCTCCGGGATGCGGAGGGCACCATGACGGGATTACCGCCATCAGTCGGCGCGGAACGACTTCCGTGTAGCGGGCGGCTCGATGGGATTGGCCGGCATCATGCCCCGGTTTCCCTTCCGCATGCAAACCCCCTCTTCCGGATAGCCCCATACGGCCTTTTTGACGGGGGTTTAACGGGGGGTGCGGGGGCAAGCCGCACCCATCGGGGCGGACGACGGCTCACGCGCATCAGCGGGCAATCTGCGGGCAAATCTGGAACCCGCCGCCGGAAGGGCTTATAATGAAGGGGTGACGGTACCGGCCTGCCCGCCAGGATCAGAAGGACCGTCACCGGCGCGGGCCGGCGGCGACCCGCGCCCTCTACCCCTCTCCGCGGCGGAACAGCAGCGCACCGGTGCGTTGACGATCCAGGTAGCCGGCGCGTTCCGGCGCAAAGCTGGTGACGCCGATCCAGCCCTTCCGCGACCATTCGAACACGGTGTAGAGACCGGCGCCATCGGGCAGCTCCACCCGCTTGATGTAGCGGCGGCGCAGCACCGGCTCCCCTTCGACCTTCGCCCATGTCGCCCAGACCTCGTCGGGATCGCGCAACGCATCGGCCGCCAGCAGCAGATAGCGCTCACGCCCCCACTTGGTGACCTTCAGCTTGCCCGCGCCCGTTTCGAAGAGTGTACGGCCGACCGCCAGCAACGTGCCAGTGACGTCGCGGAAGGGAGCGGGCCAATCGGGCGTCGCGCCGAACTCGTCCAGGAAGCGGTTGACGTATTCCTCCGGCTCCAGGTCGTCGGGCAACAAACGGTCGGCCGGCACCGGCGCCGGGTCGGGCAGCGGCGGCAGATCGGCCGGGCGGGACTGGACGTCCGGTTCATAGTCCGGCAGAGGCTCCTGCAATTCGGGCGGCACCGCCCCGCGCAACCAAGCCCGGCCGACGTTGTAGCCGAAGCCGGTGTCGATGCCCTCCGGCGTCGGCCACACCTCCTTGGAGCCGTCCGCCAGTGTCACCAGCCGGTTCTCCAAGGCGGTGGCGGGCGCCTGTTCGGACACGCTCCAGCCATAGCGCTCCAGATCGGCGGCCGACACGGACTGGACGGTGCAGCGGCAGTTCCAGCCGTTGGGCGGGTTGTGGGTGTCCCACCACGGGTCGTCGGCCGGCAGGATGGTGCCATGCCACTCCCGGTGCAGCGGCCGGGTACGGCTGTCCAGGATGGCGGAATAGCGGACATAGGGCCGGTCGGCCTTGACCCGGTCGATCTGCGCCCATTTCCCGGCGGCGCGGGCGGTGCGCAGGTTGGTGTTGTAGATCACCGCCGACCGCCAGCCGCGGGTGCCGTTGTAGCTCCAGCCATGGGTGGCGACGATGCGGTCGAAGTCCTTGCGGAAGTCGGTCAGCGTCGTCCCATCGGCAATCGCGCGGTCGACCGCCTTGCGGAAGTCCTCCAGCAGCGCGGCAGACGTGGCACCGGCGACGGCGAAGGCGCGGGCGTGTGCGCCTTCCTTCAGGTCGGTCCAGGCCCGGCTGGGCAGCTTGACCTTGCGGCGGAAGAAGGTGATTGCTTCGTCGAAGGGCAAGGGACCGTCAGACACGGACGCCTCCGGCATTGCCAATCACCGATGAAAAGGGTTGATTTATTCTTTGATGAGACCAACCAAAAGGATGCTTCCCAGCAATGGACAAGTCATTAAAGCCGTATTTTGAAAAGGCTAACCAGCGCCTTGGATTGCTTGACCCTGCTGCCATTGATTGGATCGTGGAAATCGCGGAGCCACTGGAAGAGCAAGGGCAGTCCTTTGAAGCCATCGCACGCATGGTAAGAGGGGCAGGCGAACCTGTCGACAAGGCGGTCAAGATCGCAGCCGGTCTGAACGTGCGGCTCGTTCTGGGGACGCGCTTCTGGTCTGCGTTGTCGGACAAGGGGCGGCCGGATCCAGATGCCGCGATACTGCGGACGCTGCACCGCGCTGTTTTCGACCGACGCCAAGATGCGCACATAGCCGATGCAGAAAGGCGCGGCTGGCCTTTAAGAGTGTCGGTGGTCGACGATGGCCGCACTTGCGCAGCGGCAGTCAAGCTCCATGGACAAGCGTTCCCTGCGGAGAAGGCGCCGCGATTTCCACTGGCAAGGTGCAGAAAGCCGCTTTGCCGCTGCATGCATATCGCTATGCCGTCACTAAAATAGATCACGGCACCCCCTCCATGATCTCCGCCCTTCCGGTCAGCTCCGCCACCATCATGGCCTGCGCCATCAACTCGGCGAGCGGTGCGGCCGGAAGGGTCGGATGCAGCGCGGCCAACCGGCGCGCCACCTCGTCCAGGCCGCCGCCGGCTGCCTCCACCTCGTCGATCAGCGCGCGGATGCCGTCCACCATCGCGTCCATGACCGGAGCGGCGGCAACGTCCAGCTGGTCCGCCAGATCGTCCACCCCGTCGCGCGGAGCGGCCGGCGCGGCGAAGGATGGAGACGGCACCGGCGGCTGGGGCGCCAACACCCACCGGCCGTCGATCTGATCGGCCAGCGGTGCGGCCGGGTCCTCCGGCTGATACCCCGCGTTCCGCGCCGCCGTCGCCGCGCTGATCTGCACCGTCAGGCGCTCCGCCCGCTTCCGGGCCAACTCCTCGATGTCGGCCTCCTGCGTCGGGCGCGGGCGCCAGACGGTCGGATAGGGCGAGCCCGGCATGTTGATGTCGACGATCCAGCGGATCAGCGAAGCATTCAGCGTCCCGGACAGCAGATCGCAATCAGCGTCGGTCAGCTCCGCCCGCACCTCGTTGTGGACACCGGCGGCGGCCTTGCTGCCGACGCTGCCGATGTTGGTGGTCAGCGTCTCCCCCAGCACGGCCTCGCTGATCTGCTCGTCCATGTACCGCACCAGATCGTCGTAGGTGACGGCGCCGGAGCGGGCGGCCTCCAGCAACGAGACCTCTGTCCCGCTGGGGGCGATGAAGGCGGTCTGGCCGGACAGGCCGGAGAGGATACCCAGCAGCTTGTCCTGATCGACCTCCGACGTTCCAGGCGGGAACAGGCCCTTCACGGTGGGGGTGCCGAACTTCTCCGCGAACACCAGCCACAGGCCGATGCCCTGACGCTTGAACCACACCGGCCAGAACAGCTTGTGCCCCAGCCCCAGACCGTAGGGATCGCCGACCGGCGACCCGAACTGGTGGACGACGAACTTCCGGTCCGGCAGCTCCACCCCGTTGACCATGGCCTCCCAGGTCAACAGCCGCAGTTGCCCGTCCTCGTCGAAGACGAAACGGCGCTGATCGCGCGGGCGCAGCTCCGCCGGCAGCACGAAGCCGGCCTCATGGCGCCACATCACCTCGCCGACCGCGAAGCCCTTCAGGATGGCGCCGGCCAAGTCCAGGCACGCCTTGTCGAAGGGGAAGGCGTCCAGCGCCGTCTGCACCAGCTCCGCCGCCTTGGCGCCGGCCCGGCCGGGCGCCCCCGGCCGCACCTCCCAGTCGCGGGCGACGATGGCGAGCTTGCGCTTTTGCAGAACCGCATAGGCGTGGGCGTCGCGCTCGATCTCGTCATAGAGCCGCAGGCCCTTGCCGCCGCCCCGCGCCAACAGCACGTCGTCCTGCGGACGCAGGACACCGGCGAACAGCGGCATGGTGATGTCGTTGCGGGCGGAGGCGACCTCCACCCTCAGATCGGCCGGGACCGGCGACCGGCTGGCAGACGGAGCGGGCAAAGTCTGGCGGCGCTTGCGGGCCATGGAATCAACCTCCGTAGAAATCGGACAGGCCGCCGGCCCGGCCGGCGATCATCCGGGGGCCGGCCGTGCGTGGAATGCCGCTGGCGGAATGCAGGAAGGCGACGCGCCACAGCATCTCCAGCGCGTCGGGGCCGTCGTCGTGGTCGGCGTTCGGATAGTGGCGCAGCTGCTCCAGCAGCACCGACTGGTTGGAGGCGAAGCGGATCAGGCCGTTGCGAACGTGAGGTTCCAGGCTCTCGATCCGCAGTTCCTTGGGATACTGGTGGGTGATGGCAATCGCCGGCACCGGGATCTTCCTGATGCCCGACGTCTTCACCAGCTCGTCCATCAGGAACGCCTGGAACTGGACGGTCTCAATGCCCCAGCGCAGACAGCTGAACTCCTCCTGCGCCGCGATCACGTCCTCAATGATGAGGCTGGGCACCCGGCGGCGGACGGCGGCATGGACGATGTCCAGGATGCCGGTCTCCCGGTCCAGCGCGCCGACCAGGATGGCACTCGGATCGTTGCGCTTGCTTTCCTTTCCCAGGCTGGGGTCCAGCGCGCCGAAATGAACCCAGAAGCGGGACGGCTGAACCCAGAAGATGACCTGTCCGAAAAGCGAATTGGTGTCGCTGACGGTGTTCTGATACTCGCTGTTGAAGGCGCTTTCGCCGATGCGGACCTTGATCTTCATCAGCCGGACGAACGGCTGGACGGAGGGCCACAGCACTTCGGCGCCGGCTTCCATCTCGTCCCTGTGCATGTCGTGGAAGGCGTCGGCCGCTGCCTCCCCCTCGTTCCTCAGCGTCTCTTCCCAGCGCTCCCACAGGTCCAACCTGTCCGGCTGGCGCAGGATCGCCCGGAAGATCTTGTGCCGCCACATCGGGTTCTTCAGCTTGCGCGCCAGCACCGCGTCGTGATGGAGGATGGTGCCGACATAGATCAGGTCCATGGAGCCGTCCGGCGGCCCCAGCGGTTCCACCGTGCGGTCGATCCAGCCCTCCAGCTTGTCGCGCAGTTCCGGGTTGCGGACATTCTCGTCATTCTCCAGGTCGTCGCAGACAACCAGGTCGGGACGCTGGGCACCGTGGCGGAAGCCGCGCAGGCGCTTGCCCGATCCCCGCGCCTGCAACTTCGCGCCGTTCCGGGTGACGATCTCACCGACCTGCCATGTCGGCCCCTGCCCGGCCAGCTCCGGAAAGTCGGCGGCCAGACGGGGGTTGACCTCGATCTCCGCCTTGATGCCCTCCAGCACCACGGCGGCCAGATCGGTGGCGTCGGACAGGATGACGGGGTAGGACTTCCGCCCGGTCGCCACACACCATAGGACGAAGATCTGGGAGACGTGGGTGGTCTTGGCGTTGCCGCGCGGCGCGGCGATGGCATAGCGGATGCCCTCCGGCCGCGCCACGATCCAGGGCAGCGTCTCGAACAGCCATTCGTGGAAGCTGGACGCCACGCCGCGGCAATGGTGAGGGAAATAGGTCTCGGCGAAGAAGCGGTAATCGTCCTGAGCGCGCTTGCGCCGGGCGGCCGACGCGGCCGGGTCCTGATCGAAGCCGTCCACCTGCGCTTCGATGGTGCGGCGCAGTTCCGCGCCAACTTCCGCCATGCGCTTGAGGAAGTCGGCCGCCTTGACATCCGGCTTCGCCATCAGCCGTACCGCTGCGCCGTTTCGAGCGCGAAGGGTTCGAGCACCTCCGCCAGGGCGGCGGCATGCTGGGGATAGCGCTGGGAGACGAAGGCGGCCAGCTCTTGCAGCAACTCCGACGCGACGGCGAAGCGGTGCAGGTCCGGGGCGGCCTTGGCGACCGAATTCATCGTCTTGGTGAAGGCATCGGCAAGCCGGCTCATGGCTTCCGCCTTCGCCAGGGCGCTTTCCTTCGGCAGGTCCATGACCTCGCTGGTGACGCTCTGGTGCAGGGTCAAGAAGTCCTGCAACACGATCTGGGCCACCGCCCCGGCGCCGGCCGACGACAGGCTGGCGGCGGAGCGGGCGCGCTCCCAATCGTCGCCTTCCCCTTCGGCCTGCGTCTTCCAGCGCCGGGCGGTGCCGAGCGGCACGCCGACACGGTCGGCCGCCGCCTCCAGCGACAGGCGGTCATAGACGTAGGCTTGGCGCAGCCGTTGGCGAGTTTCGGGCGGATGGGCCATGGCTCACCCCAGCGTGGCGCGGGCGGAGCGGGCGGCGGCGCCCATCATCTCGGACGGCGACGGAACCTTGATGCCGTCGACCACGTCCCGGCCGGCGGCGACGTCGGCGGCGCGCGGCAGAAGGCGCACCAGACCGTCAGCGGTCGGGGACACCAGCTTTTCGGCGAACAGCCACGTGATCGCTTCGTCGACCGCGGAGCGAGGCACCTCCAGGCAGAGCGCCAGGGCGCGGGCATGCAGCCACGCCGCGGTGGGCGGCGGGGCAACGCCGAAGGTTTCGACGGTGCCGACCGACACCTCCAGCCCGCGTTGGGTCAGCCGCAGGCCGGGCACGGTGTCGGTGCCGGCCGGGGTGCAGAGGGTCTGTTCGGTCAGCCACGCGGCCAGCGTGCGCATCTGATCGCGGGTGACGGGGCAGCCGGCCGCCGTCAGCTCGTCCTGGATCAGCGACAGGTTGGCCGTGCGGCCGGGCGCCTGCCACAGGGCGTGGAGTGCCCAGAAGCGCCGCGCCTCGTCCGCCGGTGTCTCCGTCAGGCAGCGCAGGATGACGAGGCGCAGATGCTCGGTCAGACGTTCGGCGAAACTCTTGTTCATCACGTGCGCTCCATGTGATGGGCCATCAGCAGAGCGAGCTGGTCGCGGATGCCCCGCATGCCGGTTTCAATCGTGGCGTCCAGCGCCTTGACGTCGCCACTTACGTCGGAAATCGCAGCACGGACTGCAGCCAGATCGGCATGGGTCGGGACCTGATCGACACGCGCCGCCAGCCCGACCTGATCGCGCTCCAACTGCTCGATGCGCGACACCAGCGATTTGATGTCGCCCTTACTCGCGAACTCGCCTTTGAGGCGCCAGAGCACTCCGGCGGCAGCGAGCGCGCCCAAGGCCATCACCAATGAAAGGCCGAACTGCAATTGGCTTGTCGTGATGTCCATGGACGCGCCCTCTCCCCGCCGCCGGTCAGCGGGTGATGGCGGTGGTCGCCTTCAGGCGACCCCAGACGGCGACGGCGCCGCCCACGACGCTGCCCGCCGTGACGACGATGTCGGTCATCTGCCCCTGAAGCTCCACGGGAATGTGGAAGCCGGCCAGACTGGCGATGCCCGACCCCATGGCGATGCCGGCACCGATCATGGTGCGGGACTGCCACCACGGCTTGGCGGTCGTCTCGATGCTTGTCTCGATGTTGCTCACGATGCTTCTCCGGTTTGGTGTGTGCCGGCCCTCGTCCGGGCGCCGCCGGCAGGGCGTTACAGGCTTCCGGCCACCAGCCGGTCCCAATTCCGGACGAAGTCTTCAGGCGCGCCCTTGCCGAGCCGGGTGTTGTACGCCTGTTTCCAGATCCAGGCGTGGCCGGCCACGTCGCCGGTTGCCGCCAGCCGGTAGGGGCTGCGGTAATAGACCAGCCGGGCGATGGCGGTGGCGTAGGCAAGGTTGGTCGCCAGTTGATGATCGGGCGACGGATCGGCGGCCAGCAGACGGCAGACGCGCTCGTTCAGCGCCGGGCGGTGGCGCAGGAAATTGGCGTGGATGTCGGCGCGGGTGGCAGGCTCGATCTGAAAGAGCCCATAGGCGGGACCGAGGCGGGTGTCGTTCGGCCCGGTGATCTGGTCCAGGGCTCGGAAGCCGCTTTCCTGCGCGGCGGTGCCAACCAGCAGTTCCACGGCGCTGGGGCTGTCGATGCCCGGAGCGTCCGGGCCGGCCAGACGGGCCAGCGTGTCACGGACGACATAGAGCGCGAAATGACGGGGCGAAATGCCCGACAGACTGGAGACCATGGTCCACCCGTCGCGGTTGTTGCAACGGTTGGACCGTGCCCGTGTGCGGGCGTTATTTCGACGCGGAAGGGGTTCCGCTCAGCCAGTCGACCAAGTCGGTCTGGCGTTCGTCCTTGGGCTTGGCTCGCCGCGGACGGGTCCAGGTCGCCGGCATGCCGGCGTTGCGGGTCATGCGAACGTACCGTTCCGTCGCTCCGGTCGCCACCGCGATTTCGCGGGTAGTCCCTTCGGCAAGGAGAACCTTCGCCTTCAGGGTATCTTCCAGGCAGGCCCGAGACGGGATGTCCAGGCGGCAGGGACCGCAGATGTCGATCAGCGCGGCGGCGGCCTCCGCGCCGATCAGCTCCACCAGCGGCGACGGCTCGCGCAGCCGGCCGGGCACGCTGCGCTTGGTCCCGCCCCATTCCCGGACGAGGTGCAGCGCCGCGCCGCCATGGCCGCACCGGGCAAGTTCTCCCAGCGGGCCGGGCAGACGGGCGGAAAGTGAGCGGTCGTCCGTCATGGTCAAGACTCCGGAACCACGCCCTTGCGCCGCGCCATCGCCTTCAGCGCCTCGATGGCGCGGCCGGCAGCAGCGGCGTCCAGCCGGCCGACCTCCTGTCCGGTGCGGTTGCGCACGAAGGCTTCCAGTGCGGCATCGGAGCGGTCGCGGACGACACCCGCATCGGCCAGCGTGATCCACAGCGCGCGGATCTTGCCGAGCTGGGGCGACGCGGCATAGCGGGACTTGGCCGGAGCGGCGCCGGCCCGGCCGGTGCGGGCGGCGGTGCGCGGGGCGCCGGCCTTGTGCAGCCCGTCCACCACGGCCTTCAGCTGCCGCTCCGTCATGGCGCGTGTGCTGGTGACGCCATCGGCGGCAAGGCCCAGGAAGGCGCGCCACGTGTCCTCGTCGGCCATGGCCGGAACCTGACGGCGCAAGGTCTGGACTTTGACGCGCAAGGGCTGGAGCGGGTCGTTTTTGACGGGTGCGGTGGTCATGATCTGGTCTTCCATTCCTTGCGCCACTGGCGGCGCTCCGCCGCCTGGATGGCGCGCTGTTCCTTCATGCCGGAGGCGTAGGACAGGGCGCGGGACAGAACGTCGAAGCCGATGGGGCCGACGCGGCTCCCCACCGCGCCGAAGGCGACGGCAAGGTCATCCGTGCTGATGCCCTTCACCAGTTCGGCCAAACGGCGGCCCTTTCCGGCCATGGCAGCGTCAATGGCCGCGCAGATGGCGTCCGTGCTGGGGGCGGGTTGGCGCTTCGCCATCAGTCCCTCCGTTCAACGGCATCGTTGAAGCGCGACACCATCTCCGGCCCGGACATGCCCGCCGCACGGCACAGGCTGACCAGCAGACGGATCAGTTCGCCGGGATCGGTGGCGCCGGTCGCCGGTCGTCCGGCCCCCACCGTGACGATGCCCAGCAGCAGCCCGACCAGTTCGCTCCGGAAGGTGCCCACCACAGCTTCTCCCCGCCGGAGCCGGCGGACTGCGGCGGCGGCGGCAATCGCCAACTTGACGGCGTCCGTCATGGGGCACCTGCCGACAGGAGCGCGTCGCGCAGGACGGCAGCGAGACACGGCAGGCCGCGCCCCATCGCGCGCTCGGGCAGACATGCGGGAATGCCCCGCACCGGCCGGAGTGCCCGGACGTGCGGTCCATCCACCAGAAACGCGACCTCTTCAGGATGGCCGGGGATGCCGGCCACCAGAAGGACGGGGACCACGCCATCATCGTACAGGTCGATGGACAGGGCGATGCCGGCGCTCATGGCATCAGTCCTTTCGCGGCTTCGGCCAGACGGTCCAGGCGGTCGCTGCCGATCTGCGCCACCGCCGCTCCACCCACCCCCACACCGGTGTTCAGTTCGGCGGACTGCCCGTCGCGGCGGCCGGACTGCCAGTCCCGATGCTCATATTCCCGCAGGTTGCGGGTGGCGTTCCGGTCGCGTGGCGACATCTCTGCCAGCGACGGGTAGGTGAGTGCCGTATACGCCTTGACGGCGTCACCATCTTCCGGTCGCCGCGCCATTCGGCTGACCTTCTTCGCAACCCCGGAAACCCAACCGTCACAGAACAGGTCGGCGCGGCGGACCTTGTTGGCCCGCACGGTGACGCGCTTCAGCTTTTCGGCGATGTAGGTTCGGCGGGCACGGCTCAGTTGGCGGTGCAGCACGTCGAAGGCATACGCCGCCACTTCCGGCAGCGGGTCGATGCCGATGAAGGACCATCTGCCGGCCGTGTGGAAGATCAGGTCACAGGCAAATGCCCGCCCGATCAGTTCGGCAAGGCTGCTTTCCCATCGCGGTGGATCGTTGGCCCGCGTGCCACGATCCGTCTTGTTCTCGCAAGCATCCCGCGCCCGGCATTCCTGATCGGAGATGCCGTCTTCCTCCATCAGCCTTTGGGCCATTGCCAGGGCGGTGGCGGCTTCATGCTCCGTGGCGCCGGGGTCGCGTGCCACTGCCAGCAGCTTGCGCACCCGGTCGATGCGTTTGGCACGCTCCGACGAATCATCGCTGCTCATGCCCGCCCCTCCGTCAGAGGCACGCCCCAGGCGACCGCTTCATCCACGCCGACAGGCGCCTGGACGGTCCCCGTGTCAGGCAAGGGCTGCCCCGCCGCCATGGCATCGCGGACGGCGGTCAGGTGTTTCTGGGCATCGCTCAACTCCTGGATCGCGTCGTCCAGGGAGTGGGCATGGTTGGCGGCAAGCGTCGAGACGAGGGAGGTGTAAGCCGTCACCAGCGCGTAGATGGTGTCGGACAGGCCGAAGTCCCGCTCCACCACGGAAACCTGCGCCAGGACGGCCAGCATAACGGGAGAGGTGGGCGGCGATGTCTCCGCGCCATGATGTGCAAGGAGATAACAGAGGCTCATGTCGCAGACCCTCCCTGTGTGGCGACGGTGATGCGGGCGGCGATGTCGGCGACGGTGGCGGCACTGAGGATGCGCAACGACACGCCCCAGCGGGCTTTGATGGCGGCCTCCACCGCCTCCAGATCGGAGGCGGCCGGGGTCAAAAGGACCACGCGCATCCGGCCCGTGACAGCCGACAGGGCCGCATCGCCGGTTCGGCCCATCCGCTCGCCGATGGCTTGGCACAACCAGCGAGTGACCTCCTGCTGCTCCTGCCGGACAGCCCGCTCGCCGGCCGCGCTCTCCGGCGCCAGCCGGCCGCGCGTGATGGACGGCCAGTCGATACCCTGAGGCGGCGGCGCAGGCCGGTCCCAACGCTCGACGGCGGCGACCGCCAGCGCCGCCACGTCGATCAGGCGGTCGCGGTAGTCGGCATCTGTGCTGGCACGGGCGGCCAGCTGGAGATACGACCGGATGTGCGCCTCCATATCCTCCGCGTCGTGGGCGTCATCGTGGGCGTGGTCATAGCCACGCCCGATCTGGTGAACGCGGCGGGATGCGATGTCGGACAGCACGCGCGCCAGGGCATTGCCGGCCGGCCCGTCATAGACGGCCGGGTACTGGACCAGCTCCACTTCGACCGCGCGGTCGTCGAAGGGTGTGGCGGTATGAATGCGTTCACGCATCGGCCGCCTCACACGCTCGCCAGATCAAGCGGGATCTGGACGTACTTGCCGGCCGGATCGCGGCGGTAGACGCGCAGGTATTGAGCCTTTCCGGCCGTCTCCAGGGCGTCGTCAATCGCGGCCATGGCCGCCTTCCACATCGGATGGTCGATGTTCAGCCGCTTCAGCCGTACCAGCTCGGCGACGCGGACGCCGTCCTGATCGCCAAGGCCGAAGGCGGCGTTGACCAGCGCCCGCACCTCGTCGCCGGCATCCGCCTCCTTCAGCCACTCGTTCAGGGCCGATTTGGCCGTCTCAATGTTGGCGTTGACCGCCAGCCGTTCCTGTACCGAGATCTGGACCTTCCAGGCGCGGTCGTAGGAATGGAAGCTGACGTTGCCGGCCTTGCCGCCGGCCTTCACGCCGTGGACGCTGGCGAGGGTGTCGATCAGGGCTTGTGCCTCGCTGAAGGACAGGGCCTTCAGACGCTCCAGGGTGCCGCTGGTCGCGAGCGCCGCCGTCGCCACCGTGCGGACATAGGCGTCCTCCAAGAAGCGATAGGGCTTGATGACGGTTTCCGGCACCAGGGCGCCGTCCTCGTCCCGCCAGTAGGTCTTGCCCTCCAGGGAGATGGAGGACGGCGCGGCGGACGGCAGGGCGGACAGCACGGAGCGGGCGGCGTCGATGGCCGCCAGCTCGTCACCGGTCAGCGGGGCGACCAGCGGGGCATGACGCTGGACGATGGACAGCACGGCGTGCAGATGACGGGCCAGCGTCGGCGACCCGTCCGGCAGGGCCGGCATGGTCGGGACGGTGGGGAGGGTGGCGGTTTCCATGGAAGCGTCCTCGGATTGGAAGATGGTCGGAAAGCGTTCCGGCCCGGCCGGGATCGGCGGGACGGCGGGGGGAGAAAGGTCGAAGGCGCGGTAGAGCGCGGCGGCGATGGCGGCAGTCATCAGCGAACCCGTGGCGGCGGCGTGCTGACGGCGGCCGGATCGGAGACACAGGACCAGCGACCGGCGCCGGCCGGCGCGATGCTTGCGAGCGCCAGACCGCCGTCCTGATCCGACAGGACGCAGTCGACGCGGTCGCCCTTCTGGCGCCAGACCAGGACGCGACGGGAGACGGTGTGGGCGACCGATCCGCCTTGCCCCGGCACCGTCAGGGCGATGGTGTCGCCAGCGTGGAACGGCACAGCCATCACAGCCTCAAGGAGAAGGTGGGAGGAGTGGAGCGGAACTCTTCCGTGCCGCGACACCGGGGGCAGATGCGGTTGTGCGGCCCGGCGGAGTCGAAGGGCTGACTGCAACACAGGCAGCGGCGACGGGCTTCCTTGCCCGCTCCGGCAGTCGGCGCGCCGGTATCCGGCGCCGGCTGGGGTTGCCTGCGCTGTGGCGGTCGCGGCGGGTGGTTGCGGTCGATGTGCAGCATCCCTGCCGGTTCGGACGGCGGTTCGCACAGCTTCGCCACGACCCGGCCGGCCGCGGTCAGCGCCAGTTCGCCCGGCCAAGCCCCTTTGGGCGGAGTGACGATCACCATCCAGCCCAACTGGACGCAGGCACGGCGCAAGATGATGGACTTGCTCTCGCTGAAGCCCAGCCGGCGCCCCATCCCCACCGACGACGGGGTCTCTCCCCCGGCGGCCAAGGCATCACGGTAGCCGCACAGCATCCGCCACGCTTCAGCGATGGTGTAGGCGTAATCGGCCATCACGCGCCCCCTTCCGGGATCGCGGCCTGACGGATCGGCAGGCGCAGGATGGTGGCGTTCAGCAACAGCACGTGTTCCGGCACCTGCGGCACCTGCCCCAGCAGCGCCTCCATCGACTGGGCACGGCCGATCACGCCATCCAGCAGTTCCAGAAAGGCTTCCGTCTGGTCCGGTCCGAAGTGGATGTGTCCGTTCAACGGCTCAGCCTGCCGCGCGATGACCCCGCGCAGGGATCGCAGATCGTCGCTCAAATTCTTCATGAGGCATCTCCCCGGTGCGGGCAGGACTGGCACGCCTCCCAGTGACGGAAGGCGGCGGGGGAACCGGTCGGCATCGCCCGGCCGGCATGGGTGCGGCACTCCGGCCGCGACAGCGGGCGGTCGAGGTGGGGGCAGTCGACGGTGTCGGCGTCGAACACCTCCAGCACGCGGGCCAGCGGGGCGTCGGGCCGGCCGGCATAGGTGCCGGCCGCCACCATCGACACGGTGACGCGGCCATAGGTGCCGAGCCGCCGCGCCACTGCGGCGACCGAGGTGGCGGCGATCTCGCGCTCCAGCAGCGCCATGGCGCGGTCGCGGTCGGCAGGGTCCAAGGTGACGCGGGGACGTCTGTTGCCGCTCATGCGCCATCCTCCCCGTCGATGCGGAAGGTCTCCCCGGTGTTGCGGTCGCGAACCACCCTCGTGCCGGCCTTGTAAGCCGGCGGCAGGGGACCGGTGTCGCGGATCAGCGAATAGCGTGCCTCCACGCCGCCCGGCCGGCGGAGGTCGATCAGGTAACCCGCCTTAGCCAGCACACGCAGATAGCTGGCGGCGGTGGAGCGCACGCTGTCGGCCCGTTCGTCGTCGCGCAGCACCAGACGGACGATCTCCGCCACGGACCCTTTGCGGGTGATCCGCATGGCCCGCCACAGGCGGGCGCGCAGGCCATTGGCCGTCCGTCCGGTCGGCGCGCGGGGCGGACGAGAGGGTGCGGGCGGACGGGGAGGACGCTGGTCCGGCGGCACGAACCGGTATTTGCCCTTGCCGACCCACACCATCAGACCCGCGTCGATTGCAAGATGCACCGACTCGTAGATCTGGCGGCGCGGGATGCCCGTGGCATCCTCCAAGTCTTCGGCGCTCATCACCTGGGGCGGTTGCCCTTCCGGCGGCGTTATCGCCTTCAGAATGGCCTTGCGGATGGGATCACGCATGGTCAGCGCACATGCAGGGGTTTGCCGGTCGCCCGGTCGTTCAGCAGCAGCTGGCCGGTCATCGCGGCCCGCGTCACCGGCTTGTCGGGGCTGGCACCATTGCGCGTGCCGAAGCGCTCGATGCGGGCGATGCCCTCCTTGATCTCGCGCAGCAGTCCGCCGGACAGCTCCAGCAGACAGCCGATCAGGCAGTCGGCCACCGGCACGTCGCAGAGGTCGCGCACCATGGCGGCGGCGTCGGCCTGATCGGCCGGCAGGAACTCGACATAGGCGCCGACCCGGCTGGTGATCTGCGGATGCTTGGACAGCGCCGGGCGGACGCGGTCCATGCCGACCAGGATCGTCGGGATCTCCAGGATGTCGGACAGGTCGCGCAGGGTCTCCAGGATCTCTTCGGCCCGGCGGCGCTCCGACAGCACATGGTCGATTTCGTCGACCGCGACGCCGAACATACGGCCGGACTTGACGGCCTGTTGCTTGCGGACCGCCAAGGCCTGGACGACGCGGCGGTACATGTCCTCCGTCTTGCGCGCCTCGTCCTTGATGCCCAGCGCCTCCATCAGGTCGCGCAGCAGCCACGCGGCGGTGTATTTGGTCTTGGCGCGGATCAGGATCGCGTCCTCCTGCACCGCCCACCACTGGACGACGGTGGATTTGGAGACGCCGGGCACGCCGTCCACCACCATCAGGCAGGCTTCACCGGCGCCGCGCTGCTGGATGGCCGTCAGGCCGGCCATGAAGCGGGTGACGTTGCTGGTCTTGACGAAACGGTCACGCATAGGCTTGGGCTTTCGTGTCGGCGGCAATCGACGTCAGTGCGGCGACGTCGATGCCGGCAAGGTTCAGGAGGGCGCGGAACTCGTTCCGGCGCAGTTCGGTGGTCAGAAGGGCGCGGTCCTGATCGGTCGCGGCGTCGGGGTGTTCGATCAGCCAGCGTGCCCAGCTCTCGTCGTCGGCGAAGATCGGCCGGACATCGTCCGGCACCGGCAGGGCGGCCGGGGCGGTCTCACCGGAGAGGCGGGCGAACATGGCGTCGGCGTCAGCCGCCAGTTCCGCCGGGATGGGGGCGGGCGCATGGTCGATGACGCGCGGACCAAGCTCCGCCAGGGCGGTGTCGGCATGGGCGGCGAGGCGCTTGACCGCGGCCTTGCTGCGCCGTTCCGCCGCCTGATCCAGAACCGACTTTGGAAAGTAGTCGCGCTTGTGGGCGTCCCACTGCGCCTTGCAGATCAGCCGGCCGTCCAGATCGCGGACCCAGACCCATTCGGCATCGTGGATGTCGTAGGCAACCAGGACGTCGCCGTCGACATGCTCCAGGGCGCGGTTGTGGTACTGGTTGCCGAACAGCTCCACCAGACCACGGCGCGGGGTGCGCTTCACCATCGGCCGGAACAGGTCTTCCGCTTCCGCGGCGCTGGGAATGTCGATCTCGACGCCGGGGGCGGCGACGCCGGCCTCCCAGGCTTCCGCCGGAGTCTGGTGACGGGTGCGGCCGGTCTGCGGATCGCGCAGCTTCGGCAGGCTGGAATGGGGCCGCGCGTTGTAGGCGTCGACCACGCCCTGTGCCCACTCCAGGAACGCCGCCCATGACATCAGCAGCGGCGACGGCACGCCGTTTTTGACGGCGGCGCGGGTCGCTTTGAAGGCTTTTTGACGGGCCTCCATGTCCATCGGCGCGCCCATGTAGGTCGGCAGCGCCTTGGCCGCCCGCACCCACACGGTGCCCTGCACCCGCTCCATGGCGCCGCGCGCCTGGGAGTTGCGGGCGATGGAGTTCAGCTTGGTGATGCCGAGGCGGCCAAGGAACCCCAGCGTCGCCGGATCGTCTTCCTCGTCGTCGGTCGCCGCGCCCATGGCGTCGTTGTTGAAGCCCTTGCCGCGGTCGACGTACCAGATGCAGGGCACGCCGTGGCTGGTACAGGCATTGCGAAGCGCGTCCAGCACGCCCCAGGTGTTTTCCGACAGGGCGGCCGACCAACCGACGATCTTGCGGGTCTTGATGTCGATGACGGCGGTCAGTTCCGGGCGGAACGGCCGGCCGTGGATGGGGTGTTGCACCTCCGCGTCGAAGGTGTGACCGTCCGCCGAATAAGCACCCGTGGGCCACAGGGAGCCGGTGTCGCGGGCGACATAGGATTTCAGCGCCTTCAGCGCCAGCGGTCCCATCCGCCCGCGGTTGCGCTCGATGGGCGACAGGGTCTTCACGAAGCGCCGCGCCTGATCGTAGGACGGGGCCGGGATGGTCGGATAGCGCTTGGACATTTCCTCCAGGCACCACGCCAACGAGGGCTTCTGCGGCTGGCGGTAGAGGGTCAGCAGCGCGGCGGCCCATGGCTGCACCAGGATCGGCCGGGCGGCTTCCCTGGGTGCCAGAGCGGCGGCGCCGGCCGTGCCGGCGACCTCGCGGGCTTCGGCCCAGCGGTAGAGGGTGCGGAGGGACAGGGTGCGGGCGCCAGCCTTGCCGCCGGACTTCGCATTGGCGACCGGCACCAGCGCCGCCAGCTCGGGGCGGAGCGTGCGGGCTTGGGCGGAGGCGGCGACGGCTTCGGCCGCCTTGCGCCAGCTGCCGCTGACCGCGGTCATCCGGTCGATTTCAGTCAGGATCGCGGCGCGGGCTTCCAGGGTGCGGCGTTGCCAATCGGCCAGGGCCGATGCCGCCGGGATCGGGCGGGGTGGTGCCGGCAGGACAGCGGGAACGGTGTCGGCCGGCACCGGCGCGGACAGGACGGCGCAGACGGCCGGAACACCTTCCGTCACCGCGCGAGTGATGGCATCGCGGATTGGAGTGGGCAGAGCGGCGACCGGATACTCGCGACCACCTCCCTGCCCCTCACGGAGGCGAAACCTCCAGCCACCGCGGCGGGCAAGGAGTTGGACGCCACGCTCAGTTTTGGGCGTATCTGGGAGATGCGGCGCTATCAACGCCATCTCTCTCGCGGACAGCGCATCACGCATCGCGGCCTGCCATCCGGGCAAGCCGGCGCTTTTCTGCCTGAGCTTGTGCGGCGATCCGATCCTGTTCGGCCATCTTGGCGCGGATCACATCATCGCCAATGAGCACCATTGCGCCGATCAACTCGGCGATCTGCGTCATCAGCTCGTAGCAGCCGGTGGCTTCCACGAAGGCGGGAAGCCACTGCAAAGGGAAGCGGTGCCCCTGATGGCTGTCCGCGGTCATGGCGTTCAGCATCGGGACCGTGATGCGTTCACCCGTCAGTTCGGACATGCGGGTGGCGACAGCCTCCCGACCACGACTACGCTCGATGCGGGCTTGGTCGAGGCCATAGGCGACAAGCCCGGCAACCCGAGTCGCGCATCCCAGACTTCCCGGCAGGGCGGCCGGGGCTTTGGGAAGCGCGTGGAACGCATCCGGCAGCAGAGAGAACTGCGAAGGATGCGGGTTCGTTGGGGCAAAACGACGACGGCGGGTCATGAAGATCTCCCGAGGCGGCCTTGCCGTGAGCGGCATCGCATGAAGCGACGTACGGTCGGCAAAGCCTCTCCCTTCACCGCCGCTGCGGCGCGGCGGATGTGGGAAAGAATTCGTGATGGAGGGTTGGGCTGGATGCTCTAGACGGGGTTTCCAGGCCGACTGTTCATGCCTATGCAGCCTCCTGAGCTTTGACATTGCGAGGGGTGGAGGGCGTGGTACGTTTGCGCTTGGCACGCAGGCGGCAGCCGGCGGCGTCGTAGCGCTCGGCGAAGAGTTTCTGGACAGGCAGGTGGAGCTTCTCGGCAACCGCCCTTTCCAGACGCTCGGACGATCCGTTCACGATGGCGTCGCTGACCGCTGCCTTCGTCACCCCCAGTTCGGCGGCTAGAGCCGCTACGCTGGAGCCGACGACACGCAGTCGGAACACGATCCATGGCCCGCGGATGCGGGCTTTCTTTGGGATGTCTGAGCTTGACGGGTAAAGTTCCATGAACCGATTTATGCCATGTATCAGCGATGAAACAAAGCCATTTTCGGCGTTGATCGCGCCAAATTTGCGATTTCGGAGTTCCCCGGGCCGTCGCATAACGCTGCTTTTGGCTATGTCATTGATTTTAATGCCGCATTCTAAACTCAGAAATTTCGGACTTCGGTCATCGCGCTGTTCGGAGTTTGCAGCATGAACTCCGAAGCGGATAAGGACGAAATCGACATCGGGCTTACGGCCCGTCTCCGCCAATGCGTTGAAATGGTTGGCAGTGGGGATGAGCTATCTCGCCGAACAGGCATCCCACGGCGCAGCCTAGAAAACTATCTGAGCGGAAAGACAACGCCAAAACTCAAACCTATAATTGCTATAGCCAAAATCGCGGGTGTTCAGCTGGAATGGCTAGCAACAGGCGACGGTCCAATGCGGCCAGAGGGCGCCAAGCATTGTGCATTACCTACAGACTCGAACACCGAACAGCCGCTGCCTTTACTGCGTCCGATTTTAGAAGGAACCATTGAAGGGCTGGAACTAGCGTTGCAGCGCCTAGGGAAGCAATTAACGGCCAAGGAAAAGGCTCGGGTGGTCAGCGCACTTTACAGCATTCACCACCGACGCCACATGATCCGCGCTTCCGGAGGCACGCCAACCGACGTGGAGAGAGAGTTTGATCCTGACAGCATGTCGTCTGATGTCGCCGATCTGCTGAACCTGATATCCAGCAGCGTCAGAAAATCGAACTAATCTTTCCGCTTAAGTTTCTGTTAATTCCTCGTTAGGATTTCGTCCCTTACTTTTGTATGCGCCCTCAGGTTGCATATCCAAGTATGCACAGGGCGGCGCGCCGGGGGATGTCGGCCCCCGGCTGCCTGATCGTCGATACTGGCTCGACGACCATTGCCCCGTTCGCCATGGGCGACATCGGGCAATTTAGCATGGAGCGTGCCAGAGGTGGTTACTGCGGATCGAAGTATTTTAGTTGCTGAAACCTTCAGCTTTATCGCGTGGTGCTATGACAAGATGGAGGCAGAGAGACGGGAGCATGATGAAAAGACGGAGTCTATCTCGTTAAAGACGAGTGTTCAGTTTGGTGCCGACGACAACATGCATCGCAATTCGCGAGCGAGGCGATATCGGATTGCAAATTGCTTTGCCAACTCCGGCATCAGGACTGAAGGCTGAACAAATTGTGAATATCGGGTGAAGAAAATGGATCTCATTGGAGCAATTCTCGGCTTCGGAATAGCCTTAGTTCTATATCTAATTCCAACATGGATTGCCGCCACTCGGAACCATTCCAGCGCTGCCGGCGTTTTTGTTATTAACCTATTTCTGGGATGGACATTCCTCGGGTGGGTGGTTGCGCTGGCATGGTCAGTAAGTGGCCAGCATCCCGCCTCGAATATTCCAAAAAGCTAACCGATCACTCCGAAAGGAGTGCGATTTGTGTCAAAATCGCCGCCGAATTAGATCATTCCTACCCAGTTTGTGCCAAATCGGCGTTCCCAGTGAGACAGCCGGAACGCCGATACAGATCAATGCCTTAGACGCATTTTGACCCCTTCCACTACCGTGCCAAAATGATCACCTCCCTACAACCAGCGAACCTTCCGACGGCACAGGCGGCTCTTCGGCCCAGAGGGGGAAATGGTCGTTTGCAAGAGTACGGCTGTCGAGGGGCATGGCTTCGCTCCGCAGCGATGAGGGATCTCTTGCGGAGATTATAGGAATTATTTCTTCTGCCGGTGAGCTTTTGCAAAAAGCGGAATGCGGTCAGGGCACCGGCGCGTGGAAGAAGACCTTGAAGCCGGCCTTGTGCGGAAAGACGTGCTCCGCCTCGCGCCGGGCGGATTGCAGATCCAGCGCATGGACCACCACCCGGTTGTTGTCATAGCGCCAGACGGGGTTCACCGGCTTACCGGCGGCACGGGCGGCGGTGGCGACGGCGGTGTCGTACTGCACCTCCGCCCGGAAGGCGCGGCGGTTGCCGCCGGGCGTGCCGAGGATGTGCAGGAAGACCGGCGGTTCCTTGTCCACCGCATCGATCTGGCGCTGAAGATGGCCGACCCGCTGTTCGGCGGCCGACAACCGGCCCCTCGCCTCCTCCAGCCGGCAGGTCAGGTCGGCCAGCGCCTCCGTCTCCGCGCGCTGGCGTTCCTTCAGCGGCAGCACCGACTGGCGCAGCCGGTCCAGCCCGGCCACCCGGTCCCAGCTGCGCCGGATGCCGACCCAGCACAGGTGGAACAGCACCGCCAGGGCCGCCACCAGCGGAACCGCCGAGTCGAGGATCGTCCGCACCGCCTCCATCACCACTCCATCGTCCCGATACTCGCGCAGCCGCTCTTGGCACGCCCGTTGCTGACGTACCGCTGCAGGTACGCAAAGAGCGTGCCGCGGATGCGGAGGGACGATGGGCGTGCAGACGCCGCTGCTGCTCGTGCTGGAGATGGTGATCCTGATGGCCTGCCTCAGCTGGATCACCGTGTCGATCCTGCGGATCGGCAACCGGATCGCCGCGGTGCAGCGCCGCCGGGCACAGCTGCACCAGGGCCGGGCGGAGCTGACCCAGACGACCGATTCCCTGCGCCGCGACATCCGCCGGCTGGAGACCGAGCTGCGACAGGCAGAGGAGGCCGTCACCGTGCGCAACGCCCAGGCCACGGAGTTGCAAAGCCGGCTGAACGAGCTGCGCCGCCTGGGGCCGCGGGAATACACGTTGCTGAATGAGCGATTCGGCGAGAAGGACCGGCTGTGGCTGCTGACCGTGCCGCGGCCCGAGCGGCCGGAGCGCTGGGCGGTGGCCGCGCCCGACAGCGGGACGGCGATGGCGCTGCTCAGCGCCAGGCTCACGGCGCCGGAACGTCCCGTGGTGGACGACCAGCTGAACTGATCCGGAAAATGGAACCGGCCGCGTCGCAGAATGCAACGCGGCCGGCACCATATTCGCGATGTGACACGCAAATCGCGGTCAGACGATACCCTTGGCGGTGATCAGCTCGCGCAGGTTCACTTCCGGCCGGGCACCGACATGGCTGATGATCTCCGCCGCGGCGATGGCGCCCAGACGGCCGCAGACCGCCGGGGACAGGCCACGGGTGTGGCCGAACAGGAAACCGGCGGCATAGAGGTCGCCAGCGCCGGTGGTGTCGACCACCCGCTCCACCGGCTCGGCCGCCACCTCGACCACCTCGCCGCCGGAAACGATGACGGCGCCCTTCTCGCTGCGGGTCAGCGCCGCGGTCTTGCCCAGCCGCTTCACCGCCGCCAGCGCGTCCTCGAACTTGTCGGTGCCGTAGAGGGCGCCGATCTCATGCTCGTTGGCGAACAGGATGTCGACGTGGCGCTCCACCAGATCGACGAACTCGGCATGATGGCGATGGACGCAGAAGCTGTCGGACAGCGACAGCGACACCTTGCGGCCGGCGGCATGCGCGATCTCCGCCGCCTTGCGGAAGGCCTCCTTGGCGCGGGGCGGATCCCACAGATAGCCTTCCAGGTAGGTCACCTGCGAGCCGGCGATCAGCGCCTCGTCGATGTCCTCCGGCCCCAGTTCGACGCAGGCGCCGAGATAGGTGTTCATGGAGCGCTGGGCGTCCGGCGTGACCAGGATCAGGCAGCGCGCGGTCGGCGCCCCGCCCAGCAGCGGCGCGCTGTCGAAGGCGACGCCGGCCGCGCGGATGTCGTGGCGGAACACGTCGCCCAACTGGTCCTTGGCGACCTTGCCGATGTAGGCGCCGCGCCCGCCGAGCATGGCGATGCCCGCCATGGTGTTGCCGGCCGAGCCGCCGGAGACCTCGACGCCCGGTCCCATCCGGCCGTACAGCTCCTCCGCCCGAGCGGCGTCGATCAGCGTCATCGCCCCCTTCTCGATGGTGTTGGCGGCGAGGAAGGCGTCGTCGGCGTGGGCGATCACGTCCACGATGGCGTTGCCGATGCCGGTGACGTCGTAGGCAGACGTGGCCATTGGCTCTCCTGAGGGGTCTTGCGGTAAGGGCGGAATTGCGGCGCGAGTATAGCCGCCGCCGCCCGCATCACAAGTGCGGCTCCTGGAAGCACTCCCGATACTCCCGCGGGTTGGAGCCGCCGTCAGTCACTTGCATGATGAAAGTGACTGTGAGACAGTCGCCGCCATGCGACGCACCCGGCTGACCGACTTCCCCTGCCCCATCGCCCGCGGCCTCGACGATGTCGGGGAATGGTGGTCCCTGCTGATCCTGCGCGATGCCATGCTGGGCGTTACCCGCTTCGACGAGTTCCAGCGCAGCATCGGACTGGCCACCAACATGCTGACCCGCCGCCTGCAGGCCCTGGTCCAGGCCGGGCTGCTGGAAAGGCGGCCTTACCAGGAACGCCCGCTGCGCCACGGCTACCACCTGACCGACAAGGGACGGGATTTCCTGCCTGTGCTGATCGCCATGGCCGATTGGGGCGGACGCTGGCTGCTGCCGGACGGAGCGTTCCGGCTGGTCGACCGCGAGACCGGCCTTCCGGTCGAACCGGTGCTGGTCGACCGCAACAGCGGCGAACCGATCCGGCCGGAGCGGCTGCGCCCGGAATTGACGATCCCTGAAAAGGACGAAACCGAATGAGACGAGTCGTGGTCACCGGCCTTGGCGCCGTCACTCCGCTCGGTGCCGGCGTGGCGCCGAGCTGGCGCGCCGTGCTGGACGGCCGGAGCGGCATCCGGACCGTGAGCGGAGTCGATGCCGCCGACCTGCCCTGCCGCATCGCCGGCCAGGTGCCGGAAAGCGATGACACCGCCTTTGGGGCCGCCTTTGGGGCCGCCTTCGACGCCGATGCGGTGGTGCCGCCCAAAGACCAGCGCAAGATGGACCGCTTCATCCTGCTCGCGCTCGCCGCCGCGGAAGAGGCGGTGTCCGACGCCGGCTGGCGCCCGGCGGACGAGGAGGCGCGGCAGCGCACCGGCGTGATGATCGGCTCCGGCATCGGCGGCCTGCCGGGTCTGGCCGAGGCGGCGCTGACCCTGCACGAGAAGGGACCGCGCCGCATCTCCCCCTTCTTCGTGCCGTCGACCCTGATCAATCTGGCCTCCGGCCATGTGTCGATCCGGTACGGCTTCCGCGGTCCCAACCATGCAGTGGTCACAGCCTGCGCGACGGGGGCGCATGCCATCGGCGACGCCGCCCGGCTGATCGCCATGGACGATGCCGACGTCATGCTGGCCGGCGGCAGCGAGGCGGCGATCTGCCGGCTGGGGATTGCCGGCTTCTGCGCCGCCCGCGCGATGTCCACCGGCTTCAACGACGACCCGGTCCGCGCGTCGCGCCCCTGGGACCGCGACCGCGACGGCTTCGTCATGGGCGAAGGAGCCGGCGTGCTGGTGCTGGAGGAGTTGGAGCACGCGAAACGGCGCGGCGCCACGATCTACGCCGAGGTCACCGGCTACGGCCTGTCGGGCGACGCCTACCACATCACCTCTCCGGCGGAGGACGGCAACGGGGCCTTCCGCGCCATGCGCGCCGCGCTGAAACGGGCGGGGCTGGCGCCGGACGCCGTCGATTACGTCAACGCCCACGCCACCTCCACCCCCGCCGGCGACCCGGTGGAGATCGCGGCGGTCAAGCGTCTGTTCGGCCCGGCGGCGGCCGGCCTTTCCATGTCCTCGACCAAATCGGCGACCGGCCATCTGCTGGGAGCGGCGGGCGCCGTGGAGGCGATCTTCGCCATCCTGGCGCTGCGCGATCAGGTGGCGCCGCCCACCCTGAACCTGGAGGCTCCGTCGGAAGGCTGCGACCTGGACCTCGTGCCGCTGCGGCCGAAGGAACGGCGCATCCGCCATGCCCTGTCGAACAGCTTCGGCTTCGGCGGAACCAACGCCGCGCTGGTGTTCAGTCCGCTGGCCTGATGGGATGACGGAAGGAGGGACTGGAACCCGGCGCCCGGCCACCGTAGATATGCGGGCGTCCGTTCCCCCCTCCTCCTCAACCGATCCACGGACCGCCGATGATCCGCGCCCTCGTGCTTGCCTTCGCCCAGCTGTCCGACCCGCGCGTGCGCCGGGTGGTGTGGACCGGGGTGCTCGTCTCGGTGATCGCCTATGCCTTACTGGCCGGTGGCGCATGGTGGGCGCTGTCGGTGACGCCGCTGACCGGTTACGGCTGGGTCGACGCCACCATCGACGTGCTGGGCGGGCTGGGGGTGCTGGTGCTGGCGTGGCTGCTGTTCCCGGCCACCGTCGGCACGGTGTCGAGCTTCTTCCTGGACGAGGTGGTGGAGCGGGTGGAGGCACGGCATTACCCCGCCCTGCCCGCCCCGCGCCAGGCCGGCTGGCTGGAGGAACTGGCGACGGCGCTGCGCTTCCTGCTGCTGGTGCTGGCGATCAACCTGCTGGCGCTGCCGGTCTACATCTTCGCGCCCGGCCTGAACCTGATCGTCTTCTACACCGTCAACGGCTATCTGCTGGGACGGGAGTATTTCGAGATGGTGGCCCACCGCCGGATGGACCGCGCCACGGCGCGGGCGATGCGGCGGGCCCGGCCGCTGAAACCTTTTTTGGCCGGGACCGTCATTGCCTTCCTTTCGACAATCCCCTTCGTCAATTTGCTGGTCCCGGTCGTCGCCAGCGCCTTCATGGTTCATGTCCTACAGTCCATGTCGGCTCCCCTTGCGGCGGGCCGGACGACCGTGATACGCCGCTAGGCGGCACGGCCGCACGCCGTCGCCTGCCCGGAAACCGGCCGCGGCGTCCGCCTTCCCGGCGGCGCGCTTCCGGCACCGGGCCTTTCGACTTCCAGGCCATCCCGCCACCCGCATGTCCAGATTGGGGGAACCGCTCATGCTGTTCGGACGAAAGACACCGCCCGCCGCTCCCAAGGCCGACAGCCCCGTCCCGCCGCAGCCGGGTGTCCGTCCGTACACCCCGGGCGAGCCCGGCGCCGTCTCGTCGCCGCTCGCCTCCCTCAACACTCCGGCGCAGGCTCCTGGACACCATCCGGCATCCGCCCCGGCGCCCGCGATTGCGGCCGGAGCCGCCGCACCCAGCATGGCCCACGCCCTGACCGACCCGCAGAACGCCTCTCCGGCCTATCCCGACATGCCTTCCGCCCCGAAGGGACCCGACATGAACAGCATCCCCAAGCCCCCGTCCGCGCCGTCCATGCCGGGTGCCGGCTTCAAGCCCGACGTGCCGCGCCGGGTCGTCGACATGCCGGGCTCCGCCCCGCGCCAGCCGTCGATCCCCGTCGCCACCCCGGCGGCCGCGCCCGCTGCCCAGGCGCCCGTCCAGGCTCCGGTCGCCCAGGCCCCGATGGCTCCCGCCATGCCGGAGCAGCGCCGCCTGACCGTCGGCCGCGACATCTCCCTGACCGGCGAGATCGGCTCCTGCGACGTGCTGGTGGTCGAAGGCACGGTCGAGGCCAAGCTGCGCGAAGGCCGTTCGGTCGAGATCGCCGAGAGCGGCCTGTTCAAGGGCTCCGTCGAGATCGAGGAGGCCGACATCGCCGGCCGCTTCGAAGGTGACATCTCCGTCCGCGGCCGTCTGACCGTCCGCTCCACCGGCAAGATCACCGGCTCGATCCGCTTCGGCGAGCTGGCGGTCGATGCCGGCGGCCAGCTGATCGGCGACATCCAGCTGTACAGCGCGCGGCCCGCCGCCGCCCCGGCCCCGGCCGCGGTTCAGGCGCCGGCCCAGGCGCCGGTTGGGCAGGTCCCGGCGGCCGAGGCCGTCTGACCCGCTTTCCGAAGCGAAAGGCACGCAAAGCAACGCCCGGCTGGCTCCCGCCATGCCGGGCGTTTTGCGTTTCCCGTCGTTTTGCGTTTCCCGTCAGGGATCAGGCGATGATCTTGTCCTTGAAGCCGCAGAGGTCGGCGACCGGGCAGATCGGGCAGTCGGGCTTGCGCGCCTTGCAGACATAGCGGCCGTGCAGGATCAGCCAGTGATGGGCGTGGCGGCGGTAGAGCTTCGGCACCGCCTTCAGCAGCTTCGCCTCCACCGCGTCCGGCGTCTTGCCGGGGGCGAGGCCGGTGCGGTTGCCGACGCGGAAGATGTGGGTGTCGACCGCGATGGTCTCCTCCCCGAAGGCGACGTTCAGGACGACGTTGGCCGTCTTGCGGCCGACTCCGGGAAGCTGTTCCAGCGCCTCGCGGTCGCGCGGCACCTCGCCGCCATGGCGTTCGATCAGCAGTTCCGACAGGCGGATGACGTTCTTGGCCTTGGTGTTGAACAGGCCGATGGTCTTGATGTACTGCCGCAGCCCCTCTTCCCCCAGCGCCACCATCTGCTGGGGCGTGGTGACGACCTTGAACAGCGGACCGGTCGCCTTGTTCACGCCGACGTCGGTTGCCTGGGCCGACAGCACCACGGCGACCAGCAGCGTGTAAGGATTGACGTATTCCAGCTCGCTCCGGGGTTCCGGGTTGGCGGCGGACAGGCGGCGGAAGAATTCCTGGACGGCGGCGGGCTTCATGGCCGCCACCATAGCCGCAACCGCCGGGCTTGCGCCAGAGGCGTGCCGTGCCATCACGACAGGAGGGCGGCCGGTCTTGAGCCCCTGTCTTGAGCCCATGTCCAAACTGCAGCGTTGCGTCGCAATTTGCGACAAAATTCGGAGTAATTGACGTCAATCCAACAGATTTGGTCGCAGGAATCCCGCTTTCCTGCTCCTTCTGCAGTGGCGTATGATTTGCTGACTGCCAAGACACCGTTTGAACGCTATCAATCAAACCAGGGACCATCCTGGTTGTGGCGTTCGGATCGGATAAGGGTATTTCGAAATGAGCGCGTCTTATCTTGTGGAAGTAAAGGACTGGGGCCTGCATGTCCGGTTGCAGGGTACCCTGTCGATGGAGCAGCGCGACGCCGTCGCGCGGCAGGTCGAGGCGCAATGCGCCAACCTGGGTGCCCGCGGCACGCCATGGAGCAGCCTCGTGGAGTTCGACCATTTCGAGGCCGATGGCTTCCGGCCGGAGATCCTCGTTGCCCTGATGAGGCTGGCGCGACGTTGCGGGCACAAGCGTTGCGCGGTGGTGATGACCGACTGGCACTGGGCCTCGGTGATGGCCGATGCGATGATCGCGGCCGGTACCGACGACCAGGCACGGATTTTCGTCCAGGCCAGGGCGACCCCGACCGACGGCGACCTTGCCGGGGAGCTCGACGGCGGACCGGCTGCCAATTTCTCCTCTACCGATCACTCAGAGGCCGATTTCACCGGAATGGACAGCGCCATGGCCTGGGTGCTGAACGGCAGCGCGGTGCCGATGGTGTCGAAGGCGGCATAACCCCGTCTTCCTCACGGTTTTCTGCCGGCCTGCGCTGGGGTAGGATGGCGGCCATGCCCATCGACATCAGCGGCTCCCAGCCTGATGGCAAGCCCGGTGACGGCCCCGCCCCTGCGGAGAGCGGCGGCGGAAGCGGTGCCGTGCGCGTGTTCTTCGACGCCATCCTCCATCCGCACCGCAGCCTGGGCCGCAATGGCTTTCGGGTGCTGATGGGCGTGGTGGTGGTGATGAACCTGATCGTCGCCGGCATTTTCGTCTCCCACGGCGCCTGGCCGGTGGTGCCCTTCTGCGGGGTGGACGTGCTGGCGCTGTGGCTGGCCTTCCGCGTCAGCTACCGCTCCGCCCGCCAGTATGAGCGGGTGCAGCTGACGGAGCGCGCGCTGACGGTGCAGCGCGTCCACTGGAAGGCGCCGGAGCGCCGCTGGTCCTTCCATCCCTATTGGCTGCGGATCACCCACAACGAGCGCGCCGACCACGACCGCCGTGGTCCGGCCGGGCAGGTCACGCTGAGTTCGCATGGCCAGTCGGTGGGGGTCGGGTCCTTCCTGTCGCCGGCCGAACGCTCCACCTTCGCCCGCGCGCTGGACGACGCGCTGCGCGCCTGGCGCCGTCCGCCCTGCCCGCCGGCCCCTGCGGGGTAAAGTCCTTCTATCGCCGATCCGGCGGAATGCTTTTTAATGCCGACCCGAAGGATCGGGCACCCCGCGTTCGCCAAGCTCCTCGTCCACCTCGCGTTCGACCGCGCGCTCCACCTTCTCGTCGATGCGGTGGTCCAGGCAATCGGCGGTCCTGGCGAGGCGTTCGAAGCTGCTCTTCACCTTCGCCAGCTCGGCCTCCGACATCTCTTCCAAGTCGATCATGCCGTTGCGGGCGGAATGGGTGACGCGGATCAGCTCGTCCAGCTTCAGGTGGATGGCCTGGGTGTCGCGGTTCTGGGCGTTCTGGATGATGAACACCATCAGGAAGGTGACGATGGTGGTGCCGGTGTTGATCACCAGCTGCCACGTGTCGGAAAAGTGGAACAGCGGTCCGGTCACCCCCCAGATCAGCACGACCACGAAGGCGGTGACGAAGGCACCCGGCCGCCCGGACTGACGCTCCATCCAGCGGGCGAAACGGGAGAAGGCATCGCTCAGCATTCTGCGGCGGGCTCCGGTTCATCGGACGGAAAAAGAAAACGCCCGGCAATGCCGGGCGGTTCCCTTTCCGTGGCGACGGAGCAGACCTGCGATCCCCGCCGATCACGACCCCTGGCTGAGCGCTTCGGCCAGCGCGCGGTCCTGCGGCCGGCTGCCGGCGACCACCTGCATATGCGGGAACGGGATCTCGATCCCCAGCTCGTCGAAGCGCTTCTTCATCCGCTTGTTGAAGGCGCGCTGGACGCCCCACTGCTTGATCGGCCGCGTCTTGAAGCGGGCGAGGATGACGATGGCGGAATCGGCGAACTTGTCGACGCCCATCACCTCCAGCGGGGCCAGGATGTCGGCGGCGAATTCGGCGTCTGCCTGCATCTCCTTGCCCAGCGCCACCAGCGTGTCGATCACATGGTCGGGGTCCTCGTGGTAGGCGACGCTGACGTTGAAGACGGCGAAGGAGAAGTCCTTGGTCAGGTTCTTGACCGTCGTCACCGAGCTGAAGGGGATGGAATGCACCGCCCCCGCCGAGTCGCGCAGCCGGATCGAGCGGATGGAAATCGCCTCGCACACGCCGGAATGGCCGCCGCCGACATCGACCACGTCGCCGACCGAGATGGAATCCTCGAACAGGATGAACAGGCCGGTGATGATGTCCTTGACCAGCGTCTGCGATCCGAAACCGATGGCCAGACCGACGACACCGGCACCGGCCAGCAGCGGCGCGATGTTCACGCCCAGTTCCGACAGGGTGATCAGCGACACCATCGTCACCAGCAGGATCAGAAAGGCGTTGCGCAGCAGCGGCAGCAGCGTGCGCATGCGGGCGCTGCGTTCGATCTTGGTGCCGTTGCTGTCGGTGCTGGTCAGGAAATGCTCGATCAGCGCACTCACCACCTCCCAGGCGACGATGGCGCCGGCCAGCAGCAGGCCGATGGAGATGATGCTGCCGACCACGCGGCGGCCGATCGTCGATTCCACCAGGCTGAGCGTGTCGATGCCCCAGCCGTTCAGCGCGACGCCCAGCGCGACCAGCCAGATGATGGCCTTGCCGATGCGCTGGACGACGGGAAGGTAATGGAAGGCGCGGGTGTGGAGCTGCGGCAGGTTGCCGGCCAGTTCGCGGTTCATCGTCAGGCCGCGGCGCAGCGACCGGTTCAGTCCGGTCACCAGCAGCCGCGCCACCACCACCGACAGCACGGTCACGGCGGTGCCGCGGGCCAGATATTCGAACCCGCCATAGACGTTCAGCACCCAAACGCCAAGCGTCACCACGACATAGAGGATGGCCAGCACGTGCCAGATCTCGGCGAAGCGGCGGCGTGCGGTGCGCAGGACCGCCCCCTGCCCTTCCGCCTCGCGCCGGGCGGTCGCCAGCGGGTCGCCGTCGCCCGACAGCGGGTTGCCGCGCATCCACTCGGCGACGCCGATGCGGTTCTGCAGGATCAGCGCGATCAGCATGCCGGCGATCACCACGCCCA
>NZ_CAMLJP010000053.1 GCF_946480385.1 uncultured Azospirillum sp.
CGCGCGCCCACCCACAACAACATCAACCATCGTAACCTCCAAGTCGCCGCCTTGTTTAAGGGACGGTCGGGGATCACGCGTTACGTCGTTGCATAACCACATCTCGGAGACGCCGAGGGGCGGGCCAGCGGCACGTGCGCTTGCGAGTTCGCGTTACATAGATCCAACGCGATCGAATGCAAAGTGAAAAATGCCGTGTGCCCCAAAAAAGTGGCAGACCGTTTGGTAGGCGGAAAAACCGGAGTGATTTCATGGGCTTGACTGAGGTTCTAACAACGGAGGAGATGGGGTTGCGGCTGCTGGCGGCGGCCTTCTGCGGCGCGTTGCTTGGACTCGACCGTGAAATGCGGGGCAAGGCGGCGGGTCTGCGCACGCATACGCTGATCTCCATCAGTTGCGCCCTGACCACCATGGTTGCGCTGGAGCTGTTCGCCGGGCTGCAGACCAGCGGCGATGAGCGGCCGAGCGACCCGGTGCGCGTCATCCAGGGCGTGGCACAGGCGGTCGGCTTCATCAGTGCCGGCGTGATGTTCCGCTCCGGCGACAGCGTGCGGGGGGCGACGACCGCCGCGATCATCTGGGTGGCGGGCGGGCTGGGCATCGCCTGCGGCGCCGGCTATTACGCGCTTGCCGGCATGACGCTGGCCCTGTGCCTGGTGGTGACCATCCTGTTCACCATCCTGATGGACCGTTTCCCGCAGCTGGGAGCGACGGAGGCCGAGGAGGACGCCGAGGAAGAGCGCCGAACGGCGCGCCACCGCCGCCACGCCACCCTTCGCCAGGGCCGGATCAGGCGGATTGCCCGCCACGCGCCGCGGGGATGACCAGCAGCCGGTGCGCCAGCAGCGCGCCCAACCCGACCAGCCCGATGGTCCCCATCATCGGCAGGGCGGTGCCGTCGTTCAGATGGCCGACGACGATGCCGACGACCGCGGCGACGGCCATCTGCGCGAAGCCCAGCAGCGAAGACGACAACCCGGCCATGGTGGGATAGGGGCCTACCGCATTGGCGGTGGCGTTGGGCAGGGTCAGCCCGGCGCCAAGGATGAACAGGAAGACCGGCACCACGATGGACAGCAGGTGCAGCACCCCGGCCAGTGCCAGCACCCCGCCCACCAGCCCGCCGCCCAGCGACAGCAGCGTACCGATGCGGATCATCCGCGCGCCACCCAGCCGCGGCGTCAGCCGTCCAGCCAGGAAGGTGCCCAGCATATAGCCCAGGGCCACGGCGCCGAAGCTGGCGCCATACTGCGCCGGGGTCAGGTGCAACTGCCCGATCAGTACGAAGGAAGACCCGGAGATGAAGCAGAAGATGCCGCTGTAAGAAAAGGCCACCACCAGCACATAGCCGACGAAGCCGCGGTTGCGCATCAGCAGCAGGTAGTTGGCAGCGAGCCGGCCCGGCCGCAGCGCCTCCTCGTCGCGGTGGGCGTTGGTCTCCCCCAGCATCGACCACACCGCGGCCAGGATGCCGCAGGCGAACACGGTCAGCAGCATGAAGTTGGCGCGCCAGCCGAACCACTCCGTCAGCACGCCGCCCAGCATCGGCCCCACCGCCGGGGCCAGCGCCATCGCCATCGACATATAGGCCAGCACCGTCGCCGCCCGGTCGCGCCCGAACACGTCGCGCACCACCGCGCGCGCCACCACCGGCCCGCAGCAGGCGCCCAGTGCCTGGAAGAAGCGGGCGGCGATCAGTCCCTCAATGCTGCTGGTCATGGCGCAGACGGCGCTGGCCGCCAAATAGATCGCCACCCCCACCAGCAGGGTCGGACGCCGGCCGAAGCGGTCGGACATCGGGCCATAGACCAGCTGCGACACCGCGAAGCCGACCAGAAAGATCGACAGTGTCAGCTGCACCGTGGCGACATCGGTGTCGAACACCCGCACCAGCGTCGGCAGCGACGGCAGGTACAAATCGGTGGACAGCGGGCCGAAGGCGACCAAAGCCGTCAGCAGGACGCGGATGGATAAGGAATCGGGACGGGGCATGGAGCGGCTTTGGAGCGAAGCGGAGGCGGGGCGGCACTGTATCAGATGAAACCACCACCGCCAGCGCGGATCGCTTGCAATCCCGTCACTTGGCCCCTGTCACTTGGCCCCTGTCACTTGGTGGGCAGCACCATGCGGATGCAGCGCGCCAGCACGGTATTGCCGGTCATCTCGCGATAATTCTGGATGATGATCGGCTCGGCCGCCTTGCATTGTTCCATGCTGGCGAAATCAAGCGTGGTCGGGCCGCCCTGGTTCAGCATGAACAGCAGCATCAACACCCGTTCAATCCCCTGGCCCATCGCCCAACCCCTCCCTTGGTCCCTCCGGTCAGCCGGCCGCCAGCATGGCGCGGGCGGCGGCGGCGTCCTTCACGATCTGGTCCTTCAGCACGTCGAAGCTGGGGAACTTCATCTCCGGCCGCAGGAAGTCGATCATCTGGACCCGCAGATGCAGATCGTACAGGTCGAGGTCGACGTCGAACAGGTGGGCCTCCAGTCGGGCGACCGTGCCGTCGACGGTGGGGCGAGCGCCCAGGTTGGCGACGCCCGGCAGCCAGACGGTCTCGCCGGCGCGGTCGATACCGGCGCGCACCGCATAGACGCCGAAGGCCGGGCGCAGATACTCGCCCAGTTCGATGTTGGCGGTGGGGAAACCGATGGTGCGGCCGCGCTGGTCGCCATGGACGACGCGCCCCTCGATCTCCCAGGGATGGCCCAGAACGAAGGCGGCCTCGCGCGGCCGGCCGGCGGTCAGCGCGTCGCGCACGCGGGTGGAGGAATAGACGCCGCCCTGCTCGTCGGACACCGGCCCGACCTCCGTCACGCCGAAGCCCTGGGCCCGGCCGGCCTTCAGCAGAAAGGCGGGATCGCCCGAGCGCTTGTGCCCGAACAGGAAATCATAGCCGCAGACGACGTGCCGCACGCCCAGCCCGGCGACCAGAATCTCGTCGACGAAGGCCTGCGCCGTCTTGTGGCGGAAGCCGTCGTCGAAATGGCAGACGATCAGCTGGTCGACGCCCAGAGCCTCGATGTGGCGGGTCTTGACGCGGAAGGGCGTCAGGCGAAAGGGCGGGTCGTCGGGGCGGAAGACGCTGCGCGGGTGCGGTTCGAAGGTGACGACGGCCGACGGCACGCCCATCTCCGCCGCAAGGCGCTGGGCGGTGCCGATGACCGTCTGATGCCCGCGGTGCACGCCGTCGAAATTGCCGAGCGCAACGACGGCGCCCCGCTCTTCGGCCGGCAGGTCGGCGGTGTGTCTGTACAGTCGCATGCGCGCCCCGGTGCTGTGGGCGGACCCCGGCGGGCCCGCTTGCTCGGGCGTCTATATAGACCGACGCCGGCGCGGGGTAAACGCGCCGGCGTGTTTTACGCTCACAAGCAGCCGATCAACTGCGGCCGATCACCCGCGAGACGGGACCATCAGCAGCGCCTCGCCCTCGACCACCACGGTCTCGCCGACGCTGCAGACGGTCTTGATGACGCAGCGGCGCTTTTCCGGGATCAGTTCGGTGATGGTGGCGCGGGCGGTGACGGTGTCGCCGGCGCGGACCGGCGCCTTGAACTTCAGCGTCTGGCTCATGTAGATGCAGCCCGGCCCCGGCAGCTTGGTGCCCAGCACGGCCGAAATGAAGCCGACCGTCAGCATGCCGTGGGCGATGCGGCCCTGGAACATGGTGGTGGCGGCGTATTCCTGGTTGATGTGGACCGGGTTGGTGTCGCCGGAAATGCCCGCGAACAGGACGATGTCGGCTTCCGTCACCGTCTTGGCGAAGCTCGCCGTCATGCCGACGGACAGGTCTTCGATGCAGTAGCCTTCGATATCCTTGCGGACCTGACGCACGTCGTCCATCGCAGCAATTCCTCTTTCTCTCGGTGCCTGTTCCGGCGTCTGACGCCTGGGCGCCGCGCCGTTCGCTGCAATGCGTGGTGTGCACCGCAGCGATGGGAATGGCACCACGTCTCCTCCAAAAATGCAAAAAAATCTCTAACGTTCCGCACAAGTCCGCAGGAAAGGCGGATGCCTCCTTTGGCAGGCTTCGCCGCAATGGAACCCGCTTTGGTGCCGGTGGATTACTTCGGCCCGAAGATATAGCAATGGGAATGATGCCGGATCAGTGGCTTACTGGCAAAACTCACAGCCCAGGGGCGGCTGTGGGACCGCTGGTGCGACTTTGCCGTCGCCATATGGTGCCCTGGCGGCAAAGTCCGTTTCTTTTCAGAGGCCTGACCGTCCGGTGACTGTTGGTTCGACGATTGAATGGAAATCCGGCAGCGGATGCGGCGAATCGGAAGCCGTCTTCGCCGCGCCGCAGCATTACTTGCCGGACCCGGAGTGCGACACTGTGTCGCTTTTGCTTCCCCCGCTGCTGCCGTTGCGGCGGGTGTCTCCCTGGGCGACCTGACTGTCGGGGGTGAGCTGGTCCACCTTGTCCTCCACCTTTTCGCGGGCGGCTTCGGTCGGCTGCTCCGACGGCTTGACCTCCACCGTCACCGGGGCGGTACCGTCTTCGATCATATCCAACTTTTTGGCGGCGGAGCGCGACAGGTCGATCACGCGGCCGTCGACATAAGGGCCGCGGTCGTTGACGATGACGTCGACGCTCTTGCCGTTCTCCTCGTTGGTGACGGTCGCCTTGGCGCCGAGCGGCAGGGTGCGCGAGGCGGCGGTCGCCTTGTTCTGGTTCATCGTTTCGCCGCTTGCGGTGGTGCGGCCATGGAATTTCTGGCTGTAGAAGGACGCTTCCCCCTTGTGGACAAGGATCTCCTCGCCATCCTCATGCTCGACATGCACGGGCGGAACCTTGGCCTTTCCATTCGCCAGCGCGGGGACGGCAGTCCCGCTCAGGGTCGCGGCGGCAAGCGCCAGGACGATGATGCGTGTTGTCTTCATCGGTTCACCTCCAACAGCGGACCAACGGCATTCAAGGAAAAGAGTTCCCTCTCGCAGCTGACACAAGACATCGATACTATTTCTGGTTTCTTATATCTTGACGAATTCGAAGTGGGTGGCCCATTTGGGCGCTCTTCCGGTCTACAACACAACGGTCAGGGGAGAAAGCATGGCTGACGATGCCGCTTGGACTGCATCCGAATTTGCGGCGAAGCCTGCCGATGAAACCGTTGCCGGATCGGCCGCCGGTTCTGTGGAGATGCGCTTCGTCACGATGCCCGACGGGGCCAAGCTGCGCGTTGGGGTCTGGCCGGTGCCGGAGCAGGTTCGCGGCACGGCGCTGGTGCTGACCGGCCGGGCGGAGTTCATCGAGAAATATGCCGAAACCGCGGAGGCGCTGGCCGCCCGCGGCTTCCGCGTGGTGGCGCTCGACTGGCGCAACCAGGGCCTGTCCGACCGGCCTTTGCCCAACCGGCAGATCCACCATCTGACCGACTTCGCGATGCTGGTGGACGATCTCGACGAGGTTTATCGGCAGGTGGTGGCGCCGGTCGCCGCGGAGACCGGCGGGCCGCTGATCCTGCTGGCCCATTCCATGGGTGGGCTGGTGGCGACCCTGGCGCTGGCCCGCCATGCCGACGATGATCCCGACCGTTATGCCACCGTCCTGCTGTCGGCACCGATGTATGCCATCCACAGCGGACCGCTGCCGCGCTGGCTGGTGCGGACGCTGGCCGACATCGGGCTCGCCTGTGGATTGGGTGCCCGCTATGCGCTGGGGCAGGGCGACTACGACCCGGCGGAGGGGCGCTTCAGCCTGGACAACAAGATCACCGCCGATCCGCGGCGCTACGCCGCCTTCCACACCCCCTATGCCGAGCGGCCGGAACTGCGCGTCGGCGGCGTCAGCTTTGCCTGGGTCGCCGCTGCTCTCGATGCGGAGGCTGCGCTGCGCCATACCCTGCCGCTGGAACGGGTGCGCACGCCGGTGCTGCTGTTGAGCGCGCCGGATGACCGGGTGGTGCGGTCGGCGGCGCACCGTGCGGTGGTCGCCCGCCTCGGCAACGCCCATCTTGCCGGCTATCCCGGGGCAAAGCACGAGTTGCTGATGGAATGCGACGCCATCCGCGACCGGGTGTGGTCGGACATCGACGCCTTTCTCGACAAGACTATCGACCACAAGACTCTTGCGCCAAGCGGCGGCTCTGTCGTGGGATAGGCGCCTTCAGGACCAAAGGTGCCCAGCAGCATGACCGATTTCTGGACGGCGTCCGGTTTCCACCTGTTGACCCGCGATGCCGACAATCATCTGGCGGTGACGCCCGATTTCCTGCGCGCCTACCTTCTCCGGCCCGAGATGCGTCCGCCGGAAGAGGCCTGCGACGCCGAGCGCACGCTGCATGCCGCCTTGCTGGACGATCCGGCGCGGACGGTGCCCGCCCCGCTGCTCGACGCCATCGCCGATCCGGATGCGCGGGAGAATTTCCAGGTCTGGCTGGCCTTCCGCAACCGGCTGCTCGCCGCCGGAACGCTGGAGGGCTGCTACATCCGCCTGTTCCGCGAGGGTGCCCGCGGGGTGCCCGGCCTGTTCATCGACCAGTTGGTCCATGCCATCCTGCGCGGCATCCTGGATGAGACGCCATCGGGCCTGCGCGCGCGGGCGGGGGAGCTGTTCTTCCGCGAACAGACGGTGTCGGTGGAGGATGGCCGCGTCCGCGTCGCCGATGCCGAGACGGTGGAGACGATGGCGGCGTCGGGCGGCTTCGGCTCGCTCGGCCGTCTGGTGGTGGAGGCCGGCACCGCTCCCCGCAGCGTCGAGCTGGACATCCTGGACGAGACCAACCACCCGCTCTATTGGGGCCGCGATGCCCGGCACGACACCGTGCTGGACATCACCTTCGCCGCCGCCGGGCTGGACGCGCTGGCCCGCGTGCTGGAAACCTGGGTCGGGCATTTTCTGGGCGTGACGGTTAGCATCCAGCCGGTGCAGAACATCCGCGACGACCGCTGGGTTTGGCATGTCGGGCTCGACAGCTCCGCCACGGCGATCCTCAACGACCTGTATAATGGCGTGGAGGTGGGGGAGGACCGGCTGGCCCGCATCCTCGCCCTGTTCCGCCTGGATTTCGCCGACCCCGCCGCCATGCGCCCCGATCTCGCCGGCCGGCCGGTCTATCTGGGGCTGGCGATGACGGAAGGGCGGCGGCTGAAGCTGAAACCGCAGAATTTGCTGGTGAATCTGCCGCTGGCTTCGGTGGCGTGAGGGCGCGACGGCATCCCTCACCCCCCCAGCAGCGCCCCCACCGGCTTCAACGGCTCGTGCGCGTCGAACAGGATCTTCAGGATCGCCAGAATCGGCACGGCGAGCAGCGCGCCGGGAATGCCCCACAGCCAGCCCCAGAACAGGATCGACACGAACACCGCGATGGGGTTCAGCGACAGCCGCCGGCCGACGATCATCGGCGTCAGGAAATTGCCCTCCAGCGTGGTCAGCGCCACGAAGGACAAGGGCGGCAGGATGATGGCGCCAAGGCTGTCAAAGGTCAGGACCGACACCAGAAAGAACACGCCGGTCATCACCGCCGGGCCGATGAAGGGGATGTAGTTGGCCAGCACCACCAGCACCCCCCACAAGCCCGGATTCGGCAGCCCCCACATCCACATCACCAGCCCGGCGGCTATGCCGAGGGCCACATTGATGACGGTGATCGTCAGCAGATAGGCTGCGATGTTCTGCTGCAGTGTCGCCGCCACCATGGCGTAATGCACGCGGTCGTCGACGTTGCGCATGGTGCCGATCAGCGCCTCCAGCGAATGGCGGCCGCGGGCGAGGAAGAAATAGAGCAGCACCTGCAGGATCACGACATTGGCGATCACGGTTTCTACCTGGCTGATCGCCTGCTCCATCAGGGTCGGGCCGCGCACCACCACTTCGCGCGTCGGCCCGGACTCGCCGGAATCCTTGGTGATCTGTTCGATCTGGCGGGAGGCTTCCCGGGCGCGTTCGATGCCGGCGCGGATGTCGCCCAGCTTGAACTCCAGCTCATGCAGGACCCGCGGCATTCGGTTCACCCACTCCGCCGCCGGGGCGGACAGGGTGTAGACCGCCAGCAGCACGCCGCCGAACAGCGTGACGACCATGATGGCGGCGCCGATCCCCTCGGGCACGCCCACGCGGTAGAGGGCACGGACCAGCGGGCGCAGAAGGAAACTCAGGATCAGCGCCAGCATGATCGGCAGCAGCACGTCGCGTCCGAAATAGAGCGCGAACAGAACGGCGATGACGAAGAGGCCGACGACGGCGACGGTCAGCGGATCGCGGCGGTGACCGGGTGAGGGCAAGGGTTCGGTCGCCGGTTCCGGCGTGCCGGCAAGCGGAGCCTCTGGGGCGGGGGGAAGCGAGGCGAGCGGGCTGCGGTCTGTCATCGCGGTGGCCGGACCTCCGGAGGGAGGCGCTTGACGGCGGCGCCTCACCCTCCGATCTAGGGGAGTGTTTTTCCGGGCCGCCCACCCTGCGGTCCCCGCCCGTCCTTGCCGGAGACCCGATCGAGATGCGCAGCCCGTTTCCCCTGATGAACGTTTCCGCCGGCCTTTTGGTTCTGGGCCTGCTGACCGCCGGGCTGCCGCTGCGCACGGCGGCGGCCGACGAGGTGGTCGGCCGCTTCTCCAACGACTGGACCGGCAACGGGTTGGAGATCCAGGCGATCGAGGATCCCAAGGTGAAGGGAATCACCTGCCATCTGGTCGATTTCGACCGCAGCCTGATCGACCGGCTGAGCAAGGGCAACTGGTTCGAGGACCCGTCCAACGCCTCCATCGCCTGCCGTCAGACCGGGCCGGTGACCGTCGGCGACATCGAGCTGTCGCAGAAGGGGGAGGAGGTCTTCTCCGAACGGAAAAGCCTGATTTTCAAGTCGATCGCCATTCGCCGCATCTACGACCGGCCGAACGACACGCTGGTTTATGTGGTGTACAGCCGACAGGTGAAGGACGCCTCGGCCAAGACCTCGATCTCCACCGTGCCGCTGTTCAGCGCCAACGCGACCTGGACGAAGGGCAAGCCGGCGGCGAAGTGAGGGGGCGGGGGACTCACCCCGTCCCCCCATTCGTCAGTCGACGATCCGCCCCAGCCGCACCGCCGTCTGGCCGGCTTTCACCCGGCGGGCGGGCATGATGAGGACGCAGTCGTCATAGGGGGTCAGGATCGCGTGCCCGTCGTCCCAGCCGATGACGGTGCCGGCGCGGCCGATCACCTCCATGCCGACGAAGGGCGCGGTGAAGCGGAACCGCTCGGTGGCGGCGGTGACGGCGTCGGTGACCTCGACCACCCGCTGCGGGTCGGTGCACGGGCGCAGGCGGGGGCCGTTCAGCGGCGGCGCAATCTTCTCGGGATCGATCATCTCCAGCCCGAGAAGCAGGCGCAGGCAGCTTTCCAGCGCGACCGTCGCGGTCTCGGTCCGCCAATGCTGGCCGCATTCGACCAGGATGGCGGTGTGCGATCCCTCCGGCTCGGCGAAGCTGCCGTAGTCGATCAGCCGCTTGCCCCCGGCATGGCCACCGTCCGCCACCACCCAGGCCGGATAGCCGAGGCCGAGCGCAAGGTCGCGCCCGCGCGTGGTCCGGCCGCACAGGGTCAGCGGAGCGGTGTCCGCCGTCATCGAATGCAGGTCGAGCAGCAGGTCCGCCGACTCGTAGACCGGGCGCAGGACGCGGGCGCGCCGCAGTTCCACGCTGTCGCGCCGTCCGTCCAGATGCTCCGGCGACCACAGCCGGTTGAAATCCTCGTCCAGATAGCGTGAGGCATAGGGGTTCTGGCGGTCGAAGGTGGCGTAGGCGGCGGTGTTGGCGAAGACGAAGGTCAGCCGTCCGCGCGTCGGCCGCAGACCCATCCGCAGCAGTGCATCCAGGGCAATGGCGCCGCACAGCTCGTTGCCGTGGACGAGCGCGTTCAGCACCACATGCGGCCCCGGCTCCATCGCCGAAAGGCTGGTGACGTGGTCTATGCCGGTGTTGCCGCGCCGGTGGGGCGCGATGTCCGGCGGGGAGAGTTCGACGGGGGCGAAGAGCGGGTCGGTCAAGCGGCAAGCTCGCCAGCGGTGGGCGCTCCAATCAGTATGACGAACCAAGCGACTCCGCGCCAGTGCGGGCCGGTTGTGTACCGCGGTTTTTTTGGCTGATGCGCGTGGTGCGATGTTGCGGCGGCATGGCAGGATCATGACGAATTGCCGTCGACTGAGGCTTGACGCATGGGTTATAGGAGTCGCCGGATTGATAAGGTCGGCGGTTGAACTTGCGGCAATTTAACTGGCGGCAATCGAACTTGCCGATGTCACCGTCGGGGCGTCTGGTCGGGACCGGTCGATGAGCTTCGTGATCGATGACGTTCTTGTCCGAAACGACCCGGTCGGCCGACGCCTTCCGGTGCTGTTCGATTCGCCGCACAGCGGCAGCGTCTATCCCGCCGATTTCCGGGTGATCTGTCCGCATCCGCTGCTGCGCCAGGGCGAGGACACCCATGTGGAGGAGCTGTTCGCCACGGCGCCCGACCATGGCGCCACGCTGCTGTGCGCGCTGTTTCCCCGCACCTGCATCGACGTGAACCGCGCGGTCGACGACATCGACCCGGCGCTGATCGACGGCGACTGGCCGGCACCGCTGCGGCCGACTCCGCGCAGCACGCTGGGCATGGGGTTGATCCGCAGCATGCTGCGGCCGGGCGTGCCGCTCTATGACGGGAAGCTGCCGGCGTCGGTGGTGGCCGACCGCATCGACCGCTATTACCGGCCCTACCATGCCCAGATGCGGCTTGCGCTGGATGGCTTGGCGGAGCGGTTCGGCGCGGTGTGGCACGTCAACTGCCACTCCATGCCGTCGTCGCTGCGGCCCGACGGGCGCGACCCGCTGGCGGTGGATTTCGTCATCGGCGACCGCGACGGCACCACCAGCGAGCCCGGATTCGTCCGGCTGGTGGCGGAGACCTTGCGCGGCTTCGGCCATCGCGTGGCGATCAACGACCCGTACAAGGGGGTGGAGCTGCTGGCGCGCTATGGCGATCCGGCGCGCGGCCGTCATTCGATCCAGCTCGAGATCAACCGCCGCCTCTACATGAACGAGGAGACGCTGGAACGCCACGACGGCTTCGCCCGGCTGAAGGGCGAGATCGACACGCTGATCGGCCGCATCGCCGATTATGCGGGCCAGCGGGTCCTGCAACGCGCGGCTGAGTAGGCGGCCCGCCGCAACGGTTTGTGGCGGCGGGGCCGCGAGAACCGCGACTCGGGGTGGCCGTTGCTGTTCAGGCCTGATGTATCTGCTCGCGCGCGACGTCCAGGAAATGCGCCATCTGCTTTTCCACCCGGTGATCGGAGATGTCGACTCCGCGGGCATGCAGGTCGGTGCACAGCTTGTCCCGGATGTCATGCGGGCCGGGCGTGGCGATATCGGTGTCCACGATCTGGCGGGCATAGGCCTCGGCCTCCGCCCCGGACAGGCCCATCAGGTCGGCGGCCCATTCGCCGGCCAGCCGGTCGCGCCGGGCGCGGATGCGGAAGAGCAGGTCCTCGTCGTGTTGAAACTTGTTCTCGAAGGCCTTTTCGCGGTCGTCGAAGGTCGTCATGGGGACCCAGGCTCCTTATTGGTTTCGCTCCCGTTTCCGATGATTATATAGCCCGGAAGCGGTTGTCGTCACTGCCCCGCCGCATCGCAGCCGCGGATATTCTGCAGAGTTTCCTCGGGCGGCGGGATACCCTTGGGCACCACAAAAGACAAGGCATGGCATGTGCAGCGTGATCCTCCTGCGGCGACCCGACGCAACCTGGCCGCTGGTCGTCGCCGGAAACCGTGACGAGATGACCGGGCGTCCCTGGCTCCCGCCCGCCCGCCACTGGCCCGACCGGCCGAATGTTGTGGCCGGACTGGATGAGCTGGCCGGCGGTTCCTGGATGGGTCTGAACGACGAAGGCGTGGTGGCGGTCATCCTCAACCGCTTTGGTACGCTGGGGCCGGAGGCCGGCAAGCGGTCGCGCGGCGAACTGGTGCTGGACGCGCTGGACCATGCCGACGCCGCCGATGCCGCGCGCAGCTTCGCCGACCTCGACATCCGTGCCTACCGCCCCTTCAATCTGGTGATCGCCGACAACCGTGACGCCTATCTGGTGGTCCACCGCGGCGCCAACCCGCGCCACCGGCCGGAGGTGTCGTCGATCCCCGCCGGCGTCCACATGCTGACCGCCTTCGAACTGGACGACCCGCAGGATCCGCGCACCGCCTTCTATCGCCCGCTGTTCGAGCATGCGGTGCCGCCGACCGCCGACGCGCCCGACGCGGGGTCCTTCGCCTGGGGCGGCTGGCCGGAGCTGATGGGCAGCCGCATCTGGGAAGGCACGCCGGACGAGCGCGGCGCCATGGACTTCCTGCTGCCGAACGGCTTCGGCACCTCGTCCAGTTCGCTGTTGGCGGTGCCGCGGGTGGAACGGCCCGACCTGAACCCGATCTGGCACTTCGCCCCCGGCCGGCCGCATGCCGTGCCCTATGCGCCAGTGGAGCTGTGAGGGGCGGGGGACCGCACAATCCTGCCCTCCCGCCCCCGTCGTTGTGTTCGTGCACCCGGCTTGCTATATCACTCTGGCACATTCCTGGGCCGGCAAGCTCGCTTGACCGGTCCTTACGTATTTGGACGATCACGCGATGACACGACGCCGGCGCATCTACGAAGGCAAGGCCAAGGTACTCTTCGAAGGGCCGGAGCCGGGCACCCTGGTGCAGTACTTCAAGGACGACGCCACCGCCTTCAACAACCAGAAGAAGGGCGTCATCACCGGCAAGGGGGTGCTGAACAACCGCATCTCCGAATATCTGATGAGCCGGCTGTCCGAGATCGGCGTGCCCACGCACTTCATGCGCCGCCTGAACATGCGCGAGCAGCTGGTGCGCGAGGTGGAGATCATCCCGATCGAGGTTGTGGTGCGCAACGTCGCCGCCGGCAGCCTGTCGCGCCGCTTCGGCATTCCCGAAGGCACGCCGCTGCCGCGTTCCATCATCGAATACTATTACAAGTCGGACGAGTTGGGCGACCCTATGGTCTCGGAAGAGCACATCACCGCCTTCGGTTGGGCCGGGCCGCAGGACCTCGACGACATGGTCGCGCTGTCCTTGCGCGTGAACGACTATCTGTCCGGCCTCTTCCTCGGCATCGGGCTCAAGCTGGTGGACTTCAAGCTGGAGTTCGGCCGGCTGTGGGAGAACGAGGAGATGCGGATCGTCCTGGCGGACGAGATCAGCCCCGACAACTGCCGGCTGTGGGACGTCAAGACCAACGAGAAGCTGGACAAGGACCGGTTCCGCCAGGATCTGGGCCGCGTCGAGGAAGCCTATCAGGAGGTCGCGCGCCGCCTCGGCATCCTGCCGGAAGGCGGGCCGAGCGACGTCAAGGGTCCCAAGACCATCCAGTGATTCGTGTTCTGTAACCACCCCTCCACCCAACACCCCAAAGCGAGCGGACATCCGATGAAGGCCAAGGTTCACGTCACCCTCAAGCGCGGCGTTCTCGACCCCCAGGGCAAGGCCATCGCGCACGCGCTGCACACGCTGGGCTTCGACGGCGTCGAGGACGTCCGCGCCGGCAAGGTGATCGAGCTGCAGCTCAAGAGCACCGACGAGGCGACCGCCCGCAAGGAAGTCGAGGCGATGTGCAGCAAGCTGCTCGCCAACACCGTGATCGAGGACTACGCCATCGAGCTGGTGGCCTGATCCACCGGCAGTCTTGATCAAGCGTTTTCTGGAGTGGAGCGCGGCCGATGAGCGTTGAACATCTGGCCGCGCTCGACCCTATTTTCGCCGAATGCCTGCGCGTCGGCGGCCCGGTGATCCGCGATTTCACCCGGCCGACCGGCTTCGTCGGCCTGCTGCGCATGGTGATGGAGCAGCAGCTCTCGACCAAGGTGGCGCTGGCCTTGTGGGCCAAGCTGCAGGACCGGCTGGGCGGCGCCGTCACTCCCGAGGCGATTCTGGCGCTGGACGACGAAAGCTTGCGCGCCTGCGGCTTCTCCCGCCAAAAGATCGGCTATGCCCGCGGCCTTGCGGAGGCGGTGGCGAGCGGCCGTCTCGATTTCGACATCATCCATGACCTGCCCGACGAGGAAGCGATTGCCCAGCTCGTCGCGCTGAAGGGCATCGGCCGCTGGAGTGCGGAGGTCTATCTGATGACCACGCTCGACCGGCCGGACATCTGGCCCATCGGCGATCTGGCGATCCAGTTGGGCGTGCAGCGGTTGAAGGGCTGGGCCGACAAGCCGACGGCGAAGCAGCTGATCGAGGTGGCCGAGCCCTGGCGGCCCTATCGCTCGCTGGCGGCGCGTCTGGTCTGGCACCATTACGTGGCGTTGCAGGAGCAGGCGAGGGCGGCGAGAGGCCTGCCGCCGTCGAGGTGATCCTCCGCCTCACCCCACCAGCACCGGCAACCGCCAGCCCGCCAGCGTGATCTCCACCGGCAGCCGCGCCAGCACGTCGCCATCGCCCTGCACCGCGTCGGCGAACAGTCCATCGCCACTCGGCCCGTCGATCCGCACCCGCTTCGCCGTCACCACGCGATAGTCCGGAAAGCGCGCCAGCCGTCCGGCGGTGACGCCCCAGACATAGCGCAGCGCATTCAGCCGCCCGCCGCGCGGGAACAGGCAGACATGCAGCTCCGGCTCGGCCAGTCGCGCATCGGGGGCGCAGATGAAACGGCCTCCGTAGAAATGCCCCTTGGCGACGATCACCGACGCCACCTCCTGCGGCTCGCCGTCATCCAGCGTGACGCGATAGCGATGGTCCGGCCGTGTCGCCAACTGCACCAGCGTTTCCGCCACATAGGCGCCTTTGCCGATCAGCCGCTTCACCCGCGGGTTGACCCGCTCCACCACCCGAGCGTCCAGCCCGACCCCGGCCATCAGCGAAAACACCCGCCCGTTCGCCAGCGCCGGCCAGATCATCGTCCGCCGCCCGCCGGCGATCGCCGCGGCGATGCGCTCCGGCTCCATCGTCAGGCCCAATTCGGCGGCCAGCACGTTGGCGGTGCCCATCGGCACGATACCGAGCGGGAGCGGCTGGCCCGCTTCGGCATGGACCGCCAGCCCGTTGATGACCTCGTTGATGGTGCCGTCGCCGCCGGCCGCCACCACCGCATCGACGTCGGCGGAATCGGCCTCGCGGGCGAAGGCCTCGGCATCGCCGCGCTTGCCCGTCGGTCTGACGGCGACGCTCAGCCCGCGCGCCTCCAGCATGGCGACAACCGCGCGCAGCCGCCGCGTCCGCCGCCCGCCGGCCGTCGGGTTGTGGATCACCAGAAGCCGCCGCACATCGGCCGCCGCATCCCCGCCGCCGGCACCGATCGCCGGACCCTCGTTCATCAGCACCGTGTCGCGCACCGATTCGCTCTCCCTGACCGGCGCGTGAGGCGCCTTCTGTTGCAAAACCGTGAAGGGATCACGGCGGTTATATTGCAGTAAAAATGCGATAGTATGACGATAGAAGAAATATAGGTGGCGAATAGGTGCGGATGTTCCAAATGGTTGTCAAGATGTGTCCGTTTCCTTTATACGGCAGTTGTCTTGATGGCCACCGGCCATGGCGACGACGGAGCGGAAGATGGACGCCGTCCCAGCGGTCAAGCGCTACCGCAGCATTTGGATATCCGACGTTCATCTGGGAACGCGCGGCTGTCAGGCGGAGCTGCTTCTCGATTTCCTGAAACACACCGAATCGGATCACCTGTTCCTGGTCGGCGACATCGTCGACGGCTGGCGGCTGAAGAAAAGCTGGTATTGGCCGCAGGCCCACAATGACGTAGTGCAGAAGATCATGCGCCGCGCCCGCAAGGGTGTGGAGGTCTATTACATCCCCGGCAACCATGACGAGGCGGCGCGCGATTATGTCGGGCTGCAGTTCGGCGGGGTGCATGTGGTGGACGAATGGGTCCACACCACCGCCGACGGCCGGCGCCTGCTGATCACCCACGGCGATAAGTTCGACGCCGTGGTGCGCTACGCCAAGTGGCTGGCCCTGCTGGGCGACCACGCCTACGTCACGCTGCTGCACGTCAACACCCTGTTCAACTGGGTCCGGCGCAAGCTGGGCTTCAGCTACTGGTCACTGTCGGCCTATCTGAAGCACAAGGCCAAGACCGCGGTCGAGTTCATCGGCAAATACGAAGAAGCCCTGGGCGAGGAAGCCCGCCGCCGCAAGGTCGACGGTGTCGTCTGCGGCCACATCCACACCGCCGAGATGCGCGATATCGAAGGAATCCTCTATTGCAACGACGGCGATTGGGTCGAGTCCTGTACCGCCTTGGTCGAGCACGACAGCGGCGTGCTGGAGATCATCCACTGGACGGAGGTCATGGCGCAGCGGTTGCCGGCCCCTGGTCCCAATGCGGGCAAGGTGACGGCGAAGGAACGGGAAGCGGCGTGAACATCCTGATCGTCAGCGACGCCTGGCACCCGCAGGTGAACGGCGTCGTGCGCACCATCGGCACCGTGCGCGATGAGTTGGAGGCGATGGGCCACAGCGTCGAGGTGATCGGTCCCGACCGCTTCCGTACCCTGCCGATGCCGACATATCCGGAAATCCGGCTGGCGCTGGGGGCGAAGCGGCGGCTGTGGGCGATGATCGAGGGCATGCGGCCCGACTGCATCCACATCGCCACCGAAGGGCCGCTGGGCTTCGCCGCGCGGTCCTATTGCCTGAAGCACGGCAAGCCCTTCACCACCGCCTACCACACGCGCTTTCCCGAATATGTGCGCGACCGCGCGCCGATCCCGCTGGCGCTGTCCTATGCGGTGGTCCGCCGCTTCCACAAGCCGTCCTCGGCGGTGATGGTGGCGACCCAGACCATCGAGGACGCGCTGATGCACCGCGGTTTCGGCAACATCCGCCGCTGGACCCGCGGCGTCGATACCGAGCTGTTCCGGCCCCGCGACAAGGGCTTCCTCGATCTGCCGCGCCCGGTGTCGATGTATGTCGGCCGCGTCGCGGTGGAAAAGAACCTGGAGGATTTCCTGCGCCTCGACCTGCCCGGCACCAAGGTGGTGGTCGGCGACGGCCCGGCGCGGGAGGAGTTGCAGCGCAAATACCCCGGCGTCCACTGGGTCGGCGCCAAGCATGGCGAGGATCTGGCGAGGCATTACGCCGCCGCCGACGTCTTCGTCTTTCCGTCGCGCACCGACACCTTCGGACTGGTTCTGCTGGAAGCGCTGGCGTCCGGCGTGCCGGTGGCGGCCTACCCGGTGCCGGGACCGCTGGACGTGGTCGACGGCTCCGGCGCCGGCTGCCTTGACGAGGATTTGAAGCGGGCGGTCGAGGGGGCCTTGGCGATCCCGGCGCAAGCCTGCCGGGACTATGCGCTGGGCTATTCCTGGCGCCGCTCGGCGGAGCAGTTCCTGTCGAACCTGCGGCCGTTCACGTAAGCCGGGGACAGCATTCCGCTTGGCGAAGATCGGGTGCCATGGTTCCATTCCGCCGGATCACCACTCCGACGCGAGGTTCCCGGCCATGACCCCCGAATTCCTCATCACCTCCCTGATCGTCGTCGCCTCACCCGGCACCGGGGTGCTGCTCACGCTGGCGGCGGGGTTGTCGCAGGGGGCGCGGGCCAGCGCGGTGACGGCCTTCGGCTGCACGCTGGGGATCGTGCCGCACATGGCGGCGGCGGTGCTGGGGCTGGCCGCCCTGCTGCACACCAGCGCGGTGGCGTTCCAGGGGCTGAAGATCCTCGGCGTGCTCTATCTGCTCTACATGGCCTGGGCGACACTGAAGGAGCGGGGGGCGCTGAGCGTCGAGACGGACGGGACGGCGGACAGGACGAAGCACACGGCCGGGCGGATGATCCTGCGGGCGGTGCTGGTCAATGTACTGAACCCGAAACTGTCGATCTTCTTCCTGGCCTTCCTGCCGCAATTCGTCAGCGACGCCGACCCGCAGCCGCTGGCCCGCATGCTGGAGCTCAGCGGCGTGTTCATGGCGCTGACCTTTGCGGTCTTTGTCCTCTATGGCCTGTTCGCCGCCGCGGTGCGCGATCAGGTTGTCTCCCGCCCGCGGGTGATGGCCTGGATGCGCCGCAGCTTCGCCGCGGCCTTCGCTGCGCTCGGCGCCAAGCTGGCGCTGGCGGAGCGGTGACAGGCGAACTGCGAAGCGCTGATCGATATTTTTCAGCTTCGCCGCGCCACTCCGTGACAAAATCTCCCGCCGGTTGAGATCTCTTTACACAAATAAACTTGGCATGCTAACGCTCATGGCGAGAAACACTCTCGGAAAACGCAACCGGGGATCTTGCCATGGGCCGCCGTCCGTTCGACGCCTCCACTTCTTCTTCGGGCTGTGCGCCGCGCCGGCCGTCGGTTTTGCGGGGTTTGCTCGCCGTTCTGCCGTTGATGGCGGCGGTGACCGGCTGCGCGTCCTTCAAGGGCTATCCGGAGCGCCTGCCGGCTGAACCGGCGGTGGTGGAGCAGGGGAGTGCCGCCGGCATCCTCACCTGCTCCGACGAGACCTGCCGCAACACCAAGGTTGCGGCGCGGATGTACGCCATCGACACCAATTTCTCGGAGTTCGAGGAGAAGCTGTTCCAGCAGATGCGCGAGGCGGGCTTTTCCACCGACGTGCTGACGCTGGGTGTCACTTCGGCCGGTGCGGCCAGTGGCGGTGCGGCGGCCAGCATTCTGTCGGCCATCGGCGCCGGCATCACCGGCAGCCGCGCCGCTTTCGAGAAGGAGGTTCTGGGCGACAAGGCGCTGCCGGCCATCCATTCCTCCATGCGTGCCAGCCGCGCCCGGATGCGGACCCGCATCCTGACCGGGCTGTCGAAGCCGCTGAAGGACTATCCGCCCGGCATCGCCCTGACCGACCTTGAGGAATACTATTCCAGCGGGACGGTGCTGAGCGCGCTGATCGGAATCACCGAACGCGCCGCCACCGCGGCGCACGAGGCCGAACAGCAGCTTGTCAGCATCTCCGGCTTTGCCTCAACCGACGCCGCCAACTTCCTCTATGGCTATGCCGTCGCCGACGGACTGTCGGATGCGGAAAAGCGCGACCGGCTGAACCGCATCGCCGCGCAATACAAGGCGCAGGGCGTCGACACCCGCGGCATCGCCGCCATCAGCCTGATCCGCAACCCGGCGCTCGCCAGCCAGACCGCCGCGGTCGCCCGCGGCTTCGGCTGGAAGGGCTGAGGCTGCGGCGAACTTCTCACGCAACCTGAGCCGGAGCGACCGACATGGTGGAACACACCGATTTGACCGAAGAGCAGGCCGATCAGATCATCGACGCCGTGCTGCTTCAGTATCCCGATGCGAAACCCGAGAAGTCGCGGCAGGGCGACAATCTGTGGACTGTCAATTATCAGGTTCCCGAAGTTCCTCCGGGGGCGTGATCGTCCGGAACGGCCCTACCGGAAGGTCTGGCGTCGTCCATCGCACCGTCCCCTGTTACGGAATGGTTGCCGCGTGCTAAGGTGCCGCCGGGCGCGTCGCCGGTGTTCCGTATAGGGGGACCGGCAACGCGCCCGTTGTCGTACGTCTCCTGTTCCGGGCCTCGATGCTGCACTCCCTTTACCGTGGCCTGACGACCGTCGCCGGGCCGGCGGTGCGCCTCTACCTCGACCGCCGCCGCGCTGCCGGCAAGGAAGACTCCGCCCGGCAGGCGGAGCGGTTCGGCATGGCCTCGCGCACCCGGCCGGATGGCCCGCTGGTCTGGATCCACGCGGCCAGCGTGGGGGAGGCGAACTCGGTCCTGGTTCTGATCGGCCGGCTTCTGGACAGCGCACCCGATCTGACCGTGCTGATGACCACCGGCACCGTCACCTCGGCCGAGTTGATGGGGCGGCGCTTGCCGGAGCGCGCCATTCATCAATATGTGCCTGTCGATCTGCCCGACGCGGTCGACCGCTTCCTCGACCATTGGCGGCCCGACGCGGTGCTGTGGACGGAATCGGAGATCTGGCCGAACCTGCTGGCCGGCATCCGCGCCCGTTCGATCCCGGCCGCGCTGGTCAATGCCCGCATGTCCGAACGCAGCTTCTCGCGCTGGCGCAACGCGCCCGGCCTGATCGGCGGATTGCTGTCCACCTTCCAGGTCACGCTGGCCCAGACCGAAGGCGATGCGGAGCGGCTGCGCCGGCTGGGGGCCTCCGGCGTCGCCAGCGTCGGCAACCTGAAATTCTCCGCCGAGCCGCCGCCCGCCGCGTCCGACGCGATGGAGCCGCTGAGCGCCGCCCTAGCCGGCCGCCCCGTCTGGCTGCTCGCCAGTTCCCACCCGGGGGAGGATGAGATCGCTGCGGCGGTCCATGCCGCGCTGGCGCCGGCTCTGCCCGGCCTGCTGACCGTCATCGCGCCGCGCCATGCCCATCGCGGCGACGCCATCGCCGAGTTGATGCGGGCGCGCGGATTGGCGGTTCTGCAGCGCACGGCCGGGCATCGGCTGCCGGGACCGGAGCATGCCGTCTACATCGCCGACACCATGGGCGAGCTGGGGCTGTTCTATCGTGCCGCGCCGGTGGTGTGTATGGGCGGCTCCTTCATTCCCCATGGCGGGCAGAACCCGGTGGAGCCGGCGCAGCTGGGCTGCGCGGTCCTGTATGGCCCGCACATGTTCAATTTCGGCGAGATCACCCACATGCTGGAGGCCGCTGGCGGCGCCCTGCCGGTCGCGGACGGCGATGCGCTGACCCGCGAGACCCGGCGGCTGCTGACCGACGACCGGGCGCGAGACCGCATCGTCGCGGGGGCCGCGCGGGTGACGGCGGACAACCGGCGGATCATCGACCGCGCGCTGGGGGCGCTGTCCCCGGTGCTGGGCGCCGCCGGCATCCGGACCGCGGCCTGAAAGGACGCGGCGCCGTGAAGACCCCTGCCTTCTGGTATCGGCCGCCCGGCCTTGCCTCAACCCTGCTGGCGCCGCTGGGGGCGCTCTATGGGCTGGCCGGCCGGCGGCGCCTCGCCGGAACCGTTCCGCGCCGGGTCGGCGTTCCGGTCGCCTGCGTTGGCAATCTGGTGGCGGGCGGCGCCGGCAAGACGCCGGTCGGGCTGGCACTGATCGCGGCGCTGCAGGCCCGCGGGATCGCCGTCCATGCGCTGACCCGCGGCCATGGCGGGCGGGAGGCCGGTCCGCTGGCGGTCGACCCCGGCAGCCACGGCGCCGCCGATGTCGGTGACGAGGCTCTGCTGCTGGCGGGGGCGGCGCCCTGCTGGGTGGCGCGCGACCGGCTGGCGGGGGCGGAACGCGCGGTCGCTGCCGGGGCCGGGGCCATCGTCATGGATGACGGGTTCCAGAACCCGGCCCTGCACAAGGATCTGGCTCTGATCGTCGCCGATGGCGCGGTCGGTTTCGGCAACGGCCGGCTGGTGCCGGCCGGTCCGCTGCGCGAGCGGGTGGCCGACGGCCTCGCCCGCGCCGACGCGCTGGTGATCCTGGGCGAGGACCGCCATGGGCTGGCGGCGCTGGCCGGCGGGCGTCCGGTGCTGGCGGCGCGGTTGGAGCCCGATCCCGAGGCCGCCGCCCGGCTGGCCGGACGCGACGTCCTGGCCTTCGCCGGCATCGGCCGGCCGGAGAAGTTCTTCGCCACGCTGGAGGCGCTCGGCGCCCGCGTGGTCGGGCGGGTGCCTTTCGCCGACCACCACCCTTACCGCCCCGCTGAGGTGGCGGCCCTGGTCGACCGCGCCGCGGCGCTGGGCGCCGTGCCCGTCACCACCGCCAAGGATGCCGTGCGCCTGCCGCCGGACCTGCGGGCGAAGGTCGCCGTCCTGCCGGTGTCGGTCCGCTGGGCCGACGAGCGGGCGCTCTCCACGCTTTTGACCACCGTGTTGCTGAAGGGAAGCCCCGATGGCGAAGCCGCGTAGTCCGCTGCAGAAATGGCTGACGCGCCGGATCGGCTATCCGGTGGAGGCGGTGCTGGTCCACGCCGTCTGCTGGCTGTTCCGGGTGCTGCCGCTCGACCGCGCCTCGGCGCTCGGCGGCTGGATCGGACGGACGGTGGGTCCGTGGCTGCCCAACAGTGCCCGCGCGCGGCGCAACCTGACGCGGGCCTTCCCGGAGAAGGGCAGGGCGGAAATCGACGCGATCCTGCGCGGCATGTGGGACAATCTGGGCCGGACCATCGCCGAATACCCGCATCTGGAGCAGATCGGTCGCGAGCGGATCGAAGTGGTCGGCATCGAGCATGTCGATATGCTGCGCGAGGACGGCAAGGCCGGCATCCTGGTCTCCGGCCATCTGGCGAACTGGGAGGTTCAGTCGGTCGCCTCCCGCATGCTGGGGTTGGAGTTGGGGGTGGTCTATCGCGCGCCCAACAACCCGATCGTTGGCGAACTTCTGGTGAAGCTGCGCGGGGCGGCGACCGGCATGCAGATCCCCAAGGGACCGGACGGCGCCAGGATCCTGCTGCGCCACCTGACCAAGGGTGGCCATGTCGGCATGCTGATCGACCAGAAGATGAATGACGGCATCCCGGTCCCCTTCTTCGGCCGCGACGCCATGACCGCGCCGGCCGCCGCCGTCCTCGGCATGAAGATGCAGTTGCCGCTGTGCCCGGCGCGGACGGAAAGGCTGGAGGGCGCGCACTTCCGCGTCACCGTCCTGCCGCCGGAGGAATACCCGACCAGCGGCGATCGCAATGCGGATGCGCGAATTCTGATGGAACGGCTGAACCGTCTGTTGGAGGATTGGATCCGCGACAAGCCGGCGCAATGGCTGTGGATCCACCGCCGCTGGCCGGATTGAGCGCCCGCTCCACCGTACTTCAAGGTTCGCCCGCGATGGCTTTGCCGCTCGACCTCCATCTGCTGCAACTCTATGTGGTTGCCGTCTGCGTCCTGGTTCTGGCGCCGGGACCGGATTCCCTTCTGGTGCTGACCCGCAGCATCGCCGACGGCCGGCAGGCCGGGGTGGTGGCGACGCTGGGCATCTGCGTCGGCAACACCGTCCATTCGCTGCTGGCCGCCGCCGGGATCTCCGCCCTCATCGCGGCGTCGGCCTCGCTGTTCGACCTGCTGCGCTATGCCGGCGGTGCCTATCTCGCCTGGATCGGCCTGCGGTCGCTGTGGAGCGTCTGGACCAGCCGCGGCGCTGAACCGGTCCCCGCCGTCGAGGCCCCGGCCCCGGCGCCTGCGGGCCGCGTCTTCGTCCAGGCGCTGCTGACCAACCTGCTGAACCCGAAGATCATCCTGTTCCAACTGGCCTTCGTGCCGCAGTTCATCGCCCCGCACCTGGGCCATGTGGCGCTGCAGACCTTCATCCTCGGCAACATCATTTCGGTGCTGGGCGGCGCCTATCTGGTCGGCATCGCGGCGCTCAGCGCCGGGGCCGCGCGGCGGGTGCTGTCCAGCCCGCGGGTGCGCGCGGCGATGGATGGTATTGCCGGCGTGCTGTTCCTCGGCTTTGCGGTGCGGCTGTTGCTGACGGATCGGAAGTTTGCGTGAGGATTGGTGGGAGCCGCCGCCACACCCTCACCACAGATCGTCCTCGCCCTCCGCCCCGGTATCGACATCGAAGGTGGCCGTCTGGCGGACGATCGGATGGCTGTCCTTCCATTCCTCGAAATCCGACACCACCGCCGGGCGGATGCCGAGCGCCAGCACCGGGCAGCCGCCGCCGCGGCCGGCGTCCAGGCGGTAGAGCAGCTTCTTCATCCAGGTGGTGCTGGCGCCGTATTTGTTCTGGAAGTTCTTCATCTCCACCCGCCGCGCCACCTCGGTGAACAGCGGGATCAGTTCGGCGCTGCGGGTCAGCAGCACGCCGGCATTGATGATGCCGCATTCGTAGAAGGTGCGAGCGGCGTAGAGGTCGCGGTCGAAGGTCTGGTCCTTGCTGTTCCATTCCAAGTCGAAGGACACGCGCTCCTTCACGAAGTCGATCTTGTGCCCGTCGATGAAGCCGTTGACCTTGTATAGCTCCTCGCGCTGGTGCTGTTCGGTGACGGTCTGACCGCGGTTCTTGCCGGCGACGCGGCGCTTTTCCTCATGCGTTACGATCATCTTGGTGATGAACAGGTCGCCGCGGATGCGCGTCTCGTTCCAGCCGAGCGGGTTCAGCATCCGCTCCATCGTCTTGGCGATCTGCGACTTGTTGCCGCCCGACGCCACGATGTCCTCGGTGCGGATGCGGAACTCCATCAGCCGTTCGGTGATCTCGCGGAACTCGGCCGTGCAGGCATAGGCCAGGATGCGGGCGGCGTTGCGGTAGCTGTGCACCTCGTACAGGTCGAGGAACCCCGGCGGGAACAGGTCGCCCAGGTCGGGATCCCGCGCTTCGATCAGCGGGGCCTTGTCGTGGATGCAGGCAAGCAGATTCATGACGGCACATGCGCGATGGAAAACGGCGGCACCATGGCGGCTGCCGCCCGGTAAATCCACCCTTTCCGCCTGTTGGCCCCACCTGATGGCGCCTGCCGGGGGCCGAACTGGCGGCCATTCCCCGACATATGGTAAGGTCGCCCGCGCGCCGGGGTGGAAAAAGCGCGGTTGTTTCGTCGGGGGACCGTGATGAGCGACGAATTCCTGTTCGCGGAGGAGGAGCCCGCCGTCGAGGTGGCGGCCGAGGCTGCCGAACCCGTCGAACCCTGGCTGATCCTGATCGTCGACGACGACCCCGCCATCCATGCCACCACCAAGATGGTGCTGCGCGGCTTTGCCTTCGAGGGACGCCCGGCACAGTTCCTGTCGGCCGCCACCGCGGCGGAGGCGCGCGGGGTGCTGCGCGACAACCCGGCCATCGCGGTGATCCTGCTGGACGTGGTGATGGAATCCGACGACGCCGGCCTGCGTCTGGTCCGCTACATCCGCAACGAACTGAGCAACCGGCGGGTGCGCATCATCCTGCGCACCGGCCAGCCGGGGCAGGCGCCGGAACGCGACGTCATTCTCAGCTACGACATCAACGACTACAAATCGAAGACGGAGCTGACGGCGCAGAAGCTGTTCACCTCCGTCGTCGCCGCGCTCCGCGGCTATCAGGACATCACCGCCATCGAGGACCACCGCGAAGGGCTGGAGCGTATCCTCGACTCCTCCTCTACCCTGCTGGGCAAGCGGACGATGGCGGAGTTCGTGCGCCATGCCGTGGCGCAGATCGTCGGCGTCTGCCCGCAGGGTGACGGGGTGGCGCTGGTCAGCCGCCTGTCCGACGGGCCGCGGCCGGCGGAGCCGCTGGTGCTGGGCGGCGCCGGCTGCCATGTCGGGATGGAAGGAACGCCGCTGTTCCTGGCCCTGCCGCCCAACGCGGTGCAGGCGGTGACGGCGGCGCTGGCCGACGGACGCAACCGGTATGAACGCGGCCACAGCGTTCTGGTTTTCCGTTCCGCCACCCGGCACCACGACACCGCGGTGTATCTCGGCCATGGGCGGGCGCTGACGGCGGACGAGCGCCGGCTGCTGGAGGTGTTCTGCGCCAAGGTCGCCATCGGCTTCGACAATGTCCACCTGTACGAGGAACTGACCGAGCTGAACCGCAGCCTGGAGCGGCAGGTGGCGGAACGCACGCGCGACCTCGTCGCGGCGCGCGAGGCGGCGGAGGCGGCGCGTTCGGAGGCGGAGGCGGCCAATCAGGCGAAGTCGTTGTTCCTGGCGACGATGAGCCACGAGATCCGCACGCCGATGAACGGCATCCAGGGCATGCTGGAACTGCTGGAGCACACCAGCCTGACCGGCGACCAGCGCGAGCTGGTCAGCGTGGTGCGGGAATCGGCCAGCGCGCTGCTGACCATCATCAACGACATCCTCGACTTCTCGAAGATCGAGGCCGGGCGGCTCGACCTGGAGCGGGTGCCGGTCTCCCTCGCCAATGTGGTGGAGGGGGTGGCGGAAACGCTGGCGCCGGGCGCGCGGGGCAAGGGGCTGTCGCTGGTCACCTACATCGACCCCGATCTGCCGGCGGAGGTCGTTGGCGATCCAGTCCGCATCCGGCAGGTGCTGTTCAACATCGCCGGCAACGCGGTGAAGTTCACCCAGTCCGGTTCGGTGACCATGCGGGTGGAACTGGCGCATTTCGACGGCGACCGCGTCACCATCCGCGTCGCGGTGACCGACACCGGTATCGGCATCTCCAAGGAAAATCAGGTTCGCCTGTTCCGCCCCTTCACCCAGGCGGAGGCATCGACCACCCGGCGTTTTGGCGGCACCGGGCTTGGGTTGTCGATCTGCCGGCGTCTGGCCGAACTGATGGGCGGCGACATCGGCGTCACCAGCGAGGTCAATGTCGGCTCCACCTTCTGGTTCACCTTCGACGCCGATCTGGTCCCGGCGGCGGTCGAGCCCGCCCCGACGCCGCGGGCGCCGCTGCAGGGGGTGACCGTGCTGCTTCTGGCGGCGGATGCGCAGGAGCGCGGCTTCCTCGCCCGCTATCTGAACGCCGACGGCGCCCAGTTGGTGGAGGCGGCCGACGCCGACGCGGCGCTGCGCACCCTGTTGCCGACCGCCGCCTGCGACGTGCTGGTCTCCACGCTGGGCACCGACCTTGCGGCGCTGGACAACGACCCGCGCGGGCGGGTGCGCGGGCGCGTGCTGATCGGCGGCGACGCGCTGAGCGCGGGCGATGCGGCGGAGCTGGGCGGGTTGGGCGCCGCAACCGTGGTGCTGGGCCGGCCGGTGCGGCGGGGCGGGCTGGTCCGCGCCATCCTGGCCGCCGCCGGGCGGATGGCGGCGGGGGAGGGCGGCCGTACCGATCGGCAGCCCGAGCCGGAACCCGCCGCTCCGGCGGCCGGCCGGCGCCGCCTGCCCACGGTGGAAGAAGCGCGGGCGCAGGGCCGGCTGATCCTGGTGGCGGAGGATCATCCGACCAACCGTCAGGTCATCCAGCGCCAGCTGACTCTTCTCGGCCACGTGATGGAGACCGCGGAGGACGGCGTCCAGGCGCTGGCCATGTGGCGGGCCGGCGGCCACGGGCTGCTGCTGACCGACTGCCAGATGCCGGAGATGGACGGCATGGAGCTGGCCCGCAGCATCCGCGCCGCCGAGGCGTCCGGTGGAGGCCCGCGCCTGCCCATCGTTGCCATCACCGCCAACGCGACGGAGAACGAAGCGCAGCTTTGCCTGGCATCGGGCATGGACGACACGCTGGCCAAGCCGGTCAGCCTCGCCGACCTGCGCCGGGTGGTCGACCGTTTCCTGCCCCCGGCGGACGGCGAGGGCTGGGACGGGGAGGAGCCGTGCGAAGCTTCGGAAGGCATGGAAGCGATGACCGACGAGTTGCAGCAACCCACCCCTCAGCCGGCAGCTCCGTCAACCCCCGCAATCGCCGACCTACCGCCGCTCGACCTGGAGGCGCTGACCGCGCTGTTCGACGGCGACGCCGAGTTCGTCCGGCATCTGCTGGGCGAGTTCGTCACCTCCAACAGCGCCTCGCATCGCTGGCTGATGGACGCGTTGGCCGGCGAGATCTGGGACGAGGTGCGGCAGGCCGCCCACAAGCTGGCGGGGTCCTCGCGCACCGTCGGCGCCCGCGACCTCGCCGCTGCCGCCGATGCGGTGGAACTGGCGGTGATCGATCACCGGCTGGAGGGCATCGCCTCCCTGGTCGCCCGTGTCGGCATCGAGTTGGACCGCGTCATCGCCCATATCGAGGCGGTCTGATCCCGCACCCGCGGGGGCTGTGGCCGCGGCTGTCGTAGAGGCTGTAGCGAAACCGACATGAGCGTCCCCTTGTCGCCTTTGCGACAAGTGTGCGGCGCATCCCGCTCTTCAAAAAAATCCTGCATTTCCCGTGACTTGGCCGACTTTCGCCGGCTGGCACGCCGCTTGCTGTTCTGGGCATATCCCGGCCCGGTGCCGGCCCCAAACCCACATGCGCGTTACAGCGAGAGCGGAAGCCAAGGAGAACGGGATGCACATCGTCGTCTGTATCAAACAGGTGCCCGACAGCGCCCAGATCCGCATCCATCCCGTCACCAACACCATCATGCGGCAGGGCGTGCCCGCCATCATCAACCCGTTCGACCTGTTCTCGCTGGAAGAGGCGCTGCGGCTGAAGGACAAGGTGGGCGCCCGCGTCACCGTGCTGACCATGGGTCCGCCGATGGCGGAGACCTCGTTGCGCAAGGCGCTGTCGCTGGGGGCCGATGACGTGGTGCTGCTGACCGACCGCAAATTCGCGGGCTCCGACACGCTGGCGACCTCCTACGCCCTGACCTCGGCCATCCAGAAGCTGGCGGAGGAGGAACCGGTCGACATCGTCTTCTGCGGCAAGCAGACGGTGGACGGCGACACCGCCCAGGTCGGACCCGGCATCGCCACCCGTCTGGGTTTCGAGCAACTGACCTACATCACCAAGATCGAGGAGCTGAACACCGCGTCCAAGGAGATCGTGGTGCGGCGCCGCTCCGAAGGCGGCGTGCAGGTGCTGAAGACCAAGCTGCCCTGCATGATCACCATGCTGGAGGGCACCAACACCATCCGCTTTGGCAAGATGGACGACCTGTTCCGCGCCGCCCGTTACGAGCTGAAGACCTGGAGCCGCGACTTCACCGGCGCCGAAGAGGGGCGCGTCGGGCTGAAGGGCTCGCCGACTGTGGTGTCGAAGGTGTTCGTGCCGAAGCCGCGCGCCGAGAAGGCCAAGATGATCGTCGCCGATGCCGACACCCCCGACGCGATGGCCGCCGCCGCCATCGACGCCATCTTCGCCGCCCAGCCCAAGCTGGCCGGCGACCTGCTCGCCCGCGCCGCGGCCGGGCTCTGACGATTTACCCGCGGGAGACCCGACGATGAGCGAACCGAGCAAGCCCCAGGGCCGCAAGTTCCAGCTTCCCGAACACCTGAAGGTTTACAAGAATGTCTGGGTGATCGTGGAGCAGGAGCGCGGCATCGTCCATTCCGTGTCGCTGGAACTGCTGGGCGAAGCCCGCAAGCTGGCCGACAAGTTGGGTGTGGAGGTGGGTGCCGTGGTTCTGGGCGCCGAAAGCCCTGACCTGAACCGCATCTGCGGCGACGCCGTCAGCTATGGCGCCGACATCGTCTACAAGGTGACCGACCCGGCGCTGGCCGACTACCGCACCGATCCCTATTGCCGCGTCATGACCGAGGTGGTGAACACCCACAAGCCGGAAATCGTGCTTCTGGGCGCCACCACCCTGGGCCGCGATCTGGCCGGCGCCATCGCCACCACGCTGGCGACCGGCCTGACCGCCGACTGCACCGAGCTGGACATCTACGCCGACAACCGCTCGCTGGCCGCCACCCGGCCGACCTTCGGCGGCACGCTGCTCTGCACCATCCAGACGCTGGCCTACCGGCCGCAGATGGCCACCGTCCGCCCGCGCGTGATGGCGATGCCGGAGCGCGACGACGCCCGCACCGGCCGCGTCGTGGAGATCCGGCCCGACCTGCGCGAAGAGGACATCGTCACCAAGGTCCTGAACTTCATCGCCGACCGCGAGCAGAACGAGGCGCAACTGGCCTTCGCCGACATCATCGTGTCGGCCGGCAAGGGGCTGGGCAAGGTCGAGAACATGAAGCTGGTCTTCGATCTCGCCCGGGTCCTGGGCGCCGAGGTCGGGGTGACCCGCCCGCTGGTCCAGGCCGGCTGGGCCACCAACGACCGTCAGGTCGGGCAGACCGGCAAGACGGTGCGGCCGAAGCTCTACATCGCCGCCGGCATCTCCGGCGCCATCCAGCATCGGGTCGGCATGGAGAAGTCAGACCTGATCCTGGCGATCAACACCGATCCCAATGCGACGATCTTCGACTTCGCCCATCTGGGGCTGGTCGGCGACGCGCTGAAGATCCTGCCGGCGCTGACCGATGCCTTCGGCCGCCGCCTGTCCGTCAACCGCATGGCCGGCTGACCGCCGGACGAGAAAGGAGCCTGTCGAGATGGTCGAAAAGTTCGACGCCATCGTCATTGGTGCCGGCCCGTCCGGCAACGCCGCGACCTACACGCTGGCCAAGCAGGGGCTGAAGGTCCTGCAGCTGGAGCGCGGCGAATATCCCGGCGCCAAGAACGTCCAGGGCGGCATCATGTATTCGCATGAGCTGGAGAAGATCATCCCGGATTTCCGGGACGATTGCCCGACGGAGCGCCACATCATCGAACAGCGCGTCTGGCTGCTGGGCGACGACAGCTATGTCGGCACCAACTATCGGTCGGAAGCCTTCAACAGCGACAAGCCCAACCGCTACACAATCATCCGCGCCAACATCGACAAATGGTGGGGCGAGCAGATCCGCAAGGTCGGCGGCCTGCAGATCTGCGAGACCACGGTGACGGAGCTGATCCGCGACCCGTCCGGCAAGGTGATCGGCGTCCGCACCGACCGCGAGGGCGGGGAGATCCACGCCGACGTCGTCATCATGGCCGACGGCGTCAACGCCCTGCTGGCCAAGCGCGCCGGTCTTCAGGTGGAAGCGGCGCCGGAGAATGTGGCGCTGGCGGTGAAGGAAATCCTCTTCATCGATCCGGAGCTGATCCAGCAGCGCTTCGGCATCAAGGAGGACGAAGGCGTCGTCATCGAGATCATGGGCAAGGTGACCAAGGGGATGGTCGGCACCGCCTTCCTCTACACCAACAAGGAATCGCTGACGATCGGCATCGGCTGCCTGATCTCCGACTTCAAGAACGGCGATTGCCCGCCCTACCGGATGCTGGAGGATTTGAAGAACCATCCCGTCATCAAGCCGCTGATCGAAGGGGCGGAGATGAAGGAATATGCCGCCCACATGATCCCGGAAGGCGGCTACAAGGCGGTTCCGCAGCTCTACGGCGACGGCTGGATGGTGGTCGGCGACGCCGCCCACTTCAACAACGCCGCCCACCGCGAGGGCTCCAACCTCGCCATGGCGTCGGGCCGGATGGCGGCGGAGACGGTGATCGAACTGAAGACGGCCGGCAAGGGCTACAGCGCATCGAACCTCGTCGCCTACAAAAAGAAGCTGGACGACAGCTTCATCATGAAGGACCTGAAGAAGTATCGCGAGCTGCCCGGCATCATGCACGGCAACAAGCAGTTCTTCGGCGCCTATCCCGACGAAATCACCGCGGCGGCCCACAACTGGTTCACCGTGGACAGCATCGACAAGAAGTCGAAGGAAAAGCAGATCATGAAGTCCTTCATCAAGCGCCGCTCGGTGATGGGACTGGTCGGTGACGCAATCAAGCTGGTGAGGGCCGTGCGATGAGCATCATGGTCAAGGTCGAAGAGAAGCTTTATCAGAACCGCTACATCGTCGATGAAAGCCGGCCGCACATCCAGATCAAGAGCGAGGATGCCTGCCGGAGCTGCGACAAACAGGCCTGCACATTCTGCTGCCCGGCCGCCTGCTACAGCAAGAACGAGACCGGCGGCGTGACGCTGGTGACCGACGGCTGCCTGGAATGCGGCACCTGCCGTGTCGTCTGCCAGGACAAGGGCAACATAGCCTGGGACTATCCACGCGGTGGTTACGGCATCAGCTACAAGTTCGGCTGATCGGGTCTGTTTGGTGCCTTCCCCCGGAACTGGATGGCCTCCGTGCAATTTTGCGCGGGGGCCGCTTTGTTTGGTGGGGGCATGTCAGCGACCCTTCAAAACCTCCACCGCATGGCCCAGCGCCCGCTGCAGTTCGGCCGGGAAGTAGGGTTTGCGGACGAAGCCGAAGGGATCGCACTCCGCGGCGCGGTGGCGGGTCTCGGGATCGCCGAAGGCGGAGGTGAAGATGCAGCGGATGCCGGTCCGCTCGCGGATCGCCGCCGCCGCCTCGATCCCGTCGCGTGGGCCGCGCAGGCGGATGTCCATCATGACGACGTCCGGACGCAGCCTTTCGGCCGTCTCGACCGCGTCGTCGGCATTGTCCTCGATCCCGACGACGGCGAATCCCAGCATCCCGAGAATCTCCTCCAATGCCATGGCGGCGAGGCTCTCGTCTTCAACGATGAGGATGCGCAGGGGAGCGTCGGAGGCAGGCGAAGGGTCTGTCATCGTGATCGCATGAAGGCTGTCACAGCGATTCTACAGGAGACGCGCAATCAGCGAACCCAAAAAGCGCAGGATTATGACCAATGGCGCAGCCTGCGCCGGATGCGCGGGCGATTGAGCGTAAGCGTCGCAGGGATCCCATCGCACCCTTGTTTTTCACCTGCGCCACGCACCATCTCTGTCTCAGGGTTGTTTTCACCAGCGAGAATTGCGGACCCGCGCCTGTCCATTATGGACGACCGACGGGGCCGCTCCCTTTTCCATGAGGAGACCGGCGATGGACCTGCGTGTCTGTTTCGAAAACATGGAAAGCGTCAACGTCAACGACGCGGCGATGATGAAGCACTACACCAAGAGCTATCTCGCCGATTTCGACCCGGAGTGGGCCGGCTTCATCATGCTGCCCCATGACGAGACCATGCGCGCGACGATGGAGCCCGCCTGGCAGGTGCTGATTCGTGACGCCACGCCGCGGACGGAGCAGGAGCTGCTGCGCTATATCGACGAGAACCCGATGGCGGCCTACCACGTCCATGTCTACCGGCGCGACGGCGGCCGGAACGAGAGCAAGATCCACTGACGGCAAAGGGGGCGCCGCAAGACGCCCCCCTCCGTCGAAGCTCTTGCGCCGGCGGGTCAGCCGACCGGCGATCCCAACAGGCTGTCCAGCGGGACGAAGCGGTCGGCCATCTTGCGCGCTTCTTCCTTGTGGACCTTGAAGGTCTTTTCCGCGATGGCGTTGGAGACCACGAAGTCCTGATAGGCGCGTTCCAGGTGAAAACGGTAGCGCGACGACATGCCGTCGTCGTCCAGCCCCTCCATCCCATTGTCCGCCGACAGGTAATCGTGGAAGCGCTGCAGGATGTGCAGGCGGTTCACGTTGACCACGCGCTGGTCGTAGGTGACGTGGAAGAAGCGCAGGAAGTCTTCCGCGGTTTCCAGATCGTCGAGGTCGTCGGTGAAATCGTTCATCGTCGAAGGCTCCTCACGCGTGCTGCTGGGTGGAAGGGGAGGGGCCGCAGCCCTCCTGGTCGCAGATGTTGCCACAGGCGCTGCAGGCGACGCCGTCCAAACGGACATCGGCCAGCCGAAATTCCGACAGGCGGGTGTTCTTATCAGGAAACTGTGACGGTACGGTTGCGGTCTGGCCGATCCTGGTTTGTGTGTCCAGTCGGGCTTCGATGCGATTGATGTGCTCGATCAGGCAGGCAATGGCCTTGCCGACCGGGTCCGGCATCAGATGATGCTCAAGGTCGATGCCGTGATTGGAAAGATGGGGATCGGACAGCTGGCGATGCGTTTCCGGACGCACCACCCGGCCTGGGATGCCGACCACAGTCATGCCGTCCGGCACCGGCTTGGTCACCACCGAATTGGCGCCGACCCGCGCGTTGGCGCCGACGGTGATCGGCCCCAGGATCTTGGCGCCGGCACCGACCAGCACGCCGTCCATCAGGGTTGGGTGCCGCTTGCCCTTGGTCCAGGAGGTGCCGCCCAGCGTCACGCCATGATAGAGCGTCACGTCGTCGCCGATTTCCGCCGTCTCGCCGATCACCACGCCGGCGCCATGGTCGATGAAAAATCGGCGGCCGATGCCGGCGCCGGGATGGATGTCGATGTTGGTGACCGCGCGCGCCACATAGGACAGGAAGCGCGCCGGCCAGCGCAGCCCCCGCCGCCAGGCCGCATTGGCGAAGCGGTGCATCACCAGCGCATGGATGCCGGGATAGCAGGTCAGCACGTCGAAGACGTTGCGCGCCGCCGGGTCGCGGTCGAAGACGCAGGCGACATCCTCGCGCAACAAGGCCAGAATGCCGGGCCGGCTTTCGGGTTTGCTCATGTCGCCGCCTCCAGGAAGGCGTGCAGTTCCTCGGGCGTGGGCGGTCGCTTGGCGCGGGTGGCCAGCGCGCGGACGCGGGGCAGAACCGCCTGCGCCGTGGCGTCGTCGCAGGCGATGCCCAGCCGCTCGTAGGCCAGCTTTACCGCCGCGGTGCCGGAATGCTTGCCCAGCACGATGCGGTGCTCGCGTCCGACTTCGGCCGGGTCGAAATTCTGGTAGGTGGCGCGGTCGCGCAGCAGCCCGTCGACATGGATGCCGGCCTCGTGGGTGAAGACGGCGGAGCCGACGATCGACTTGTTGACCGCCACCGGCCGGTTGGAGGCCCGCTCCACCAGATCGCTGATGGCGCCGAGCGACCGCGTCTCCACGCCGCTGTCGATGTGGTAGAGGTGCTTCAGCGACACCACCACCTCCTCCAGCGGGGCGTTGCCGGCGCGCTCGCCGAGCCCGTTCACCGTGGTGTTGACATGGGTGGCGCCGCCCAGCACCGCCGCCAGCGAGTTGGCATTGGCGAGGCCGAGATCGTCATGGGCGTGGATCTCGATTTCCAGATCGGTGGCCCGGCGCAGCCGTTCGATGCAGGCGCGCGTCTGGAAGGGGTCGAGCACGCCCAGCGTGTCGGCGAAACGGAAGCGCCGCGCTCCGGCCTCCTGCGCCACCGTGGCGGCGGCGATCAGGAAATCCATGTCGGCACGGGAGGAATCCTCGCCGCCGACGCTGACCTCCAGCCCATGGTCGCGCGCCTGTTTCACCTTGCGCTCGATCTCCGCCAGCGCCCAGGCACGGCTGCGCTTCAACTTCTTCGTGATGTGGATGTCGGACACCGGCATCGACAGGTTGACGAAGCCGACATTGCAGGACAGCGCCGCCTTCAGGTCGGCGTCGTGCATGCGGCACCACACCATCAGCCGGCCCTTCAGCCCCAGCGACGCCACGGCGCGGATGCCCTCGCGCTCCTCCTCGCCCATGGCGGGGATGCCGATCTCCTGCTCCGGCACGCCGGCGGCGTCGAGCGCGCGGGCGATGGCGATCTTCTCGTCGAGCGTGAAGGCGACACCGGCGGTCTGCTCGCCGTCGCGCAGCGTGGTGTCGTTGATGGTGGCGAAGGTGGTGGGCATGGGGGCACCTCGCGCGCGGGGGCAAGTACCGCCCCCATGAGAAGTGTCGCAGGCCGGGCCGGGGACCCGCCCCGACGGGGTGTCGTCGGGCGGGGTGCCGGGACGGGCCATCGACCCGGCCTGCGATTCCGGTGTTACGAATAAACGGGTGCGAATTCCTTGGGCTTTCCCGCTTCCTGCTGCCAGTAGGGCGAAAGGCTGCGCAGCTTGGCGATGATGCCCGGCACCACGGCGATGACCCGGTCGATCTCCTCCTCCGTCGTGTCGCGCGACAGCGAGAAGCGGGTGGCGCCATGGGCGGCGGTGTAGGGCACGCCCATGGCCCGCATGACGTGGCTGGGCTCCAGCGATCCGGAGGTGCAGGCGGAGCCGGAGGACGCGGCGATGCCGGCCTCGTTCAGCAGCAGGAGGATCGCCTCGCCCTCGATGTATTCGAAGGCGATGTTGCAGGTGTTGGGCAGGCGGTTGTCGGGGTTGCCGGTGACGAAGCAGCTCGGCACAGCCGCCAGGATCGCCTGTTCCAGCTTGTCGCGCAGCGCCTTCACTCGCGTGTTCTCGTCGCCCATATGGACCAGCGCCAATTGGGCAGCGGCGCCCAGCCCGACGATGCCCGGCGCGTTCTCGGTGCCGGCGCGGCGAGAGCGTTCCTGATGGCCGCCGCGCAGCATCGGCCGGTAGCGCAGGCCGCGTTTGACGTAGAGCGCGCCGATGCCCTTGGGGGCGTGCAACTTGTGGCCGGACAGCGACAGCATGTCGATGGCGCTGTCGGCCAGCTTCATCGGGATCTTGCCGACCGACTGGACCGCGTCGGTGTGGAAGAGGGCGCCGACCTCCTTGGCCATGCGCGCCAGTTCCTCAATCGGGAAGATCGTCCCGGTCTCGTTGTTGGCCCACATGATGGAGACGATGGCGACCTGATCGGACAGCGCGGCGTGGTAGGCATCCATGTCGAGATTGCCGCGGTTGTCCACCGGGATGCGGTGGACCTTATAGCCGCGCTTCTTCTCCAGATACTCGCAGAGCGCCAGCACGCCGGGATGCTCGACCACGCTGGTGACGATCTCGCGCTTCTTCGGATAGGCCTCCAGCGCCGACAGGATGGCGGTGTTGTCGCTTTCCGTGCCGCCGGAGGTGAAAACGATCTCGCTGTCATGGGCGGCGCCCAGCAGGGCCTGGACCTGCTTGCGCGCCCATTCGATCTTGCCGCCCACCGCGGCGCCGAAGCCGTGCATGGAGGACGGGTTGCCGAAATGCTCGGTGAAGAGCGGCAGCATCTCCTGCAGCACTTCCGGATCGACGCGGGTGGTGGCGTTGTTGTCGAGATAGATTCCCTGGCTCATGGCGTCACGCTCCCACTGGCATGAGAGAGGCGGGCTTGACCCGCACGAACTCGCCGAGCTTCTCGACCAGCTTCATCTGCACGCCCATCATCGTGCCGGCCGACTGCGAACAGCCGGAGCAGGCGCCGGACAGCCGGACGTAGATGTCCTTGCCGTCGATGTCGACCAGTTCCACGTCGCCGCCGTCGCGCTGGATCTGCGGGCGCATCTCCTCGATGGCGCTCATGATGGCCTGCATGCGCTGCACGTTGGTCAGCTTGGGCGCCGCTGCCGGTTCGGCCTTGGGTTCCAGCGGCTTGATGGCGTCCAGCCCGACGGTGCCGGGGGTGTGCTTCTTGGCGGGCTTCAGGGCGCCGGTCTTCGCCAGCACCTCTTCCAGCACCTCCTCGATCTTCTCGTGGCAGGTCTGGCAGGAGCCGCCGGCCTTGGTGTAGTGGGTGACCTCCTCCAGCGAGGTCAGGCCGTTCACGGTCACCGCGCGCTCGATCATGGCGGCGTCGATGCCGAAGCACTTGCAGACCAGCTCGCCTTCCTCATGGTCGTCTTCCCACGCCTCCCCCTTGTAGTTGGCGATGGCGGCGCGCAGGGCCTCGGCACCCATGACGGAGCAGTGCATCTTCTCCGGCGGCAGGCCGCCCAGATACTCGGCGATGTCGCGGTTGGTCAGGGTCAGCGCGTCGTCCACCGTCTTGCCGATGATCATCTCGGTCAGCGCGGAGCTTGAGGCGATGGCCGAGCCGCAGCCGAAGGTCTGGAACTTCGCATCCTGGATGATCTGGGTGTCGGGATCGACCTTCAGCATCAGACGCAGCGCGTCGCCGCAGGTGATGGAGCCGACCTCGCCGACCGCGTTGGCGCTGTCCAGGACACCGGAGTTCTTCGGGTTGAAGAAGTGTTCCTTGACCTTGTCGGTGTAGTTCCACATGTCGCTGCTGCCTTTCCGTGGGGTGCGCGCCTAGGGGAAGAGTGTCCGGGGGGACTTCAGTGGGTCGAATAGGGGGCCGTCGATCCGCAGCTGGACGAGGAGGTCGAGCAGGAACCACTGCCTTCACCGGCCGAGAAGGACTTGCCGCAGCCGCAGCTGCTGGTCGCGTTCGGGTTGTCGAACTTGAAGCCGGAGCCTTCGATGCCCTCGACGAAATCGACCACCACGCCGCTGAGGAAGGGCTGGCTGTTGGCGTCGACGAAGATGGTGACCGGGCCGAAGCTGAGCACCGTGTCGTCGTCGCCGGCCGCCGCCTCCAGGCCCATCTGGTATTTCAGGCCGGCGCAGCCGCCGTCGGTCACCGCGATCCGCAAGCCGGCGGCCGCGCCGCCCGACTTCGCCAGGACCCGTTCCAGGGTGGAAACCGCCGCATCCGTCAGAGTGACCATGTCCCGCCTCCTCAAGCCGCGTTGCCGGGGATGCCGGCCGATCTGACGGGAAGTAGAGCAAGGGCTGTGCCAAATCGGCAAAGTGTTGATTTCCAAGGATTGTCAGGCTGAAACGGCTTGGCGAGAGTCCGACAAAGTTCCGCACACGAACCGTTTTGTCGGGTTTGGCGCGTGTCGGTTTTGCGACAGCCGCGACACTTCGCCGCACAAAAATACTATGGTCTTTCAGCCTGTCCGCGCGCGTACCATGGGACGTCGTCGGTGCATCGGATGATTGATTGCGTCAGCAGGAAATACAGGCGAGGGAAGCGATGAGCGACGAACCGATCGAACTCAGGATGTCGAACGGCCGCATGGCCTTCGGCGACGTGCCCGAACAGATCGACGAACTGCTGCAGGAGGCGGTGAAGGCCCGCGACGTGCCCGACGCCTGCGAGGCGCTGTTGTGGGAGGCGCACCGCAAGGGGCCGCGGGTGCTGCCGGTCTTCTACGCGCTCTACAAATTCTACTTCAACCGCAAGAAGCTGGGCGAGGCGGAGCGGGTGGCCCGCATTGGGCTGGACGCTGCGGCATTGCAGGGCGGCTTTCCGGCCGACTGGTCGCAACTGACCGCCGGTTCCACTGACTGGACGGCGGCCGGGCCGGCGCGCTTCTTCCTGTTCACCATGAAGGCGCTGGCCTTCATCGAACTGCGCCGCCACAACCGCGACAAGGCGCTGGCGATCCTCGCCAAGATGGCGGAGATCGACCCGGCCGATCAGGTCGGCTACGGCACCATCGCCGCGCTGGCCCGCGGGCTGGGCAATGGGATGGATGGAGAAGGCGGGGCGGGGTAACGCAAAAAAAAAAGCCCCCCGGCCCAGGGGGGATCCGGGCCGGGGGCAGCGGGGATTTGCGTCTCACGACGCTCTCACGACGCGCTCTCACGTCGAGAGGACATGCGGTCCCGTTGGGGAATTCGGGACCGCAATCCGGTCAAGCGGCGACGGATTCGAGCGCCGGATAGTCGGTGTAGCCCTTGGCGTCGCCGCCGTAATAGGTGGTGCGGTCCGGCTCGGCCAGCGATGCGCCGGCACGCAGGCGCACGGGCAGGTCCGGGTTGGAGATGAAGGCCTCGCCGAAGCTGACCGCGTCGGCCTCGCCGTTCGCCAGGGCGGTGTCGGCGTCGGCCCGGCTGTAGCCGCCATTCAGGATGAACGGTCCCTTGAAGGCCGCGCGCAAGGCGGACGCCACATGCGGCGCGCCCTCCGGCGGAGCCATGTGGTGGCCAGGCCGTCCCTCGATCACATGCAGATAGGCGAGGTTGAAGGGGTTCAGCGCCTTGGTGATCGCCAGGAAATGCGGCAGCGGATCGCTGTCCGTCATGTCGTTGAACACGCCGGTCGGCGACAGGCGGACGCCGATACGGTCGGCGCCGACGGCATGGGCCGTGGCTTCCAGAATCTCCAGCAGGAAGCGGCAGCGGTTCTCCACCGTCCCGCCATACTGGTCGCTGCGGGTGTTGGTGCCGTCGCGCAGGAACTGGTCGATCAGATAGCCGTTGGCCGCGTGGATCTCGACGCCGTCCAGGCCGGCATCGAACACCGCGCGCTTGGCAGCGTCGGCGAAGTGGCGGACGAGGCCGGGGATCTCGGCGGTCTCCAGGGCGCGCGGCACCGGGAACGGCTCCATGCCGGCGCCGGTGTAGAGCTGGCCCTTCGCCGCGATGGCAGACGGGGCGACCGGGGCGGCGCCGTTCGGCTGGAAGCGCGGGTGGGAGATGCGGCCGACATGCCAAAGCTGGGTAACGATCCGCCCGCCGGCGTCATGCACGGCGTCCGCCACCGCGCGCCAGGCCAGGGTCTGGGCATCGGTGTGGATGCCCGGCGTGTTGGGATAGCCCTGGGCGGTGTCGCAGACCTGTGTCGCTTCGGTGATGATCAGGCCGGCCGAGGCGCGCTGTGCGTAATATTCGGCGGTGAGCGCGGTCGGGCAGTTGCCCTCGCCGGCGCGGCTGCGGGTCATCGGCGCCATGATGACACGGTTCGGCAGCTCGATGGCGCCGAGGCGCAGCGGGGTGAACAGGTCAGGCTTAGCAGTGCTTTGCGGCATGGCGGGACTACCCCCTATTGGCCCCTGTTGGGCAAATCGGCTTGTATGTATGTGAGTACATACTTGAACCGGAGCCCGCCGCTTGTCAAGTATGTATCTGCATACTTATTATGAAGCTGACGGGACGCACCGGAGAGGGACGGGTTTTGGACGCAAGCAAGGACGCCGCTGGCAAGGACGA
>NZ_CAMLJP010000054.1 GCF_946480385.1 uncultured Azospirillum sp.
GAGCAGAAAAGGCCCATCCGGCCTTGACCCGACAAACCCAATCAGAGAAGGTTCTCAAGCGGTCGCCGTCACGAGGCGGACGCGCCTTCTGGAACACGGGCGATGACCTTGATTTCGAAGTCGAATCCCGCCAGCCAGGTCACCCCGACCGCTGTCCAGTTCGGATAGGGCGGATCGCCGATCACCTTTTCCCGAACTGCCATGACGGTCTCGATCTGGTTTGCCGGATCGGTGTGGAAGGTGGTGATGTCGACGATGTCACCGAAGGTGCAGCCGGCAGCCTTCAGCACATTGATGAGATTGCCGAAGGCCAACTGCACCTGCCGTTCGAAATCGGGTTCCGGCGACCCGTCCTCACGGCTGCCCACCTGCCCCGATACGAACAGAAGGTCGCCGGAGCGGATCGCCGCCGAGTAGCGGTGCAGTTCGTAGAGCGCATGCCGATTGGCCGGAGTGATCGCTTCGCGTTGAGCCATGGTCGTTTTCCTCTTTGGTCGCCGGACTGGCCGGCTTCGGGCTTCACACTGCGGGCGCAAGTTGATATACGCCACGTATGTGAACCCAACACGCATACGCTCCGTATGTCAACTCACATGCGAGACGTACGCGAAATCAGTGGAGAAGGCGATGGCCGGCAAGCGACGCTCTGAAATGATGGAGGAAACCCGCGCCAAGCTGATCGCGTCCGCGCGCAAGGCCTTCGCCGAAAAGGGATTCGCCGCCGCATCGATGGATGACCTGACGGCCGCGGCCGGGCTGACGCGCGGCGCCCTGTATCACAATTTCGGCGACAAGCGCGGCCTGCTCCAGGCGGTGGTCGACCAACTCGACGCGGAAATGGCGATCCGCGCACGCGACATCGGAGCCCAAGCAGGAAATGACTGGGACGGGCTGCTTGCGGAAGGCGTCGCCTATATCGAGATGGCTCTCGAACCCGAGGTCCAGCGCATCGTGCTGCTCGACGGCCCGGCCTTCCTGGGCGATCCCTCGCAGTGGCCGAGCCAGAACCACTGCCTCCAGACCACCCGGCAGACGGTGGAGCGGCTGATCGCGCAGGGGGTCGTCAGGCGCCTCGATCCCGAAGCGGCCGCCCGTCTGTTGAATGGAGCGGCATTGAACGCCGCCCTCTGGGTGGCGGCCAGTGACGACCCGCAGGATGTCCTCGCCAAGGCCGTGGAGGCATTCCGTTTTCTGGCCGAGGGGATGCTGGCGCGTTCGTCCTGACGCGCTCAGAAATCCAGCATCGCGTTGTCGATCACCTCCTTCATCACGAAGAAGGTGCGCGTCTGCCGCACTCCGGGCAGCGCGATCAGCTCCTGCCCGTGCAGGCGGTTGAAATCCGCGATGTCGCTGACCCGGATCTTCAGGAAGAAATCGAAATCCCCGGCGACCAGATGGCAGTCGAGGACGAAGGGCAGCTTGCGGATCGCCCGCTCGAACTCGGCAAAGCTCTCCGGGGTCGAGCGGTCCAACTCGACGCCGACCATCACCAGCGTGCCGCGATCCACCTTCGCCGGCTCGATCTCGGCCCGGACGGAGCGGATGTAGCCCTCGGCGAACAGGCGCTGGGTGTGGCGGTGGCAGGTGGCGGGGCTGAGATTGACCGCCGCCGCCAAATCGGCGTTCGTCATCCGACCATCCCGTTGAAGATGCTGGAGAATCTTGCGATCCGTGGGGCTCAGCTCATCAGTGATGGAAGATTCTCTCATTTTGGCACCGATTTTTGTGCGCAATCCTGCATCTGACGGCACTCTAGAGGCGATTCGCGGCAATTTGCCAGCGAACTTCGAGAGCACCTTTCATTTCGGCGGTGATACCGTCTCTTCACCTAGACAGTGGAGCCCCGCCATGCTGCGCCTCGATCGTTTCGAACGTTATCCGCTCACCTTCGGCCCGACGCCCATCGAACATCTGCCGCGCCTGACCGAAGCGCTCGGCGGCAAGGTCGAGATCTACGCCAAGCGCGACGACTGCAACTCGGGCCTCGCCATGGGCGGCAACAAGCTGCGCAAGCTGGAATACATCGTTCCCGACGCCATCGCGGCCGGTGCCGACACGCTGGTGTCGATCGGCGGCGTGCAGTCGAACCACACCCGAATGGTGGCGGCGACCGCGGCGAAGCTCGGCATGAAGTGCGTCGTCGTCCAGGAAAGCTGGGTCCCGCACGAGGACGCCGTCTATGACCGCGTCGGCAACATCCTGCTGACCCGCCTGATGGGCGCCGACAGCCGCATCGTTCCGGACGGCTTCGACATCGGTATCCGCCGCAGCTGGGAAGACGCCATCCAGTCGGTGAAGGATGCCGGCGGCAAGCCCTACGGCATTCCGGCCGGCGCCTCGGTCCACAAGTACGGCGGTCTCGGTTACGTCAACTTCGCCGAAGAGGTCCGCAAGCAGGAGGCCGACCTCGGCTTCAAGTTCGACTACATCGTCGTCTGCGTGGTGACCGGCTCGACCCAGGGCGGCATGATCGTCGGCTTCGCCGCCGACGACCGCGCCGACCGCGTGATCGGCATCGACGCCTCCGGCACGCCGGAGCAGACGCGCTCCCAGGTCCGCCAGATCGTCGACAACACGGCCGAACTGGTCGAACTCGGCCGCAAGGTCCGCGACGACGAGATCGTCATCCTCGAAGACTACGCCTATCCCGCCTATGGCGTGCCGAGCGCCGAGACCAACGAGGCGATCCGTCTCGCCGCCCGCACCGAAGCGATGATCACCGACCCGGTCTATGAGGGCAAGTCGATGCAGGGCATGATCGACCTTGTGAAGAAGGGCTGGTTCCCCGAAGGCTCGAAGGTCCTCTACGCCCATCTCGGCGGCGCCCCGGCGCTGAACGGCTACAGCTACACGTATCGCAACGGTTGATAAGGCGACGGCCCTCCGACGTGATCGGAGGGCCGTTCTTTCAACTTCACCCCTCCAGCCCCGCAATCGTGACCGCCAGCGCCTGGGCGCGCGGCACCAGCGTTTCGAGCCGGCACCATTCCCGCTCCGTGTGCGCCGCTCCGCCGACCGGCCCCAGCCCGCACAGCGACGGCACGCCCAGCGCCCCGGTGAAGCCGGAATCGGCGCAGCCGCCGGTGAACTCGCCATCCACCTCGAAGCCGACCTCCGCCGCCGCCGCCTTGTAGCGGGCGAACAGATCGGCCGAATGCTGTTCCTCCAGCGGCATGAACAAATGTCCCCGCTGGTAGGTCGCACTGGTGCCCGGCACGTCCTCCGCCGCCAGGATCGCCTCCACCCGCGCCAGGATGCCGTCGAGTTGCTCGACCGAGCGGAAGCGGATGTCCAGCGCCGCCTCCGCATGGTCGGCGACGGTGTTGTGGGTCCGGCCGCCGCGGATGACGCCGACATTGGTGGTGATGCCGCTGTCATAGTCGGTCAGCGCATGTAGCGCGGTGATCTTCGCCGCCAGCGCGCCGATGGCGCTGGCTCCGTCGGCATGGTTGACGCCGGAATGCGCCGCCCGTCCGGTCACCGTGATGTCCAGCGTCAGCCCGCCCTTGCGCGCGGTGACCACATTGCCCGACACCCGCCCCGGCTCGGCGTTGAAGGCGGCCCGCGCCCCCCGCGCCACCTCCTCGATGATCTTGCGGCCTGACGGCGAGCCGATCTCCTCGTCGGCGGTGAACAGGCCGATCAGCGGAAAACCGGTGCCGCCCGCCGCCTTCAGCGCCCGCAGCACGAAGACGTCGACGATCAGCCCGCCCTTCATATCGGCCACCCCCGGCCCGCGCGCGGTGTCGCCGTCGCGGGTGAAGGGCCGGGCGGCGACCGTCCCCTTGGGATAGACGGTGTCGCGATGTCCCATCACCAGCACCGGCGCCCCGCCCTCGGCACCGGGAATGTCGGCCTTCAGCACGGCGCCGTAAGTTTCGTTCGGGAAGCGCGTCACGGCGATGCCGTCGGCCTCCAGCATCGCGGCCATGATGTCGCCGACCGCATCGATGCCGGCGCCGTCGCGGCTGCCGGAATCGATGTCGACGATGCGCTGGAGCATGTCCTCCATCTCCGCGCGGCGGGATGCCAGCCAGTCGCTGGCGCGTTGGGCGAGCGGGGTCATGCGCGGAGGGCCTCCTTGCGAGCGTCCCGGACGGCGGGACCGGTCTCGCCCAGATCCCAGAACAGCCCGGCCATCACCCGCAGGGCCTCCTCGACGACGGGGGCCAGCAGATGCTCGTCGGGAGCATGCTGGGAACAGGCCGGATAGGAATGCGGCACCCAGATGGTCGGCAGCCCCAGAATCTCGGAGAACACGTCGTTGGGGATCGAGCCGCCCAGGTTGGGAAGCAGCGCCGGCTTCTTGCCCGTCGTCCGCGCCAGCGAATCCAGCGCCCAGCCCACCCACGGGTCGTTGGGATCCAGACGGGTGGCGGTGAAGGCCTCCATGCGGCTGGGCGTGACCTGCACCCGGTCGAAGCCGTTGGCGGCGAGATGGGCGCGCACGGCGTCGATCACCGTCGTAGGATCGGTGCCGACGACGAAGCGCAGTTGCAGCGTCGCCTTGGCGATGCCGGGCACGGCATTGACCGGCGCGCGCGGGTTGCCGGTCTCGAAGGCCAGCACCTCCAGCGCGTTCCAGCCGAACACCCGCTCTTCGGGTGTCAGACCGGCTTCGCCCCAATCGCGGTCGATCTCCGGATCGTTCGGCCCGCCGCCGACAGACAGGTCGGCGATGGCGGCCTTGACCGCCGGCGGGATGCCGGCCGGCTTCAGCGCAGCCAGCTTGATCCGCCCCTGCCCGTCGATCAGCGAGGCGATGGCGTTGGCCAGGATGGTGCCGGGATTGGCGAGCAGCCCGCCCCAGTTGCCGGAATGGTGGGCGCCCTTGCGCAGATCCACCGTCATCTCGAAATTGATGGCGCCGCGCGAGCCGAGGAACACCGTCGGCCGCTCGGCGATCACCCGCGGCCCGTCCGAGGCAATCAGCACATCGGCGGCCAACGCCTCGCCATGGCTTTCGGCCAGCGCGCGCAGGCCGGGCGATCCCGCCTCCTCGCCCATCTCGATCACGAATTTGGCGTTGAAGCCCAGGCTGCCGCCGCGCTCCGCCATCACCTGGGCGAGCGCCGCGATGTTGACGGAATGCTGGCCCTTGTTGTCGGCGGTGCCGCGGCCGTACCAGCGGTCGCCCTTGACCGTCACCGTCCAGGGGTCGATGCCGTCGCGCCAGCGCCCCTCATGGCCCGGCACCACGTCGCCATGACCATAGATCAGCACGGTCGGCAGATGGTCGGCCTCGTGACGTTCGGCGATCAGGAACGGCCCGCGCCCGGCGACCGCATTCTCCACGATGGTGCCGGTGAAGCCGAGCTTGCCCAGCGACGGGATCATCTCCTCGTCCAGATAGGCATGCAGTTCCGCCCCACGGTCGGACGACTGGCTTTCCGACTTGATGGCGACACGCCGCGTCAGGTCGGCCAGGAAGGCGCCGGACGCGAAATGATGGGCGGCGCGCGCAATGGCGCCGTCACGCGATGGCTGTTGGGTCATGGCGGAACTCGGGTATGGGGGATGGGTCGTCAATTGGCGTAATGGCAGGCGGCGACGCCGTCGGCGACCGGCACGGGGCCTGGCGCTACGGAGTGGCAGCGGTCGGTGGCACGCGGACAGCGCGGGTGGAAGGCGCAGCCGGGCGGCGGCGCGATCGGGTTGGGGAAGGAGCCGGAAATCACCGTGTCGGGCATGCCCAACGTCGGATCGGGCGTCAGCACGCAGTCGAGCAGCGCGCGGGAATAGGGATGGCTGGCGTGGGTGAACAGCGCCTCGCGCCCGCGCTCCTCGACGATGCGGCCGAGATACATCACCGCCACCCGGTCGGCCAGATGCTCGACCACCGCGAGGTTGTGGCTGATGAAGAAGTAGGTCAGCTTGAACTCGCGCTTCAAATCCATCAGCAGGTTCAGGATCTGCGCCTGCACCGACACGTCCAGTGCCGAGGTCGGCTCGTCGCAGATCAGCACGTCCGGCTGCATCACCAGCGCGCGGGCGATGGCGACGCGCTGGCGCTGGCCGCCCGACATTTGGCCGGGATAGGCGTCGATCATCCGGCGCGGCAGCCCAACCGCGTCCAGCATCTCCGCCACCTTCTTCTGTCGGCTGGCCGAGGTGCCGATGCGGTGGGCGACCAGCGGCAGTGCGATCAGGTCGGCGACCGACTTGCGCGGGTTCAGCGAGGAATAGGGGTCCTGGAACACCGGCTGGATGCGCCGCGCCACGTCGCGCCGGTCGGTCTTCGCGATGGGCACGCCGTCGATGCGGATCTCGCCGGAGGTCGGCTTGGTCAGCCCCAGCAGCATCTTCGCCAGCGTCGATTTGCCGGAACCGCTTTCGCCGACCAGCGCATGCACCTCGCCGCGGCCGACGCTCAGCGACACCCCGCCGACGGCGGTCAGCATCGCCCTGGGTTTGAACATCCCCTGCGGCACAGGATAGATCTTGGTGACGTTTTCGAGTTCGAGCACCGGAACGGTCATATCAGTCTCCGGTCAAGCAGCGGTGGCGACGGGGTCGAGCACGCAGGCCATGCGGTGGCCTGGGCCGAGATCCCGCTCCGGAATGGCGGCGGCGCAGACCTCGGTGGCATGGTCGCAGCGGTTGCGGAAGGCGCAGCCGGTCAGCGGGCCAATCAGGTTCGGCACCTGCCCCGGAATGGTGCCCAGCGGCTCGCCCGGCCGGGTGCGGCCGGGGACCGGGATGGCGCGCAGCAGCCCCTGGGTGTAGGGGTGGCTGGGCGCGCCGAACACCGCCTCGACAGGCCCGGTCTCCACCAGCCGGCCGGCATACATCACCGCCACCTTGGTGGCGACGCGGGCGACCACGCCCAGATCATGGGTGACCAGGATCAGCCCCATGCCGAACTCGCGCTGGATGTCGCGCAGCAGCATCAGGATCTGCGCCTGGATCGTCACGTCCAGCGCGGTGGTCGGCTCGTCGGCGATGATCAGATCCGGTTCGCACATCAGCCCCATGGCGATCATCACCCGCTGGCGCAGGCCGCCCGACAGCTGGTGCGGATATTGCCCCAGGCGGGAGGCGGCGGCGGTGATGCCGACCCGCTCCAGCAGATGCACCGCCCGTTCCCGCGCCACCGCCCGGCTGACCGGACGGTGACGGCGCAGCGCCTCGATCAGCTGGTCGCCGACGGTGTAGGCCGGGTTCAGCGAGGTCATCGGCTCCTGGAAGATCATCGCCATGCGGTCACCGCGCAGATCCTCCATCTTGCGCTGGCCGGCGGCCATCAGGTCGATGCCGTCGAACCGCATGGTCCGCGCCTTCCGCACCGCCCTGGACGGCAGCAGGTCCATCAGGGCCAGCGAGGTCAGCGACTTGCCCGACCCGCTCTCCCCGACGATGGCCAGCGTCTCGCCGCGCTCCACGGTGAAGGACACCCCATTGACGGCGTTCAGCAGTCCGGCCTCGGTGGGGATCTGGATGGTCAGATTGTCGACGTCGAGCAGGGGCATGGCCGTCAGCTCCGGTTGTCGGGGGCGGTGACGTCGCGCAGGCCGTCGCCCAGAAGGTTGATGCCCAGGACCAGCGCCACCAGCGCCACGCCGGGGATGGTGATGACCCATGGGCTGAAGAACATGTACTGCTTGCCCTCCGAGATCATCAGGCCCCAGGACGGCAGCGGCGGCTGCACGCCAAGCCCCAGGAAGGACAGCGCCGCCTCCAGCAGGATGGCGTGGGCCATCTCCAGCGTGGCGACCACGATCAGCGGGTTGATGATGTTGGGCAGCACTTCGGAGAACACGATCAGCCGCGTCGAACAGCCGATGGCGCGGGCCGCCGCGACGAAATCGGCATGGGCGATCTGCTGCGTCGTCGACCGCGCCACCACGGCGAAGCGATCCCACAGCAGCAGCCCCAGCACGGCGATGACCGTGTTCAGCGAGGTGCCGACCAGAGCCGCCGCCGCCAGCGCCACCAGCACCACCGGCAGCGCCAGCCGCACGTTGATGATGTAGCCGATGACCATGTCGACCCGCCCGCCGAAGAAGCCGGCGGCGACGCCGAGCGCCGTGCCGATGGCGCCTGACAGCAAAACCGTCGCCGCGCCGATCATCAGCGAGATGCGCCCGCCATAGAGCAGCCGTGCGAAGTAATCGCGCCCCAGCTTGTCGGTGCCCAGCCAATGCTCCCAGGTCCCCTTGGCGTGCCAGATCGGCGGGATCAGCCGCTTGGAGATGTCCTGGGCATAGGGATCGTGAGTGGTAAACAGCGGCGCGCCGATCGACATGACGAGGATGACGGCGAGGATGAAGGCGCCGGCCATGAAACCGGGGTGGCGCGCCGCCCGCTTGGTGAAACGGGCCAGCGGCGACCGGCGGACCGGCACGGCGTCGAATCCGGCTGCGGTTGCCGTGGTCGTGGCGGCGGCACCTGAAGCGCTCGTGGTGCTCATGCGACGCGGATCCTTGGGTCCAGCCAGGCGTTGAGGATGTCGGCGAGGAAGGTCAGCAGGATGTAGATCGTGGCCAGCAGCATCACGATGGCCTGGACGACCGGGAAATCCTTGCGCCCGATGGCTTCCCAGGCGAGCTGCCCCAGCCCCTGCATCGAGAACACCGCCTCGACCACGATGGAGCCGCCGAGCATGAAGCCGAACTGCACCGCCGCCAGCGCCACCACCGGCACCACCGCGTTGCGCAGCGCATGCTTGAAGATCACGGTCTTCGGACGCAGCCCCTTGGCCCGTGCCGTCCGGATATAGTCGGACGCCATCACGTCCAGCATGCCGTTGCGGGTCAGCCGCATCACTGCCGGGATTGCGTACCAGCCGAGCGCCACCGAGGGCAGCACGTAATGGCTCCAGGTCGCGTTGCCGGACACCGGCAGCCAGCGCAGATTGACCGAGAAGATGATGATGAGCGTCAGGCCGAGCCAGAAGGTCGGCACCGCCTGTCCCAGCGCGCAGAAGGCCAGCGTCGCGCGGTCGAACCAGCTGCCGCGCTTCACGGCGGCCAGCGCCCCCAGCGGGATGGCGAACAGCAGGGCGAGGCCAAGCGCGATGGCACCGAGCTTGAGGGTGATCGGAATACGGCCGCCGACCAGCGACGCCACCGACTCCCGGAAATAGAAGGACTGGCCGAAATCGAAGCGGACGGCCCCGGCCAGCCAATGGCCGTACTGGACGGCGAGCGGCTGGTCCAGGCCATATTCGGCCCGCACCTGCGCCACCTGTTCGGGCGACGCCTCGGGACCGGCAAGGTCGGTGGCGAGGTCGCCGGACAGATGCAGAAGCAGGAAGGCGATGACCGATACGGTCAGCACCACCGACAGCGCCACGGCGAGCCGGCGAAGCAGGAAGGCGAGCATGGCGGTCTCCTGAAAAGGAGCGTGCGGAGAGGCGCTGCGGGCCGGCGTTCAACCATGCCGGCCCGCAGCCGCGGCCTCACTTCCAGTGAGCGGCGTAGAAGCGCGGAAGCTCGTCCGGCTGTGCAGTAAAGGCGAGGTCGGACGTGAAGGCGTAATTGCTGGGATAGGAGAACAGCGGCAGCAGATAGGCCTTCTGCGCAATCATCGACAGCGCTTCCTTGTAAAGGTCCTTTCGCGCCGCGGCGTCGGTCGTCGTGTCGGCCTTATCAAGCAGAGCCTTGACCTTGGGGTCGCGGCTCATGTCGTCCTCGTTCTCCTTGAACCACACGCCGGTGAAGGCGGAGGCGTCGTTGACCGAGAAGGAGCCCCAGGTCTGGTACTCCAGCGGAACCTTGCCGGCGCGGGCGGCCTCGCGCATCGCGGCGTATTTCAGGAAGCGCAGGTTGGCGCGGATGCCGACCGCGCGCAGATAGCCGATCACCGCTTCGGCATAGTCGCGCTCGCGATAGGCGTAGAGATCCGTTTCGAACCCGTCCGGATAGCCGGCCTCGGCCAGCAGCTTCTTCGCCTTCTCCGGATTGTATTCGTAGCGCGGAACGCCCTCGTCGGTGCAGCCGGTCTGGTCGATGAAGCAGGCGGAATGCATCACCCGCGCGCCCTCGCCGGCCAGATTCTTGACCATCGCCTGACGGTCGATGGCATAGGCGATGGCCTGGCGCACCTTTTCCTTCTTCATCGGCGTGTCGGCCGCGGTGCGGCCGGCGGCGTCGAACTGCAGGAAGCCGACGCGCATCGTCTCGGCCGACAGCACGGTGATGTTCGGAACCGCCTTCAGCTGTTCCGCCTGATCCTTCGGCACGCGCCAGATCCAGTCGACGCCGCCGGTCATCAGCTCGGCCATGCGGGTTTCGCCGTCGGGGATGACGCGGAACTGGATCTTGCCGATGGCGGGTTGGCCGAGTGGGCTGTCCTTGAAATAATCCTTGTACTTCTCCATCATCACGCCCCTGCCGTTCTCCACCGCGGTGACGCGGTAGGGACCGGTGCCGATGGGCGCCTTGGAGAAGCCGTCCAGCCCGACCTTCTTGAAATAGGCGGCGGGATAGATCGGCGTCGGGCCGGACAGATATTCCAGCGCCGCCGGGAACGGGCCCTTCAGACGGACGCGCACCGTGTAATCGTCGACCTTGTCAGCGCCGGCCATCCATTCGACGTTCTGCTTGGTCACCACCTTCGCTTCCGGCGTCAGCACGTAATTGAAGGTGAAGACGACATCGTCGGCGGTGAAGGGCGAGCCGTCCTGGAAAGTCACGCCTTTGCGCAGCTTCAGTTCCAGCGTGACCGGATCGATCCATTTCCACGAGGTCGCCAGCTCCGGCTCATACTCGCCGGTCTTGGGATTCCGGTAGATCAGCGTGTCCCACACGAGATGGGCGATGATGACGCCTTCGCGCAGATTGTTGTGATAGGGGCTGATGTTCTCCGGCTCGCTGTCGGAAGCATAGACCAGCGTGTCGTTCGCCTTGTTGGCAAGGGCCACCGAAGGCAGGGCCAGGGCCGCGACCGCCGCGGCTGCGAACATCATCGACTTACCGTACGCAAAGGGCGCCATGTCCGAACTCCGTCCAAGAGGGTCCATTTGCACGAAAGTTAGCCATGACACGGTATTGTGCAGATTGGCATGCCGCAATTATAATAGTTGGAAGTTCCCGTTGCCGAGTCAGCAACGGTATGGTTTATGGTCCTGATTTTCCGTCAGTTTAGCAAACGGGTGCCGGCCAGGGGAACCGCCATGAACGCCACCGCGCTCCGTTATTTCCTGGAGGTCGCCCGCACCGGCTCGATCGCCGACGCTTCGGCGCGGCTGCATGTCGCCTCCTCCGCCATCAGCCGGCAGATCGCCCATCTCGAAGCCGATCTCGGCGTCGAATTGTTCGAACGCCGGCCGCGCGGCATGGTGCCGAGCTATGCCGGCGACCTGCTCGCCCGCCATGCCCAGCGCGTGTTCCTTGAAGAAGAAGCCATCGTGACCGAGTTGAAGCGATTGCGCGGGCTGGCCAGCGGACGGGTGCGCGTCGCCGCGACCGAGGGGTTCGGCATGAGCCTGATCCCGGCGGCCATCCGCAGCTTTCGCGACCGCCATCCCGGCATCCGCATCGAACTGCGCATCGTCGCGCCGGCCGCCGTCACCCGCATGGTGCGGGAGGGGGAGGTCGATATCGGCGCCACCTTCTCCTTCGCTCCCGAACCGGGGGTCAGGGCGTTGGGAGAAGGCCGCGCGCCGGTCCTGGCGGTGATGGCGAAGGACCACCCACTGGCTGGCCGGTCCATCCTGACGCTGGCCCAGCTGGCCCGCGAACCGATCGCGCTGCCGGAGAAGGACACCACGGTGCGTCAGCTGTTCGACATCGCCTGCGGGCTGGCCGGGGTGGTGATCGAACCGGTGCTGGTTTCAAATTACATCGCCGGGCTGTGGGCCTTCGCCGCGGAAGGCGGCGGCATCACCATCGCCAGCCCCTTCACCGTCCATGCCAGCACGGTGGGCCATCCGGTGGCGTCGATCCCGATCGACTCCCCCACCCTCGACCAGCGCTATTACCAGATCCAGACCATGCTCGGCCGCCATCTGCCGGAGGCGGTGTATGCCTTCGCGACCCACCTGACCGGCATCATCAAGCGCATGGACCGCGGCGCCGAACCACCGCTGCAGTCCGCCGGGCAGGAGTAGCTGACCTGGAGGGACCGGGAATATCCGTCGGCGCCGTTACGATGTCCCGACCCACTCGGCGACGACGTCGATGAAGCTCCGGACCGTCGCCGGCATCAGGGCACGATGGGGAATGATCGCGTGCAGCGGCAGCGTCCGGGCAGACCAGTCCGGCAGGACGTGAACCAACCGGCCTTCGGCGATGTGCTCCATGACGAGGAAGGACGGCGCCAGAACCAACCCCTGTCCCAGCAGCGCGAGCGTGACGAGGAAGCCGGCGTCCGTTGCCCGAAACTGCGCTTCGAACGCAACCTGCACCCGATGTCCTGCGGCGTCGGACAGCACAAATCGCTCCGGAGTCGCGGTCTGCATATAGGCCAGAATCCTGTGCTCCCGCAGACATCCCGGATGTTCCGGGAGGTCGCGGGAATTGAAATAGCCCGGCGCACTGGCCAGGATCAGTGGAAAGCTGCCCAGCCGCTTGGCGATCATCGCGGTGTCCGGCAGCGTGCCGAGGCGCAAGGCGACATCGAACCCTTCGCCGAGCAGATCGGTCTCCCGTTCACTGAGATCCAGCGCGAGGGTGACGCCCGGAAAGCGGCGCATGTAGTCGGCCACCGCCGGCCCCAACACCGCATTGGAAAAGGCAAGCGGCGCCGCAACGCGCAATTGACCTCTCGGCTCGGCCTGTCGCGTTCCGGCATCGGCTTCGGCCAGGGCGATTTCATCCAGGATCGCCGTGCAGCGAAGAAAATAAGCCTGACCCGCCTCCGTCAAACTGAGTTTGCGCGTGGATCGGTTGACCAGCCGGACTCCCAGCCGCGCCTCCAGCGCCTTGAGATGCCGTCCGGCCATTTCAGCCGACATGCCATTCCGGCGCGCCGCGGCGGCCAGGCTGCCCTCTTCGATGGCGTGGCGAAACACGGTCATGCCAATCAGGGTATCCAGCGCCATCATCCACTCCCAGTCCGGAATGAATCCATTTCGCGCCTGATTATCACGGCTCCGTTCGGCCGCTAAATCCAATTCGGCGCGATACGCATGTCATGGAGCTTGGCAATGTCCAAAAACGTCGAAACGACCGGGGCGGTCATCCACACTCTGGAGGAAGGGCAGGGAGACACGGCACTGGTGTTCCTGCATTACTGGGGCGGTTCCGCCCGCACTTGGCGCCATGTCGTCGCACAATTGAAGGACCGGGCACGCTGCGTCAGTCTGGATCTGCGCGGCTGGGGTCGGTCCGTCGCCCTGGACGGGCGCTATGATCTCGACGCAATGGCCGGCGACGTGTCGGAGGTCATCGCGAAGATGGGGCTGACCCGCTGCATTCTCGTGGGCCATTCCATGGGCGGCAAGGTCGCCCAGATCGTGGCCGCAAAAGGCCCCGGCGCACTTGTGGGGCTGGTCCTGATCGCCCCCTCTCCGCCGACAGGAATGCCCGTGCCGGCCGAAATGCGCGAGGCGATGCTCGCCTCCTATCAGAACGCGGAGGGCGTGAATGAAGCGCTGAAAATCCTCTGCCACCGTCAACTTCCGGAGGAGGAAAGGCGGCAGGTGGTCGAGGACACGCTGCGGGGGGCGGCTGGGGCCAAACGGGACTGGACGATGGCCGGCATGCTCGCCCGCCTTGACGGAATTGCGGGCATCGGCATCCCGACGCTGATCGCCGTGGGCGATTGCGACCTTGTCGAGCGCGCCGACAGTCTCCTGGAGATCTACAGCGAAATCCTGCCCGCGGCAGAGTTCCGCATCCTCCCCGGCGTTGGCCACCTGTCGCCGCTGGAAGCCCCTGCCGACGTCGCCGAAGCCTGTTCCAGCCTGCTGACGGCGGTCGCCGCCGGTTGATCCCCCGATCATCTGAAAAAGCAAAAGGCACCGGACGCGGTCCCGCCATGGGCCGCATCCGGTGCCTCCCGTCGATCAGGTCGGCAAGACCTTACTTGGACTCGCTCGCCAGATAGGCGATCAGGTCGGCGCGCTTGGCGTCATCCTTGATGCCGGCGAAGGCCATCTTGTTGCCGGGAACGGTCGCCTTGGGATCCTTCAGATATTCGTTCAGCTTCGCCTCGTCCCAGGTGATGCCGGAATCCTTCATCGCCGCCGAATAGCTGAAGCCGTCGTGGGTGCCCGCCTTGCGGCCGACGACGCCATGCAGGTTCGGGCCAACGCGGTTGGGGCCGCCGGCCTCGATCGTGTGGCAGGCCTTGCAAACGTTGAACACCGTCTTGCCCGCCGCGGCATCGCCGTCCGCGGCCTGGGCGGCGACGGTTCCACCGGAGATGAGAAGGACGGACGCCAACATAATATTGCGCATGACGGACACAGCGGAACTCCCATTTCTCAACGTTGCCTCCGGATGTCCGGAGAGGTCGGCCGGATTGCTTCCGGCTGGCGAAGCGGAGGCTACTGGCGCTCGGAAAAGCCAGAAAGCGAATTTAACCGATGGTTATTATCGATTTTCCCGATACCATTTCCTCCCTTTAGGGGATCTGCCGGTGGCGGCTGCACCCAGCGGATGCGACGAATCGTCTCACACCGCCCGGTCGCGATCAAGCTGCCGATGCTTTAGGTCTGGTCCCAAGGAACCGGCGGGTGACCGGATGCGAAGGCCGGCAGTCAGGTGAGGTGTCATGGATACGGAAATGGCGCGGACATTTCTGGAGGTCACGGCGGCGGGCAGCTTCATGGCGGCGGCCGACCGGCTTCACGTTACCCAATCGACGGTCAGCACGCGGATCCAGCAATTGGAACAGCAGCTTGGCTGCCGTCTGTTCGTGCGCAACAAGACCGGCGCCACGCTGACCACCGCCGGCTTGCGCTTCCAGCGCCATGCCGTCGCCATCCTTCGCCTGTGGGAGCAGGCGCGCCAGGAGGCAACCCTGCCCGCCGGCCACAAGGCGCTCCTGCGCATCGGCAGCGAGGCCGGCTTGTGGAACCGCCTGCTCTACCGCTGGATCCCCTGGATGCGGCGAAACGCCAACGAGATCGCGCTCCGTTGCGACGTCGGCCTGCCCAGCGGGCTGCTGCAGGGGCTTCAGGACGGCACGCTGGACGTCGCCGTGCTCTATTCACCGCGCGCCCTGCCCGGCCTGTCGATCCGGCTGCTGATCGAGGAGGAACTGGTCCTCTTCCGGATGCCGGCCGTCGACGATTATTCGGAGGAACCGTACGTCCACATCGACTGGGGCGACGATTTCCGCCGCAATGTGCGCCTGCACCGGCCCGACGACGTGCAGTCGGCACCGGTGTCGATCGGCGTCGGCACGCTGGGGCTCGACTATGTCAAGCAATGCGGCGGCACCGGCCATTTTCCCCGCCAGCTCGTCCAGCCGCTGATCGACGCCGGCAAGGGCGAAATCCTGCCGGAAGCCCGCCCTTTGAGCCTTCCCATCTACGCCGCCTACCCGACCGATGCCGACGAGGCCATCATCGACCCGGCGCTCACCGGGCTGAAGACCATTCTGGCCGCTCCCATGGAGGCGCGGGGTTGAATTGAAGAAGCCGATATGAACCATCGGTTAATTTCGCTTTTTCCGATGTATACCGCTGCCTAGGATCGGCGTCGCCGGGTCGTTGCCGGCCCGAGCACCCAACCATCAACAAGGGTTCCGATCCGATGACCATGCAAATGGCGCAACCGGCGCTGCCGGCAGACGAAGACACCGCGGCGCAGATGGACTCCCGCCGGTTCGAATCCCCCTACATCGTGTTCCCGGCGCTTATCCTCCTGCTCATCATGCCGCTGGGGATCGTTTTCCACCCGGCTTGGTTGGCCACGCTGGCAGAAGTGGGCGTGGTGGTGATGTTCATCGCCATCTTCCGCATGATGCGCATGTGACCTGAGTATCCTTCGCCGGTCATCCTTCCGGCCCGTCCACGGCCGATATTCCGCTTTGTCCGGCACCGGGGCCTGTGGGACAAAGCCGCATGTCGATCAAGCTGGACTTCCGCCGCCTCCGCTATTTCGTCGCCGTCTGCGAACTCGGCAGCTTTTCCAAGGCCAGCGAGTTCCTGAACGTCGCGCAATCGGCGCTCAGCCAGCATGTGGCGACGCTGGAGGGCGATCTGGGTGTCCAGCTCCTGCTGCGGCAGCCGCGCGGCGTCAGCCGGACCGAGGCGGGCGACCGCCTGTTCGCCCATGCGCGCGGCGTGCTGCACGCGCTGGAACAGGCGGAGCTGGACGTGCTGTCGCTGTCGCGGGCGGTGGTCGGGCCGGTGATGGTCGGCTTCAATTACACGGCGATGGAAGCCATCGGCCTGCCCTTCATCCGCCGCGTCGCCTCCACCCTGACTGAGGTCAAGCTGCGCGTGATCGAGGCGCACAGCGAGATCATGCATCAATGGATGCTGTCCGGTCAGGCCGACCTCGCCCTGACCCTGGTGCCGCCCAACGACGACCGGCTGGAAGGTGTGCCGCTGCTGGACGAGGAGCTGGTCTGCCTCGGCACCCGCGCCATGATCGGCGACGGCGGTCCCATCGATCTGGACGAGGTGCTGCGCCTGCCGCTGATCATGCCCGGCCGCACCGCCGTGCTGCAGGCGCTGGCCAGCGATCCCCAGGTGCGCAACGCCATCGCCGCAAAAGTCTATCTGGAAATCGAATCCGCCATCCCGCTGAAACGGGCGGTCACCGCCGGGCTGGGCGTGACGGTGCAGTCGGCCGCGCTCGCCGGCGACGAGATCGCCTGCGGCGAACTGGTGGCGCGGCCGGTGGTGAACCCGTCAATGGGCCGCACGCTCTATCTGGTGTCCTCGCGCATGAAGACCGCCTCCCGCGCGGTGGTCGAGGCCCGGCGCCTGATGATCGACGTGGTGCGCGAGGCGCATGCAACCGGCCGATGGCCCGGCCGGCTGCGCGACACCCTTCTCTGAAGCGAGATATCTCGAAACCAGATAGCTCACTTCTCTTCTTTATACTTTTACGACCTTCCCTCCCCGTGCTGTTCTGTTTCGTGAACGAACAATCCGAAGGCCCGCAGTTGAATGGGCCCGGCGTTTCAATCCATTGGACCGCCGCAACGAACCACCAGAGGGAGGTGCAGGACATGACGCCCACCACGACGTCCGCTCGTTTCAAGACCATGCTGGCGCTGCTCGCCACCGCGTCCGCCACGGCTCTGCTGGCGCTGCCGACGGATGCCGAGGCCGCGACGCGGATGCGCTGCAGCCACCAGCTGCCACCGGCCCACCACATCGCGAAGGTGGTCGAGCGCTGGGCGGCGGAGGTGAAGACGCTGTCGGACGGCGATCTCGACGTCCAGGTGTTCGGCTCCGACAGCCTGATCAAGGCCAACGAGAACATCCTGGCCGTCGCCAAGGGCGACATCGAATGCGCCTTCTCGCTGAATTTCCAGTGGGGCAAGACCCTGCCGCTGATGAACGTCACCGTCGGCCCCTACACCATGTCCTCCATCGAGGCGTGGAAGAAGTGGCCGACCTCTGAAGCGGCGGCCTTCCTTGAGGAGCGCCTGCTGAAGAAGGGCGTGAAGAACATCGTCTGGATGTTCCAGACCAACACCAGCGTCTTCACCTCCCAGGGCAAGCCGCTGCTCAAGCCGGAGGATTTCAAGGGCCTGAAGATGCGCGGACTCGGCCCGGCCTTCGACCGCGGTCTGAAGGCGATGGGCGCCACGCCGGTTGCGATCCCCGGCAGCGAGGTCTATCAGGCGCTGGCGACCGGCGTCATCGACGCCGCCATCACCGACGTCGCCGCCGCCTGGTCGCGCAAATACTACGAGGTGCAGGACCACATGACGGTGGTGCCGGTGCTGGCCGCCTATCTGCACGGCTACGTCAATCCCCGCTGGTACGACAAGCTGTCCGACAAGGACAAGGCCGCCCTGAAGAAGGCCGGCGAGGAGGCCGCCGTCTGGGCGATCGAAGCCTCGCAGGAGGCCGCGGCGAACGCCCCGGCGGAACTGGAATCGAAGGGCGTCAAGGTCCACATCGCGACCCCGGAGGAGAATGCCGCCTTCAAGGCCGCCATGGCGCCCGCCTTCGCCGAGGGCTTCGCCGACGAGACCGGCGCCGACGGCCGCAAGCTGCTGGAACTCGTCAACAAGCTCCAGTGAAGAGGGGACCGGCCATGAGCAGCATGTCCACCCCCGACACCGTCACACCTGCACGCGAAAAGGGCGCGTCCCACACCGCGCTCCGCCTGCTGACCGGCACCGCATCGGTCCTGTCACGCATCGGCGGCGCGCTGAGCGTCCTGCTGATCGTCGTCGTGCTGGCCCTGACCACGGCGGGCGTCTTCGCCCGTTACGTCCTGGGCCAGCCGCTGGAAGGGGTCGACGAGGCCTGCGGCTTCATGGTCGTCGCCATGGTGATGGCCGGCGCGGCGGAAGCGCTGCGCACCGGCCACCATATCCGCATCGACCTCATCATGGGGTTCGTCGGTCCGCGCGGCCGGCGCTGGCTGGATGCCTGGGCCAATCTGGCGGTGCTGGTCTTCGCCGTGCTGCTGGCCCGCACCGGCTGGGAGACTGCGATGTTCTCCTACGACTTCGACGCCTTTTCGCCGGGCCAGCTGGAAATGCCGATGTGGATCCCGCAGACCACGCTTCCCATCGGTGCCGCCCTGCTGGGGATCGTCGCCTTTGCCAAGCTGGTCGCCGCGCTTGCCGGTGACGGGGCGGAAGAACAGAGCGGAGGTCACTGATGACGTTCCTGATCCTGGGACTGCTGCTGCTCCTGCTGCTCAGCGGCATGCCGATCTTCGCGGCGCTGTCCCTCACCTCGCTCGGCGTGCTGGCCCTGTTCGAGGGCAGCATCGACAGCATGGCCGACGCGGTGTTCTCCAGCCTGAACAACCCGCTGCTGGCCACCATCCCGATGTTCGCCTTCATGGCGCACATCATGATCAAGGCCAAGGTGGTCGACGACCTCTATGAGATGTCGAACACGCTGGTCGGCCACATCAAGGGCGGGCTCAGCTTCGCCACCATCCTGTCCTGCACCATCTTCTCGACCATTTCCGGCTCGTCGGTGGCGACGGCGCTGACCATCGGCTCGATCTCCATCCCGCAGATGAAGCGCTTCGGCTACCGCCAGCGCGACACTTACGGGCTGATCGCCGCCGGCGGCACGCTGGGCATCCTGATCCCGCCGTCGGGGCCGATGATCCTCTACGCCATCGTCACCGACGCCTCGATCGGCGCGCTGTTCCTCGCCGGCATCATTCCGGGCCTGCTGATGGCGGTGCTGTTCGCCGGCTACAGCTGGCTTCAGGCCAAGCGGCAGGACGCCGTCCGCTCGCAGCCCTGGCCCGGCTTCGGCACCGTCGCCACCGCCTTCCGCAAGTCGCTCTGGGCGGTGATGATGCCGCCGCTGATCCTGGGCGGCATCTATTTCGGCGTCTTCACGCCGGGCGAAGCGGCGGCGGTCGGCGCGGTCTACGCGCTGGCGGTGGCCCTGCTGGTCTACCGCAACGTCTCGCTTGCCGACCTGCTGGATTGCGGCGTGCAGACCATGCGGACCACCGTCATGCTGTTCATGATCATCGCCGCCGCCGGCATGTTCGGCCACGCCATCACCATCATCCGCCTGCCGGCCCAGATCATGGAGACGGTGACGGCGCTGGGGCTGTCGCAGGGCGGCTTCATTTTGGCGGTGATGCTGGCGATCTTCATCCTCGGTATGTTCCTGGAGACGATCGCGATCATCCTGATCACCACCCCGATCATCCTGCCGGTGATGACCGCGCTGGGCATCAACCCGGTCTGGTACGGCGTGATGCTGATGATCAACCTGGAACTGGCGCTGATCACCCCGCCGGTCGGCATGAACCTGTTCGTCATCAAGGGCATCACCAATTCCTCCCTGGCCGAGGTGACGCGCGGCGCCCTGCCCTATGTCCTGTTGATGATGGCCGGCCTGTTCATCATTTGGCTGGTCCCGTCCCTGTCGCTCTGGCTTCCGCAAGCCGCAGGCTTCGGAACGTGATCGCCGGCTTCGGCATCTGACCTAGACTCTCCCACCCTTCCCGTTTCCACCGGATGCGCCCCCTCGCGGCGCATCCGAACGGAGGACCCTTGCCATGACGAAAGCCCCTGTGACCATCGTCGAGGTCGGCCTGCGCGACGGGCTCCAGATCCTCAACCGCGTCACGCCGACCGCCGACAAGCTGCGCTGGCTGGAGGCCGAGCACCGTGCCGGCGTCCGCCGCTTCGAGGCCGCCTCCTTCGTCCCGCCGAAGCTGCTGCCCCAGATGGCCGACGCCGCCGAGGTGGTGGCCGGCGCCCGCGCGCTTCCCGGCATCGTCGTCCACACGCTGGCCCCCAACCTGAAGGGCGCCGTGGCGGCACTTGCCGCCGGCTCCGACGTCATCGTCCTGCCGCTGTCGGCCAGCGAGGCGCACAGCCGCGCCAACATCCGCAAGACCCGCGAGGAGTCGGTGGAGGAACTTGCCCGCGTCTGCCGCGCCCGTGATGAAGGCGGATACAAGACCCGCATCGATGCCGGCATCTCCACCGCCTTCGGCTGCACCATCCAGGGCGAGGTGCCGGAGGACGACGTGGTCCGCCTCGCCGAAGCCTGCCTGAAGGCCGGGGCCGACCGCGTGGCGCTGGCCGACACCGTCGGTTATGCCGACCCGGCGCAGGTCCGCCGCCTCTACAAGCGGGTGAAGGACATCGCCGGCGACCGGCTGCAGAGCGCCCATTTCCACGACACCCGCGGCCTCGGCCTCGCCAACTGCCTCGCTGTGCTGGACATCGGCATCCGCGAGTTCGACGCCTCGCTCGGCGGGTTGGGCGGCTGTCCGCACGCCCCCGGCGCCAGCGGCAACGTCGCGACCGAGGACTTGGCCTTCATGCTGGAGGCGATGGGCTTCGACACCGGCATCGACCTGGACGCCCTGATCGAGGCGCAGCGCCTGCTCGCCTCCCTTCTTCCCGGCCAGACGCTGCACGGCAAGATCGCCACCGCCGGCCTACCGAAGCATTTTAACCGGAGCCCCGTCCATGCCTGACGCCACCAACCTTCCCCTGGCCGGCATCCGCGTTGTCGAATTCTCCCACATGGTGATGGGGCCGACCTGCGGCATGATTCTGGGTGATCTGGGCGCCGACGTCATCAAGGTGGAGCCGGTGACCGGCGACAAGACGCGCGCCCTGCCGGGGGCCGCCGCCGGCTTCTTCCGCACCTTCAACCGGAACAAGCAGTCGCTGGCCGTCGATCTGAACAGCGCCGAAGGATTGGCCGCCGTCCACAAGCTGGTCGACACCGCCGATGTGGTGCTGGAGAATTTCCGTCCCGGCCTGATGGCGAAATATGGCCTCGACTACGCCAGCCTCGCGGCGCGCAATCCGCGCATCATCAACCTGTCGCTGAAGGGCTTCCTGCCCGGCCCCTATGAAAAGCGCACGGCGCTGGACGAGGTGGTGCAGATGATGGCCGGGCTGGCCTACATGACCGGCCCGACCGGCCGGCCGCTGCGCGCCGGCAGCTCGGTCAACGACATCATGGGCGGCATGTTCGGCGTCATCGGCATCATGGCGGCGCTCCGCACCCGCGAGGCCACCGGCCGTGGTCAGGACATCCAGTCCGGCCTGTACGAGACCTGCGTCCTGCTGTCGGCCCAGCACATGCAGCAGTTCGCCGTCACCGGCGAAGCGCCGCCCCCCTTCCCCGAGCGCATCGCCGCCTTCAGCATCTACGACACCTTCGAGGTGAAGGACGGCGAGCAGATCTTCCTCGGCGCGGTCAGCGACGTGCAGTGGCGAACCTTCTGCACCGCCTTCGGCTTCGACGATCTGCTGGCCGACCCCAGGCTGGACGGCAACACCAGGCGCTGCGAAGCCCGCGACTGGATGCTGCCGGAAATCCGCCGCCGGCTGGCCGCCTACAGCAAGGCCGAGATCGCCGATCTGTTCGAGCGCAACGGCCTGCCCTACGCCCCGATCAACCGGCCGGAGGAGCTGTTCGACGATCCCCACCTGATCGAGAGCGGCGGCCTCGCCCCCATCACCACCGAAACCGGCGGGGAGACCCGCGTCCCGCTGCTGCCGCTGACGCTGGACGGCCAGCGGCTGGGACCGCGCATGGCGCTGCCGCCGGTGGGTGCGCAGAGCGCGACGCTGCTGGCCGAACTGGGCTACACTCGCGACGACATCGACCGGCTGCTCGCCGCCGGGGTGGTCGCCGTTCCGAAGACCCGGAAGGAGACGGAACGGCTCGCCTCCTGACCGGCACGAAGACCCGGCAGGCCCCAAAAAGGACAACAACAATGACCACCGAGAACGCGACCGAGACCAATTTCGAAACCGGCGAGGCTTTGCTGGCCCGCCACCCCGGCGCCATCATCCAGCCCGTCCGCGGCGTGTGGCCGCGCATCGCCGCCGACGCCTACGTCGCCCCCGGCGCGGTGGTGGTCGGCGACGTCACCATCGGGGCGGAGGCCAGCGTCTGGTACGGCTGCGTCCTGCGCGGCGACGATCACAGCATCACGGTGGGGCCGCGCACCAACATCCAGGACGGCACCATCATCCACGTCATGCTGAACGACTATCCCACGATCATCGGCGCCGACGTGGTGATCGGCCATGGCGTGCGGATGCATGGCTGCACGCTGGAGGACGGCTGCCTGATCGGCATCGGCTCCATCGTGCTCGACGGGGCAGTGGTGGAAAGCGGCGCCATGCTCGCCGCCGGTGCGCTGCTGACCCCGCGCAAGCGCGTCTCCGCCCGCCAGCTCTGGGCCGGCAGCCCGGCGAAGCATCTGCGCGACGTCACCGACGCGGAGGTGGAGTTCATCGCCTTCGACGTCCGCCACTATGCCGGCCTCGCCCGCGCGGCATCGGGCCGCGGGCAACCCGATCTCGGTGCGGAGATTTGAAGGCAGTTTCCATAAATCCACCACTCTGTTTGTGATGAGGAAGATGCATGCGGATGTGAGGATGGCTTGGATGATTTCGGCTCTGCGGCCGTGCCTTCGATCGCGGCGCTCGTTGTTGAGGAGCCACGCGTTGGCGTTCTCGACCTTGGAGCGTCGGACGCCAAGCCTGGAGCCATGGTCGCTTGCGATCCTGGAGCCGGAGAACGGCGTCAACGTGCATCAGGTCGGCGCGGTGCTGAGCGAGGCGCCGCTCTATATCCTCGATAGTGCCGGACATCTCGGCCCGCTTCTCGCACAACCCGCTCACAACTTGCGGCTCGCCCATGATTCTTGCCCCATTTGCCAAGCTTCGGATAGGCAATAGACGGCGCAGCAACGGAACGGCAGGGTCACGCGGTGGCGGGTGCTACATAGTCCGCGCATGCGGCGCTGCCGGCGCATCATCTCCGGTCCCCAAGTTTTGCACCCCACGCGGCGGCCCACTCGTCAAGCGGCATGATGAGGCGTACCAACGCCTCCCCTTCTTCGCTCAAGCAATAGCCGCTAGTGTGATGGACCACGATGGCAGCGGCCCGCAGTTCCTTGAGGCGTGTGTTCAGGAGGCTCGGATTTGTTCCCGCGACCGCTTGCAGTTCCCGAAACGTTAGTGGTTGTCCGGCATGCGCAAGCTCCCACAAAACGCGCAAACTCATGCGCCGCCCCAGCAGATCGAGAAGCGCCATAGTTGGGTGTCCGGTTTGCGACCCGCGTACGGGCTCGCCGGGTTTTGGAAATTTCATGCTATATTTTTCGTAGCGTTGACTGCAATATTTGCTATGAAAATGATAGCATAAGGCCGCGCAAAATGGCACCTCGCATCGAGCCGACCGGGACGCCCACACGAGCAGACGCGATGGATCGGGCAACTCGTTTGCCTTTACCTCTTGCGACTGCTGACATTTCGGGGAAAGCTGGCGGTATAATCAAAGCCCATGCGGTGCCCGTACCGCCCGACAGCGCGCTGACGCCGCTTTATATGGGCGCAGACCTGCTGGATGCGTACGCGGTTCAGTTACCGCCGGGAGCGGACGACGATCTCGAACTGCTGGCGCGCGCCGGGTTCGAGCGGCAGGCGTGGTGGATTCGCGCACTGACGCGGGTGCGTGATGGGATCATGGCGCCAGTCGGCGTTAAATCGTCTCGCGCGGTCGGTGTTGCCGCGGCGGCGCGGGGGCCGGTGATCGGCTTTTTTCCGCTGCTGTCGAAGAATGCGGAGGAACTGGTCATGGGCGAAGATGACCGGCATCTCGACTTCCGACTCGCAATCCTGCTGCGCCCGGGCGCAGCGGGCGGACGGGAACTCGTCGCAGTGACTGTGGTGCATTGCCATAACTGGCTGGGGCGGACCTACTTGGCGGCAATCGCGCCGTTCCACCGCGTGATCGTGCCGGCGAGTCTGGAACAGGCGGCAAGGGCGATATAAGCCAGATCGGATCGACGGGGATGCGGAGAATTGGCGCGGTTTCCGCCGCCGTCTTGCCGCGTTCGATTGGGCAATGCTGCTTTGGGCGGCGTCAGCAAGATATAGGGCGTTGCCCGGACGAACGCCGAGACGAGCCCGTACAGACTAATACCGGCTCAGGATTGAACTGACTCTCGGGCCGCAGGGGATTCCCAAATTATGACGAGCATGATTCACTGAAACTCCACGGGGAGTGGGGGTGAGCATGTCGGCAAGCCTGAAGATCGCGGAGGGGATGACGGCGGCGGAACTGCGGCACTGGGCACGGCGGTGCGGCAACGGTCGGGCGGCAGCGCGGGCGTATGCCATCGCCAACGCTTTGGATGGGCTGGACCGTGCGGAAGCGGCGCGCTTGGCGGGGATGGAACGGCAGGCGTTGCGGGACGCGGTGCGGCGCTATAACACGGAAGGGGTCGCTGGGCTGTTCGATCGGCCGAAGGGACACCGGGCGGAGTGGCTGAGCGACGCGGAACAGGCGGCCTTGGCGGCCGCGGTCTTCAAAGGACCGGACCCTGCCGTGGATGGGGTCTGCACATGGACCTGCGAGGCCCTGGCGGTGTGGATCGCCGCCAAGTTCGGCAAAACCTTCCATCCGCACAGCGTCGGCCGGACTCTGGGGCATCTGGGTCTCTCGCGGCAGAAGGCCCGGCCCGTTCATCCCAAGACCGATGCCAAAGCGCAGGAGCGCTTCAAAAAGGGGGGCTTCCCACCGCCCTGAAGAAGGTTGCCGAGACGCACGCCGGCAAGCGCATCCGCGTGTTCTTCCAGGATGAGGCCCGGTTTGGGCAGAAGGGGCGGCTGTGTCATCGGTGGTGGCTGAAGGGCCAGCGTCCCCCTGGCCTGTGCGATCAGAGGTTCGACTGGACTTACCTCTTTGCTGCCGTCGAACCCATGACCGGGGAGGGCTTCGCCCTTGTCCTGCCCACGGTATCCACCCTCGCCATGAACCGCTTCCTCGCCGATTTCGCCGCCACCCTGGCCCCGGACGACCACGCCGTCATGGTCCTCGACGGCGCCGGTTGGCACGCCAGCAAGAGTCTGGTCGTTCCCGCCAACCTCTCCCTCGTGCCCTTGCCGCCCTATTCGCCCGAGTGCAACCCGGTCGAGCGCATCTGGCTCTTCTTACGTGAGAAGCTGATGTCGCTGCGGGTCTTTCCCGATCAAGACGCCATCATCAACGCTTGCTGCGACGCCTGGAACGCCCTCATCGCCGAAACCGGCCGCATCAAATCACTCTGCTTCCCTCCTTGGCTCCAGAAGGTCAGTTCATAAGAGAGTCGGTATTAGGTGCCGAAGCTCGACAACGGCACCACGGAGTTCGTGAATCTGTTCGCCCTTGATGCGCGCCGCTACAAGCGGGCCACGCGCTGAACACAACACACTATCCCCATCGCGCACTACAAGATCCCGAAATACATCCGTTTCGTTGACGAGTTCCCGATGACCGTCACCGGCAAGATCCAGAAGTTCGTCATGCGCCAGACCATGATCGAGGAGCTGAACCTCTCCCAGGACCGGACTGCCTAACCGCTCGCCGGCTGAAGCGGTTAGGCGCTGAGCAGAACCCGCAGCAGCGCGTTGGGAAAGCGCCGCCGCACCGTCACCGCATAGAAGGTCTCGGTGATCCCCGGCAGCACGTCGGCGGCGTGCAGCCGGCCGGATGCCAGCTCGTCCGTCACCACGATGGGCGGCAGCACGGCAAGCCCGACATCCTCGCGGGCGAGCAGGCGCATCATCGCCATGTCGTCGACCTCGGCGGCGATCTGCGGGCGGATGCCGATCCGGTCGGCCAGCGCGTCGAAGGCGGTGCGCACGCTGCTGTCGGTGGTCGGCAGGATCACCGGATGCCCGGTCAGCAACTCCGCGATGGTGCCGCCGCCGGCGACCCGGTGCGGCGTTCCCACCAGATTGACCGGCTGTTCCGCCAGCCGGTGGGCGACGAAGGGCGATGCCGCGTCGCCGGCGGGTGCGCGGTTCATCAGCACCACGTCCAGGTTCAGCGCCTCCAGCGCCTGCAGCAGTTCGGCCTGACTGCCCGAGCGCAGGATGACGTCGACATCCTCCTGCCCCAGGATCGGCCGCAGGAAACCAATCTGGAAATTGCGCGACAGCGTCGCCTGCGCCCCCACCCGCAGAGCCCGCCGGCTCCGGCCGCTTTCCTTCAGCGTCCCCACCAGTTCCTCGCCGAGCGCGAAGATCGAATCGGCATGGTCGAGCGCGATCCGCCCCGCCTCGGTCAGGCGGAGTTGCCGGCCCTCGCGCTCGAACAGCGCATGGCCCAGCCGTTCCTCCAGCTTGCGGATCTGCACCGACAGCGCCGACTGGGTCAGGTTCAGCCGCGCCGCCGTGCGCGTCAGGTTGCCGTCATGGGCGACGGCCTGGAAATAGAAGAGGTGGTGATAATTCAAATCCCGCATCGTTCGATTTTACCGAACGATATCCCGAGAACAATGAATTTTTTTCGAAGCGGCGGCGCTGCTAGATCGAAGGGACAGGCTCCTCACGCTGTTCCGGAGAGACCGCTTTGTTCGCACACCTCCTGCCGCTCCTCAGCCCCATAGCCCTCCTGCTGGCCGCATTCGCCGGGTTCCGCACTCCTGGCCGACGCCCCGGCTCCGTCCCGCGACTGGCGGAGGGCGCGGCGCTGGCCGCCTTCGCCGTCGCCCTGCTGTCGGCTGGCCTGCTCGCCTTGACCGGCGCCGGCACCAGCCCGCTGCTCGGCGCCGCGGGCGTCGGCCTGTCGGTGCGGCTCGATGCGGTGAGTGCGACGATGCTGACCCTGGTCTCCTTCGTCGGCTGGATCGTCGTCCGCTACACCGCCACCTATCTGGATGGCGAGGACCGGCAGGGCGCCTTCACCGGCTGGCTCTGCGCCACGCTGGCCTCGGTCCTGCTGCTGGTGCAGGCCGGCAACCTCGTCCATTTCGTCCTGGCCTGGATCGCCACCAGCCTGTTCCTGCACCGGCTGCTGCTGTTCTACCCGAACCGGCCCACCGCCCGGCGGGCGGCGCGCAAGAAGGCGATCACCGCGCGGGTCGGCGATGCCGCGCTGATCGGCGCCGCGGTGCTGCTCGCCGCCGGCTACGGCACCTCCGACATCGCCACCATCGCCGAGATGGCCCGCGCCGGCCAGGGTGCAGCGGTTGCCGTCTGGGCCGCCGGCCTGATCGCGCTGGCCGCCCTGCTGAAATCGGCGCAGTTCCCCACCCACGGCTGGGTGACCGAGGTGATGGAGACGCCGACGCCGGTGTCGGCCCTGCTGCATGCCGGCGTCATCAACGGTGGCGGCTTCCTGCTGATCCGCTTCGCCGACCTGATGCTGCTGGCGCCCGGCGTGCTGTCGGTGCTGGTGATCGTCGGCGGCTTCACCGCCCTGTTCGGCGGTCTGGTGATGCTGACCCAGCCGGCGGTCAAGACCTCGCTCGCCTGGTCCACGGTGGCGCAGATGGGCTTCATGGTCCTGCAATGCGGGCTGGCGCTGTTCCCGCTCGCCCTGCTGCACATCGTGGCGCACTCCCTCTACAAGGCGCACGCCTTCCTGGCCGCCGGCGGCGCGGTGGAGGGGGTGGCGGCGATCCGGCGGCCCGGCCCGGTGGCGATCCCCAACGGCGCCGCGGTCGGCCGCGCCTTCCTCGCCGCGCTGGCGATCTACGCCGCCTTTTACCTTCTGTTCGGCGCGCTGTTCGGCTTCGCCGCCAAGCCGCCGCAGGCGGTGGCGCTGGGTGCCATCCTGATCTTCGGTGTCGCTTATCTGCTGGCGCAGGGGCTGGCAGGCGCCGCCCCGACCTTCCTGACCCGGCGCACCGCGCTCTACGCCCTCGCCGCCTCCACCGCTTACTTCGCGCTGCAGAGCGTCGCCGAATGGGCGCTGACCGGCACGCTGCCGCACACGCCGGCCCCCGGTCCGCTGGAATGGGCGCTGATGGTGCTGGTGGTCGTCAGCTTCGGCCTCGTCGCCGTCGCCCAGTCGATGTTCCCGCTGTGGGCCTACCATCCGGCCGCCGCCGGGCTGCGCGTCCACCTGTCGAACGGCCTTTACGCCAACGCCGTCTTCGACCGGCTGCTCGGCGGCTGGTCCGTGCGCAAGATTTCCTGATCCCGGAAGGACGATCCCACCATGACCGCCCAATCATCCGCTCAGCCGGCCGTCCAGCCCATCGACGCCGCCGCGGCCCGCAACCCCGCCCTTTCCGCCGTCGCCAACGCCGCCGTGCGTGCGATCCCGCCGGTCTGGCCGCTCGCCTCCAGCGTCGCCGTCAACCCCTTTCTGGGACAGAGCGGCGAGAGCCTCGCCCAGACCGCCGCCCGGCTCGGCCGGGTCGCCGGCATCGCCGTGACCATGCCGCGCTCCTGGTATCTGGAACGGATCGCATCGGGCGCAATCACCGACGCCGACCTCGCCGGCGCGCTGTCGGCCTCCCCGCATGCCAACCGCCCAGCCTCACTCGAAGCCCTTAAGGCCGCCGCCGCAACCGCGGCACCACCGCCGAAGGCCCTGCCGACCGTTGCCGAGCTTGCGGCCGAAGCCTCCGGCACCGACTGGCCGGGTCTGATCGCCGAACGGTTCGGCGGCTGGGCCGCCGGCTATTTCGACGTGGGCCAAGCGCTGTGGGCGGCACCGCGGGGCAAGTCCGCCTATGCCGCCTGGCGCGCCGTCGCCACCCACGACCTGACGCCGGAGATCCTCGGCCTCACCGGCTTCGCCACGCAGGTCGCCGAGGGTCCGGAAACCGCCGGGCAGGCGCTGGCCGCCGCCGTCGCCCGGCTCGGCATTCCCACCGCCGCCTGCGAAACCTACTTCCACCAGCTTCTGGCGAGCCTCGGTGGCTGGGCGCAGTTCGCCCGCTACCGGCTGTGGCAGGCCGAACTCGGCGGCGGCCATGACTCGACGCTGACCGATTTCCTGGCGATCCGGCTGGTCTGGGAACAGGCGCTCTTCGACCGCAACGAGCAGCAGATCGCCGAGCGCTGGCGCGCCGTCTGCGCCGCCCATGCCGAGTCTGTGGCGCCCACGGCGGACCAGATCGTCGATGCCATCCTGCAGGACGCCGCCGACCGCGCCGCCCAGCGGACGCTGGCGGAAACGCTCGCGCAAGCCCAGCCGGCCAAGCCGCATCCCGTGCGCCCCACCCTCCAGGCCGCCTTCTGCATCGATGTGCGGTCGGAGCTGTTCCGGCGCGCCCTGGAATCGACCGGTCCGGGCATCGAGACCATCGGCTTCGCCGGCTTCTTCGGCCTCGCCCTGTCGCACCGCCGCCATGCCTCCGATGTGGACGAAGCGCGCTGCCCGGTGCTGCTGACCCCCGCCGCCACCTCGCGGACCACCGAATGCGGCCATCACCACGAGCATGGGCATGACCATACACATGCGCACCTGTCGGACGACGCCAAGGCCCGGCTGACCGCGCGGGCGAAGCGCGCCTGGGGCCGCTTCAAGCTCGCAGCCGTGTCGTCCTTCGCCTTCGTCGAAGCGATGGGGCCGGTCTATGCCGGCAAGCTGCTGCGCGACTCCTTCTCACTGCCGGGCGCCAAGGCGTCCCACGACCCGGCCCCGCGCCTCGCCCCCGCACTGCCGGTGGAGCAACGCGCCGGGATGGCGGCGACCATCCTGCGGGCGATGTCGCTGACCGACGGCTTCGCCCGGATCGTCCTGCTCGCCGGCCATGGCGCCACCACCGTCAACAACCCGCATGCCAGCGCCCTGCAATGCGGCGCCTGCGGCGGCTATTCGGGGGAGGCGAACGCCCGCCTGCTCGCCGGCCTGCTCAACGATGCGGAGGTGCGGACCGCGCTGGCCGGCCAGGGCATCATCATCCCGGACGACACGCTGTTCGTCGGCGCGCTGCACGACACCACCACCGACGCGGTGACGCTCTACGACGCCGACCATCCCTCGGCAGCCCACGCCGCCGACCTGCAGCGGGTGCGCGGCTGGCTCGCCGCTGCCGGGGCCATCGCGCGGGGCGAGCGGGCGCTGCGCCTGCCGCGGGCCAATGGTGCCGACGACATCGCCGGGCGCAGCCGCGACTGGGCGGAGGTCCGGCCCGAATGGGGCCTTGCCGGATGCAGCGCCTTCATCGCCGCGCCGCGCGGCCGCACGGCCGGCCGCGATCTGCGGGGCCGCAGTTTCCTGCACAGCTACGACTGGCGGCACGACGAGGGCTTCCGGGTGCTGGAACTGATCCTGACCGCACCGGTGGTGGTGGCGAGTTGGATCAGCCTGCAATATTACGGCTCCACCGTGGCGCCGACCATGTTCGGCGCCGGCAACAAGCTGCTGCACAACGTCACCGGCGGCATCGGCGTGGTCGAGGGCAATGGCGGACTCCTGCGCGTCGGCCTGCCCTGGCAGTCGGTCCATGACGGCGAGCGCCACATGCATGAGCCGCTGCGGCTTTCGGTGGTGGTGGAAGCGCCGCAGGAGGCGATCGACGGGGTGCTGTCCCGCCATCCCGACCTGCGCGCGCTGTTCGACAACGGCTGGCTCCACCTGTTCCGCCTGAACGAACAGGGCCGCATGGCGAGCCGCTACCTCCGGTCGCTGCAATGGACCGACCTCGACGCGTCCCCGGCTCAGGAGGAACCCCAGGAGGAGTTGTTGCGGGCTGCCGGCTGAACCGTCAGATCGGCTGAGACCGGACACAACATTGCCGGCTCCGCAGTGACGGCATGGATGCGGCGGAAGGGGGACGTTGGCGCAGGCGAGGTCGAGCCGGCGCCAACGTCCCCCTTTTCGTCCCGCTGCCCGTTCGGCGACCGGTGGAACAGAGAAGGCGACACCCACCATTTGGGTTGCGCGCTCAACCAATAATTCGAACCTTCCCCACCTCCGTAAACACCGACGGCACCTTTGAAGACAGGCAATCTTCTAAGTACTCCGATATGCAGCGCATATCCTGACATTTCTGCGACCTTTAGACGCATACTCCAGAATGCAGCGCCGATCCTGCGGTAATGAATTATTCATCGCTCTCGCTTAAAGGGTTTCAATACGCTGGATTGCTAAAATAGGTTTGACCTGAAAGCATCAGCTTTCTACTTTTGCAACCACCAAACGGTATAGGCACTGCAATTCTAGTGCAGGTTCAGCGGTTCACGCACGGAGGTTCGTTATGAGAGCATTTTGGGGTTTGGTAATCGGCGCGGCCCTGCTGATGGCCACGGGCGGCGCGCAGGCGCAGGAAAAGCTTCGGATCGGCCATGTGCTGCCGAAGGGTTCGCAGTTCAGCGAAGCCATTCGGGTGATGAACGAGGAAATCCAGCGCCGTACGAACAACAAGTATGTGATCGAGGAACATCCGGCCAGCGAACTGGGCTCCGGCCCGGCCATGCTGGAGGCCGTGAAGCTCGGCACCATCGACATGGTGCTGTCGTCGTCGGGCGGCGCGCTGGCGCAGTTCAATCCGAATGTCGGCATCCTGGACCTGATGCTGCTGTTCCGTGACGAGGCGCACGCCGACCTGGTCCTGGACGGCCCCATCGGCACCTCGCTCCTCGACTCCTTCAAGGACACCAACACCGTCGCCCTTGCCTGGGCGGAGAATGGCTTCCGCCAGCTCACCAACTCGGTCCGGCCGATCAAGACCCCGGCCGACATGAAGGCCCTGAAGATGCGCATCGCCGAAAGCGATCTCTTCAAGAAGGCCTTCCAGACGCTGGGGGCCGAACCCTTCAGCATGCCCTTCGCCCAGCTCTATCCCGCTTTGAAGAGCGGTCAGGCCGAAGGCCAGGAAAACCCGGTCACCACGATCGTCGGCTCCAAGCTTTACGAAGTGCAGAGCAACATCACGATCAGTAACCACACCTATTCGCCGGCCGTCATCCTGATCAACAAGGAATTCTTCGACGACCTGTCGCCGGAGATGAAGACCGCCTTCGTTGAAGCGGCCCGCGCCGGCGGCAAGGCGTCGCGTGAATACGTGCGCAATCGCGACCGCGAGGGGATGAAAGTCCTCAAGGCGTCGCCGATCACCATCACCACCGAGTTCGATCGTGCGGCCTTCGAAAAGGCCCTTGAGCCGTTCTATCAGGAAGCCGCCAAGCAGTTCACCATGGAAAAGATCATGGCGATCAAGAACGCCAAGTAGCCGTCCAAGTTCGTCGACAGTTGCGGGGAGGCCGGCGGGCCTGGACATTCCGCCCCTTGGCACCCCGCCCTCCTGACGCGATCCCGCGCCGCCGTCCAAGCGACGTTTTTCACAACGGGTGTCCGCATGTTTCGTTTGGCCTCGCACATGAAGATCTCGCAGAAAATATACGCAGGCTTCATGGCCTCGATCGCCCTGATCGTGTTTCTGGGCGTTCAGTTTGTGAACAACGTCGACACCATCCGCGGCGAGCTGGAAGGGGTCATATCGGTCGGTCACGACGCCATGAGCACGGCTCGACTGGTCGAGATCAGCGAGCACATGGACCGCGCCGTCCTGAACTACATCGCCTCACAGTCCGAGACCGACCTCCTCAGCGCGCGCAAGGAGGTGGATGTCTTCGTGAAGGCGATCGCCGAAACCGACACCGGCACGGCCCTGACGGTCGACCGCGCGAGCATCGGCGCCCTGCAGAAGGCCGCGGCCAGCTACCGCGCCGCCTTCGACGAGACGGTCGCCGCCGTCACCCGCCGCCGCGACGGGGTGGGCCAGTCCTTCCTGGTCGGCGCCCAGTTAAACACCACCGCCGTGGCCCTGGTGGAAGGCACGCAGAACATCGGCGAGGCGCCGGGACTCCAGGCCACGCTGCGCCTGCAGCAGGCGCTGCAGGCCACCCGCATGGCCGCCGCCCGCTATTTCACCACCTTCGATCCGAACGACGCCGACGCCACCAAGGGCGAGCTGACGCGCCTGCGTGAATCGATCCAGGAAGCCAAGACCGTCATCACCAACAAGCGCCTTCTGCGCTTCCTCGCGTCCATGGAGCCGCAGCTCGTCACCTTCACCAAGGGGTTGGAGGACGCCATCGGCGGCAGCCAGACGCTGATCGGATCGCAGGCGCGGATCCGCGACATCCTGTCCGAACTGCAGCAGATCGTCCGCAGCATCGTCACCGCCTTTTCCGACACGCAGACCCAGACCCAAGTGCGGGCCGCCGAGGCGCTCGACGCCAGCTGGCGCCAAGCCGTCATCACGCCCGTCATCGCGGTCCTTGCCGGCATCGTCTTCGCGCTGCTGATCGCCAGATCGATCGTCGGCCCGATCCGTCGCATGACCGCAGCCATGAGCGCTTTGGCCAAGGGTGACACCTCGATCGAAATCCCGGCCATCGAAAACCGGGACGAGGTCGGCGACATGGCCCGTGCGGTCCAGGTCTTCAAGGAAAACGCCATCCACATGGAGCGGCTGCGCAACGCCCAGGAGGAACAGCGGCTGCGCAACGAGGAGGAGAAGCGCGAGGCCATGAACAGCCTGGCCGAAAACTTCGAAAGCACGGTCATGGACGTGGTCCAGCACGTCATCCGCGAGGCCGAGGTTGTGGAGACCAACGCCCGCCTGTTCGCCAGCGTCGCCGAGCAGACCGTCGAACTGGCCACCCAGGGCGCCTCCGCCACCGAAGAGGCGAGCATCAACGTCAAGATGGTGTCGGAAGCGGTGGAGGAGCTGTCCCATTCCGTCGCCGCCATCAGCGGTCAGGCCTCCCAATCCACCGAGATCGCCCGCGACGCGGTCAACGAGGCGCGCAAGACCAACGAAGTCGTCTCGGCGCTGGCCGACGCGGCCGGCCGCATCGGCGACGTCGTCCACATGATCGAGAACATCGCGAAGCAGACCAATCTGCTGGCGCTGAACGCGACGATCGAGGCCGCCCGCGCCGGCGAGTTCGGCAAGGGCTTCGCCGTGGTCGCCAACGAGGTGAAGGCGCTCGCCAACCAGACCACCGTCGCGACCGGCGAGATCAGCGTCCAGATCAACGCCATCCAGTCCACCAGCTTCAGCGCGGTGAACGCGATCAAGCGGATCGGCGAAACCATCGACCGCATGGACAGCATCGCCATGAGCATCTCGGGGGCGGTGCAGCAGCAGTTCCAGGCGACGACGGAAATCAGCGACAATCTGCGTCAGGCGGCGCTTGGCACCACGGAGGTCGCCAGCTCCATCACCCATGTGCTGCACAAGGCGACCGACGCCGGCAGCTCCGCCGAGATGCTGCTGGAAAGCTCGGGCACGCTGAGCCACCAGACCTCGCTGCTGAAGGAGGAGGTCAACTCCTTCACCGACCGCATCCGGGTCGCCTGATCCGGCCGATTGCCGACCAGAGAGCCTAAAATCAGTAAGGCGCCGGAGCTGGGACATCCCGCTCCGGCGCCTTCTTTTTTGCCTCGGCCGCCCGCGATCCCAACAGGTCGGGGATCGCAGGCGGCCGATGGCGTCAATGAGGCGGCTTGATCGACAGCGGCGCCCCGACCTCACCGGGATAGACGGCGAGCAGCCGGACCGGCTCCTTGCCCTCGTTGACCCCGTGATGGAATTCCGCCGTCTCCACGAAGGCGTCACCCTTCTTGTAGACATAGGCGGCGCCGGTCACCTCCCGGATGGTCAGCTCGCCGGCCAGGATATAGGTGATCAACGGGATCGGGTGGTTGTGGACGCCGGTGTCGACACCCGGCGGTATCTCCGTGACCCGTACCGTGACCAGCGGCTTGCCGGTCGGATAGACGATGGGAGCCCCGTTGGCGTGCGTCGAAGTCTGCAGCAGGACCGTGGACCGCGCCGTCGCCGGCTTGGCCGCTCCATTGGCCGCCCCAGTGGCGGTGGTGTCGGCCAGGGCCGGCGATCCCGCCAGCAGACCCGCGGCGAGCAGGGCGGCGCCCGCACGCAGGCGACGGCGCGTGACGGCTTCGGCGATGGTCCGCCGATGTTTCGCGAATTGGATCATGGCGCTCTTCTCATCCATGGGGGGAAGGGTGAAAGGGCGCTCCCGGTTTGGAAAGTCAGACCGGCTCCGTGGCGCGGCGATTTTGCTCGCGCATCGCCAGGGAAATGAGCGCACCGGTTGCGAGTGCGGCAAGAACCAGGGCCACGCATCCGGGCCACCCGGCGGTTTTCCACAAAAGGCCGGGCGCGATGGCACCAAGGCTGCCGCCTAGATAGAAGCAGCAAACATAGAGCCCGGCGGCGGCCCCCTTGTTCGTCGTTGCCACCCGGCCGACATAGCCGAGCGCCAGCGACTGGCACAGGAACACCCCGCCCAGGAAGATTCCGGTCCCGGCGACCACCGCCGTCAGATCGGGCAGCAGGAGCAGCAGCTGCCCGACCGCGCAGACGCCGAAGGCGACACGATAGGCGTTGCCGGTTCCCAGCAGGCGCAGCAGCCGGCTGTTGACCAGCGGGGCGGTCGCGCTGAGCGGATAGACCAGGAAGACGAGGCCGATCCCCGCCGCCGTCAGTTCGAACGGCGGCTCCGCCAGATGGAATCCCAGATAGGACAGGCATCCGGTCATCGAAAACAGGACAGTGCCGCCACACAGGCTCACCGCGCGAATCCGGCCATCCCGAAGATGCTCCCGCATGCCGCGGAAATTGCTCAGGATCGACCCGGTCCCGCGGCCGCGGTCCGGCGTCAGCCAGAGCGCGACGAAGACTGCGCAGAGCGCCGAAACCGCGGCCAGGGCGGCGAACCCGCTCTGCCAGCCGGCGATGTCGGCAACCAGTCCGGAAACGAACCGCCCGGCGAAGCCGCCGATGGCCGATCCGGTGACGAACATGCCGGTCACCGACGCGCCGCGGGTGCCCTCCCAGCGGGTGCCGATATAGGCGACGGCACCGGTGAACAGCGCCGGCAGCACGATGCCCTGGCTGAAACGGACGGCCAGCAGCTCGCTCAGGCTGCCGCACAGCGTCAGCAGAAGCGTCAGCGGAACCAGGATGGCGATGGCCGCCAGCATCGAGCGCTTGCGCCCGAACCGGTCGGTCAGCGGCCCGGCCAGCGGTGCCGACAGGGCGACGGCCAGCGTTGTCGCCCCGATCACCGCCCCGGTTTCCGCCGGGCTGGCCTGGAAGCTGCGGGCCAGCTGCGGCAGGACCGACTGGGGAGCATAGAGCGGCAGGAACGCCGCGAAGCCCAGAAGGAAAATCGCCGCCCGCTCCCGCGGCAGGATTGGCAGCGGGGAGGAGGACGCGGTCCCGGACCTCTCGTCCTCCGCCTCGCGCGCCGTCTCGGTTCGATGGCCGTCCATGGGGTCGCTGCCGCGCCGTCAGTCGGTGATGTTCGGATCGAACTCGACCGCCGACTTGTCGGATTCGGTGATCTGCGGAACGCCGAAGGTGATGGTCATCCCCTCCGGTCCGCGCAGCCGGATGATGGCGTTGATGCCGTCGGCGGCGCCCCAGAACAGCTTGTGCTGGCGCACGCTCTCCTTGCGGTCGATGACCGCCTCGATCAGGCAGGGACCGCGGGCCGCCATCGCCTCCTCCAGCGCGCCGTTGAACTCCGCGAGATCGCCGGCCCGCCATGTCCGCCAGCCGGAAGCCTGCGCCGCGAGCCCGATGTTCAGCGTCGGCGGAGAGATGAAGTCCATGACCTCCGGCGTCTTCGCGGTCGGCAGATATTCGAAGATGGCTCCGCCGCCGTTGTTCAGGACGACCAGCACGATGTCGAGATCGCCGGCAAGCTGCAGGCTGCCGACATCGTGCGAGAAGGCCATGTCGCCGATGACCGACAGGGTCTTCTTCGGGCGCTGCGCCGCCGCGACGCCGATCAGTGTGCCGATGGAGCCGTCGATGCCATTCACGCCGCGGTTGGCGAACAGGCGCAGCCGGGCATCGGTCCGGCCGGAGAAGCTGTCGGCGTCGCGCACGGCCATGGAATTGCCGCAGAAGAACACGGCCCCTTCGGGCGTCGCCTGGACCATTCGCCGCAGGATCGGCGCCTCCCAGAAGATCGTATCGAAGGCGCTGCGCGACAGGCCGTCGATATAGGCGTCGCAGGCGGCAAAGGATTGCGCCCAGGACGCCGGCGCGGGACGCAGACCGCCCGACGACACCAGCGCCTTGCATAGGGATTCGGGGCTGGCGCGCACGATCTCGGTCATGCGCAGGATCGGATCCTGCCACTTGTTGGTCGGATCGACACCGATATAGTCGCTGCAGTTGGTGTTCTGCAGATAGGTCAGCACCGGCTTCGAAATCGGCGGTCCGCCGAAATTCATCACCCAATCCGGTTTGTGGGTGTCGGTGAAGCGCGTCGCCCTCAGGAAGGAATCGGCACGCGCGATCACTGTAACGTCGCTTGGCGCACCGAACCTGAGGTTGCTGAAGGGATCGGCGATGATCGGAGCGCCGAGGCGGCGCGACAGCTCATAGATGGCGGCGGGGAAGCCCGGCTCATCGATCTCGCTGGCGCCGCAGACGATCACGCCGCGGCGTCCGGCCAGGGACTCGGCCAACCGTCGTGCGTGGTCCGCATTGACCGTCAGGACGGGGTTGGAGACCACCGGCGGCGTGGGAACAGGGCGTTTGTTGCGGAGCTTCGCCACCAGCGGGTCGCGGAACGCCTGGTTCACATGCACCGGGCCGGGGGTGGCGCCGGTCGCCTGCTCATAGATGCGGGAAACCAGCGGCGAGAGCGAATCGATGCTGGCATCGGGAAGCTGGATGTTGTGGGACGCCCGCACATGCTGGCCAAAGGCGCGGATCTGGTCGATCGCCTGCGCAGAACTCCGGTCCTGGTTCTCCGGGGCACGGTCGGCGGTGATGACGATCAGCGGAATCATTCCATAATTCGCCTCCATCACGGCGGGATAGAACTGTCCCACCGCGGAGCCCGACGTGCAGATCAGGATCGTCGGCCTCTGCGTCACGCTCGACAGGCCAAGCGCGAAGAAGCCGGCCGACCGCTCGTCGATAACGACCGAGACCTTCAGCTTGGGATTGGCGCGGCAGGCGAGCGCCAGCGGCGCCATCTGCGCGCCCGGACACATCACCGCATGGGTGCAGCCGACCTCCACCAGAGAATCGATCAGGAAGGCGGACCAGGTGAAGTTCAACTCGGCATCGCCGGATACGATTCCGCGGAAGGTCGTGTTGTCGACTTCCACCGGAGCGGCGGCCGGAGGAACCGATGCGCTCCCTTGCGTCGCCCGCACCAGAGCATTGGTGGCAATATTATCAGCTATCTCAACTTCTTTGCTCACCTAAGCCCCCATCATAAACGCAGGAGAACGTCACGCGAATTAGACATCCGCATGATAGGCGAACATCGAGCACCAATGCAATTTCAATGAGAGATTCGTATAATCTATCAATTTTTAACGACATTATTGTGGTTTGCAGATAATTGCCGGATGTTATCACCGCCGTATGCACGCGCAGGCGGGGAGATCCTCGCAATGATGCAGGACCAAAGAGGATGTGCTGGTGCGACGACCGATGCCTGGGAATCGGGATCGAGCCGAAAACGCCGAAACGCCCCGGCTCGTGGGAGTCGGGGCGTTTCGATGTGGTGTGACGATGCAAGCTTGTGCTTTGGTTGAGCGTCTCTTGAGCCTGAGTGACCTGGCGGCGACCTACTCTCCCACGTCTTA